>NZ_JANWTB010000021.1:0-26288 GCF_024919535.1 Lysinibacillus sp. A4 | reverse complement strand
CCTGGACTGAGCGAAGCGAGGGAAGCAGCTCGACCCCGCCCGCGGAAAGCGTCCGCCCGTAGTGGAAATCAACGGCTTTACTTTATTTTATTGTAAAAGAAAAAAGACTGTAGGCAAACTCAAAATTCATTGAGTTTGTCTACAGTCTGGGTAGTTTCTATAATTATATAGAAACTACTTTTTTCTTTTTTGAGTTATTTGAAATGTGCGAAAATGTTGATATGACAACCTTAAGTGTTGCAATATGTATAGAAATTTTATATACTAATAAACGGCTTAATAAAGCGAAGAAATAGTAGTACTAAGAATATCTGCAACATTTAAAAGAATTTAGCGAAAAGACTTGCTTATTCTTTTTTTATTGTATATAATGTTGAATGTTGGTCTTTGACTGCGATGAAGCGAGAGGTTGCCGACACACCCGGCCGCTTTGCCATGGCGGTGTGTGGGAAAATTTTCGTGGAGAATGTCTAGAAAATAGGCGAGAAGGAGGGAAAATAATGGCAAAACAAAAGATTCGTATTCGTTTAAAAGCGTATGATCACCGTATTTTAGATCAATCTGCTGAGAAAATTGTGGAAACTGCAAAACGTTCAGGTGCAAGTGTATCAGGTCCGATTCCACTTCCAACTGAGAAGTCTGTGTACACAATTCTTCGTGCGGTTCACAAGTACAAAGATTCTCGTGAACAATTCGAAATGCGTACGCATAAACGTCTGATCGATATCGTTAACCCAACACCACAAACTGTTGACGCGTTAATGAAACTTGATTTACCATCTGGCGTTGATATCGAAATCAAACTTTAATGGTAAAAACAATATAACTTTTAAAACTTACAGGAGGTGTGACAAATGGCTAAAGGAATCTTAGGTAGAAAAATTGGTATGACACAAGTTTTCGCTGAAAACGGCGATTTAATCCCGGTAACAGTTATCGAAGCTACTCCAAACGTAGTTCTTCAAAAGAAAACTGTTGAAACAGACGGCTACGAAGCAATTCAAGTTGGTTTCGAAGACAAGCGCGTTAAGCTTTCTAACAAACCAGAACAAGGTCACGTAGCAAAAGCGAACACTGCTCCTAAGCGCTTCATTCGTGAATTCCGCAACGTGAACGTGGAAGAATACGAAGTTGGTCAAGAAGTCAAAGTAGAAATTTTCGCAGAAGGCGATGTAATCGATGTAACAGGAGTTACTAAAGGTAAAGGTTTCCAAGGTGTTATCAAACGCCACGGACAATCTCGTGGTCCTATGGCCCACGGTTCTCGTTACCACCGTCGTCCTGGTTCAATGGGTCCAGTTGCTCCGAACCGCGTATTCAAACAAAAGAAATTACCTGGTCAAATGGGTGGCAATGTAGTTACAATCCAAAACTTAGAAATCGTGAAAGTTGACACAGATCGTAACTTACTACTTGTTAAAGGTAATGTTCCTGGTTCTAAAAAAGCTCTAGTTACAGTAAAAACTGCAATTAAAGCTAAGTAATCACTTAAGGAAAGGAGGAAACAGGAATGACAAAAGTATCTGTACTTAGTCAAACAGGTGCTTCAGTTGGTGAAATCGAATTAAACGATGCGATCTTCGGAATCGAGCCAAATGAAGCAGTATTATTCGACGCAGTAGTTGCTCAACGCGCTTCTCTTCGTCAAGGTAATCACAAGGTTAAAAACCGTTCTGAAGTTGCTGGTGGTGGTCGTAAACCATGGCGTCAAAAAGGAACTGGTCGTGCTCGTCAAGGTTCTATCCGTTCTCCACAATGGCGCGGCGGTGGTATCGTATTCGGTCCTACTCCACGTAGCTATTCTTATAAATTACCTAAAAAAGTTCGTCGTTTAGCTCTTAAATCTGCTTTATCAGCTAAAGTAGTAGAACAAAACTTCTTAGTTCTTGATGCTCTAACTCTAGCAGCACCAAAAACAAAAGAATTCACAAAAATCCTTAAAGATCTTTCTTTAGAGAAAAAATCTTTATTCGTAACTGCTGACCTAGATGAAAACGTAGCATTATCTGCTCGTAACATCCCAGGTGTAACAGTTTTAACTGCAAACGGAATCAACGTTCTTGATCTATTAGGTCATGATAAAGTTGTATTCACTAAGTCTGCAGTAGAAAAAGTTGAGGAGGTGCTTGGATAATGGAAGCACGTGATATTTTAAAACGTCCGGTCATTACTGAGCGTTCTTCAGAACTTATGGCAGAGAAAAAGTATACTTTCGAAGTAGACACTCGCGCTAACAAAACTCAAGTAAAAGACGCTGTAGAAGAAATCTTTGGCGTAAAAGTTGAGAAAGTAAACGTTCTTAACTACAAAGGTAAATTCAAACGCGTAGGCCGTTACGGTGGTTACACTAACAAACGTCGTAAAGCGATCGTTAAACTAACTGCTGATAGCAAAGAAATTGAATTATTCGAAATGTAATCCTAACGGATTTATGATTTGAACACTCAAGAAGGAGGGAAAACACAATGGCGATTAAAAAGTATAAACCTACCTCTAATGGTCGTCGTAACATGACGTCATTAGACTTTGCGGAAATTACAACTAACAAGCCTGAGAAATCATTGCTTGAACCAACTAAACGCAAAGCTGGTCGTAACAACCAAGGTAAAATCACTGTTCGTCATCATGGTGGTGGTCATAAGAAGCAATACCGTGTTATCGATTTCAAACGTGTTAAAGATGGCATTCCGGCAAAAGTTGCTACTATTGAATATGATCCAAACCGTTCTGCGAATATCGCATTAATCAACTACGCTGATGGAGCAAAAGCTTACATCTTAGCACCAAAAGGTCTAGAGGTTGGTCAAACAATCGTTTCTGGTCCAGATGCTGATATTAAAGTAGGTAACACTTTACCATTAGCAAACATTCCAATGGGTACTACAATCCATAACATCGAGTTAAAACCTGGTAAAGGCGGACAATTAGTACGTTCAGCTGGTACTTCTGCGCAAGTACTTGGTCGTGAAGATAAGTACGTTATCGTTCGTTTACAATCTGGTGAAGTACGTTTAGTTTTAGCTACTTGCCGCGCTACAATCGGTCAAGTTGGTAACGAACAACACGAACTTGTACACATCGGTAAAGCAGGTCGTAGCCGTTGGTTAGGTAAACGCCCAGAAGTTCGTGGTTCTGTAATGAACCCTAACGATCACCCACACGGTGGTGGTGAAGGACGTTCTCCAATCGGACGTAAATCACCAATGACTCCTTGGGGTAAACCAGCACTTGGTTACAAAACTCGCAAGAAGAAAAACAAATCGGATAAATTTATCATCCGTAGTCGTAAAAAATAAAGTGGTTAAACTACGGTTCTATGTGAGAGCCGTGGTGGAATCACGGAGGGAGGTTCCTACATGGGTCGCAGCTTGAAAAAAGGACCTTTTGTCGATGACCACTTAATGAAAAAAGTGGAAGCGCAAGAGGCTTCTGAGAAAAAACAAGTTATCAAAACTTGGTCACGCCGTTCTACAATCTTCCCGAACTTCATCGGTTTAACGATTGCTGTATATGATGGACGTAAACATGTTCCTGTATACGTAACAGAAGATATGGTAGGCCATAAACTTGGTGAGTTCGCACCGACACGTACTTATAAAGGTCACGGTGCAGACGACAAGAAAACAAGACGCTAATTTTGAGAGGAGGTAAATCCTAATGACACAAGCTAAAGCTATCGCTCGTACAGTACGCATTGCTCCTCGCAAAGTACGTCTAGTTGTAGACTTAATCCGAGGTAAGCAAGTTGGTGAAGCAGTTGCAATTTTACGTCATACTCCAAAAGCGGCGTCTCCAGTCGTTGAGAAAGTATTAAAATCTGCAGTTGCTAACGCTGAGCACAACTACGATCTTGACATCAACTCTTTAGTAGTTTCTGAAGTATTCGTTGACGAAGGTCCAACTTTAAAACGTTTCCGTCCACGTGCACAAGGACGTGCAAGCGCAATTAACAAACGCACAAGCCACATTACTCTAGTGGTATCTGAGAAGAAGGAGGGTTAATCCGTGGGTCAAAAAGTACATCCAATAGGACTACGCGTTGGTATTATTCGTGACTGGGAGTCAAAATGGTACGCTGAAAAAGACTATGCAACTCTACTTCACGAAGACATCAAAGTGCGTAAATATATTGAAACGGCTCTTAAAGACGCTTCAGTTTCTAAAGTAGAAATCGAACGTGCTGCAAACCGTGTAAACATTACAATTCACACTGCGAAACCAGGTATGGTAATCGGTAAAGGTGGTACTGAAGTTGAAAATCTTCGTAAATACCTTAGCGATTTAACTGGTAAACGTGTACACATCAACATCATTGAAATCAAACGTGCAGATCTTGACGCTCGTCTAGTAGCTGAAAACATCGCTCGTCAATTAGAAAATCGTGTATCATTCCGTCGTGCGCAAAAGCAAGCGATCCAACGCACAATCCGCGCTGGTGCAAAAGGAATTAAAACACAAGTATCTGGTCGTTTAGGTGGCGCTGATATCGCGCGTGCTGAACACTATAGTGAAGGAACTGTTCCACTTCATACTCTACGTGCTGACATCGATTATGCACACGCAGAAGCTGATACTACTTACGGTAAATTAGGCGTTAAAGTATGGATCTACCGTGGTGAAGTTCTTCCTACGAAGAAATCTGTGGAAGGAGGCAAATAATATGTTATTGCCTAAACGCGTTAAATACCGTCGTGAACACCGCGGCAACATGCGTGGCGAAGCGAAAGGCGGTAAAGAAGTAACTTTCGGCGAATGGGGCTTACAAGCTCAAACTGCTAGCTGGATTACTAACCGTCAAATCGAATCTGCTCGTATCGCGATGACTCGTTACATGAAACGTGGCGGTAAAGTTTGGATTAAAATCTTCCCACATAAACCTTACACTAAAAAACCTCTAGAAGTCCGCATGGGTTCTGGTAAAGGTTCTCCTGAAGGTTGGGTAGCAGTAGTTAAACCAGGAAAAGTAATGTTCGAAATTGCTGGCGTATCTGAAGAAGTTGCACGTGAAGCACTTCGTTTAGCATCACACAAACTTCCTGTTAAATGTAAGATCGTAAAACGTCAAGAAACTGGTGGTGAATCTAATGAAAGCTAATGAAATCCGTGACCTTGCTACTTCTGAAATAGAATTAAAAGTGAAATCACTGAAAGAAGAGCTTTTCAACCTTCGCTTCCAATTGGCGACTGGTCAATTAGAAAACACAGCTCGTATTCGTGAAGTGCGTAAAGCAATCGCGCGTATGAAAACTGTTATTCGTGAAAGAGAAATCAGTGCAAATAACTGATAAAGGAGGTTTTCAAGTATGACTGAGCGCAATCAACGCAAAGTTTACACGGGCCGCGTTGTTTCAGATAAAATGGACAAAACTGTTACTGTTTTAGTTGAAACTTACAAAAAGCACAAGCTTTATGGTAAGCGTGTAAAATACTCTAAAAAGTTTAAAGCTCATGATGAGTTAAACACAGCGAAAATCGGTGATATCGTACGTATCATGGAAACTCGCCCGCTATCAGCTACTAAACGTTTCCGTCTAGTAGAAGTTGTAGAAAAAGCGGTTATTATTTAATAACTATTTCGGAACAACCAATTTCCGAAGGGAGGTAACCTAAGTGATCCAACAAGAAAGTCGTATGAAAGTTGCTGACAACTCAGGTGCACGTGAAGTTCTTACAATTAAAGTGCTTGGTGGCTCTGGCCGTAAAACTGCTAACATCGGTGATATCGTTGTTTGTACAGTTAAGAAAGCAACACCAGGTGGCGTTGTCAAGAAGGGTGACGTTGTTAAAGCTGTTATCGTTCGTACTAAATCAGGCGTTCGTCGTAAAGACGGCACGTACATCAAATTTGATGAAAATGCTTGTGTAATTATTCGTGATGATAAATCACCACGCGGAACTCGTATTTTCGGACCTGTTGCACGTGAACTACGTGACAGCAACTTCATGAAAATCGTTTCTCTAGCTCCAGAAGTTCTTTAATTTCATGACAGTGCCAATCAAGGAGGTGCGACAGCATGCATGTAAAAAAAGGTGACAAGGTTAAGGTAATCACTGGTAAGGATAAAGGCAAAGAAGGCGTAATCCTTGCTGCTTTCCCAAAACAAGATCGCGTTCTTGTTGAAGGTGTGAACATCGTGAAAAAACACGTTAAACCTAACCAATTGAATCCACAAGGTGGTATTGTTAGCCAAGAGGCTGCAATTCACGTTTCGAACGTAATGCTAATCGATCCTAAATCTGGCGAGCCGACTCGTGTAGGTTATAAAATCGAAAACGGTAAAAAAGTTCGTGTAGCAAAAAAATCAGGTGCAGTAATCGACTAATTAGTATAAATAGAAGGGAGGTACACACATGAGCCGCCTAAAAGAAAAATATTTAAATGAAGTTTCTCCAGCTCTTATGAGCAAATTTGGATATAAATCAGTTATGCAACTACCGAAAGTTGAGAAAATCGTTATCAACATGGGTGTTGGTGATGCAGTTCAAAACTCTAAAGCGTTAGATGCAGCTGTTGAAGAATTAACAATTATCACTGGTCAAAAACCAGTAGTAACTAAAGCTAAAAAATCGATCGCAGGTTTCCGTCTTCGTGAAGGTATGCCTATCGGTGCTAAAGTTACATTACGCGGTGAGCGTATGTATGAATTCTTGGACAAATTAATTTCTATCTCACTACCTCGTGTACGTGACTTCCGTGGTGTTTCTAAAAAAGCATTCGATGGTCGCGGTAACTACACACTAGGTGTTAAAGAACAATTAATTTTCCCAGAAATCGATTACGATAAAGTTTCAAAAGTACGCGGTATGGACATCGTGATCGTAACGACAGCGAACTCTGACGAAGAAGCTCGCGAGTTATTGACACAATTCGGTATGCCGTTCCAAAAGTAATCAAACAAGGAGGGCGAAAACGTGGCTAAAAAATCTATGATCGTTAAACAACAACGTAAGCAAAAGTTTAAAGTGCAAGAGTATACACGTTGTGAACGCTGTGGTCGTCCACATTCAGTATATCGCAAATTCAAACTTTGCCGTATTTGTTTCCGAGAACTTGCATATAAGGGACAAATTCCTGGCGTGAAAAAAGCCAGCTGGTAATCCCCTAATTTGGGAAGGAGGTAAATGTAATGACAATGACTGATCCGATTGCAGATATGCTTACTCGCATTCGTAATGCGAACATGGTTCGTCACGAGAAGTTAGAAGTACCAGCTTCCAACGTGAAAAAAGAAATCGCTGAAATTTTAAAGCGTGAAGGTTTCGTACGTGACGTAGAATACGTGGAAGACAACAAACAAGGTATCATCCGTATTTTCTTAAAATATGGAAAAGATAACGAGCGCGTTATCACTGGCTTAAAACGTATTTCTAAACCTGGTTTACGTGTATATGCTAAAACAAATGAAGTACCTAAAGTATTGAACGGTCTAGGTATCGCTTTAGTGTCAACTTCACAAGGTTTATTAACAGATAAAGAAGCTCGCGCTAAACAAGTTGGCGGAGAAATTCTAGCATACGTTTGGTAATTAGCAATAAATGAATGGAGGTGCAGCTAAATGTCTCGTGTAGGTAAAAAAATTATCGAGGTACCTGCTAACGTAACTGTTACTGTTGATGCAAACAACACTGTTACTGTTAAAGGTCCTAAAGGCGAACTTGTTCGTTCTTTCCACCAAGATATGAAAATTGAGCAAGAGGGTAACGTAATCACTGTAGTACGTCCTTCTGATTCAAAAGAACACCGCACAAACCACGGTACTACTCGTGCGCTTCTTGCGAACATGGTTACTGGTGTTTCTGCAGGTTTCGAAAAAGCTTTAGAACTTATCGGTGTTGGTTACCGTGCGCAATTACAAGGTAATAAACTTGTACTTAACGTAGGTTACTCTCATCCAGTAGAGTTCACACCTGAAGATGGTCTACAAATTGAAGTTCCTTCAAACACAAAGATCATCGTTAAAGGTATCAGCAAAGAACGCGTTGGTGCTCTTGCATCTAACATCCGTGACGTTCGTCCACCAGAGCCTTATAAAGGTAAAGGTATTCGTTATGAAGGCGAATATGTTCGTCGTAAAGAAGGTAAAACAGGTAAATAATGCAGCTTAAGCATTAGAAAGGAGTGACCCTTGTGATTACGAAACAAGATAAAAATCAGGTTCGTAAAAAACGTCATGCTCGCGTTCGTTCTAAAATTTCGGGTACTGCTCAGCGTCCACGCTTAAACGTATTCCGTTCTAACAAGAACATTTACGCGCAACTTATCGATGACGTAGCAGGCGTAACAATTGTTAGCGCATCTTCTCAAGAAAATGGTTTCGAAGGTGCTGGTAGCAATGTTGACGCAGCAACTAAAGTCGGTGAAACAATCGCAAAACGCGCTGCGGAAAAAAATATTACTGCTGTAGTATTTGACCGTGGTGGTTACTTATATCATGGACGTGTTAAAGCTTTAGCTGAAGCTGCACGTGAGAACGGTTTAGAATTTTAATAAGAAGGAGGGACACATTTCATGAGTCGTATTGACGCAAACAAACTTGGAGAACTTGAAGAACGCGTAGTTACTATTAACCGCGTTGCTAAAGTTGTTAAAGGTGGACGTCGCTTCCGCTTCACAGCATTAGTTGTAGTTGGCGATAGAAACGGTCATGTAGGTTTCGGTACTGGTAAAGCTCAAGAGGTGCCAGATGCTATCCGCAAAGCTGTTGAAGATGCGAAGAAAAACTTAATCGAAGTGCCACGCGTAGGTGGAACAACTCCACACTTAGTGCAAGGTCGCTTTGGTGCAGGAGAAATCCTAATCAAACCTGCTGCTCCTGGTACAGGGGTTATCGCTGGTGGTCCAGTACGTGCTGTACTAGAACTTGCTGGTATTACTGATATTCTTTCAAAATCACTTGGATCTAACACACCAATTAACATGGTGCGTGCAACAATTCAAGGTTTAACTGAATTAAAACGCGTAGAGGACGTAGCTAAATTACGTGGTAAATCAGTGGAAGAACTATTAGGATAAGGGGGGAAAGATAATGGCTAACAAATTAGAAATCACCCTTACTAAATCTGTGATTGGTACTAAACCTGCACAACGCAAAACTGTTGAAGCTTTAGGTTTACGTAAATTACACCAAACTGTAGAGAAAGCTGATAACGCAGCTACTCGCGGTATGCTTGATAAAGTAGCTCACTTAGTTACTGTAAAAGAAATTTAATTTCCAATTATTGAACAAGGAGGTGCCACCCACTATGAAACTGCATGAGTTAAAACCAGCAGAAGGTTCTCGTAAGCAACGCAACCGCGTTGGTCGTGGTATCGGTTCTGGTAACGGTAAAACAGCAGGTAAAGGTCATAAAGGTCAAAACGCTCGTTCTGGTGGCGGTGTACGCCCAGGCTTTGAAGGCGGTCAGAACCCATTATTCCGTCGTTTACCAAAACGTGGCTTTACGAACATTAACCGTAAAGAATACGCGATCGTTAACCTTGATGCTTTAAACCGTTTCGAAGACGGTGCAGAGGTAACTGCTGCATTATTACTTGAAACTGGTCTAGTGAGCAATGAAAAAGCTGGAATTAAAGTTCTAGGCAACGGAACTCTTAATAAAAAGCTTACTGTCAAAGCTCATAAATTCTCAGCTTCAGCGAAAGAAGCAATCGAGAATGCCGGCGGAACTACTGAGGTGATTTAATGTTTCAGACAATCTCTAACTTTATGCGTGTTCGAGATATAAGAAATAAAATCATTTTCACACTTTTAATGTTAATCGTTTTTCGTATTGGAACTTTCATTCCAGTACCTAACGTTGACGCTAATGTATTAAAGGCAACTGATGAGTTTAACCTCGTTGGTTTCCTGAATACTTTTGGCGGTGGTGCTTTAAAGAACTTCTCCATCTTTGCAATGGGGATTATGCCTTACATCACAGCCTCAATTATTGTTCAGTTATTGCAAATGGACGTAGTACCGAAGTTTGCTGAGTGGGCAAAGCAAGGTGAAGTCGGAAGACGTAAACTTGCGCAATTTACACGCTACTTTACTATTATTCTTGCTTTTATTCAATCATTCGCGATGTCATTTGGTTTTAATAGAATGTATGGCGGGTCATTGATTAAGGAAGAAGGAGTTTTAACATATGTTATAATCTCTATTGTATTAACAGCGGGTACAGCATTCCTAGTATGGCTTGCTGATCAAATTACTGCGCATGGCGTTGGTAATGGTATTTCTGTTGTAATCTTCGCAGGTATCGTTGCGGCATTACCTACAGGTATCAACCAAATCTATGCACAACAAATCGAGGGTGCGGGTGATAAGCTATTTATCAACCTAATTATCCTTGGTCTACTTGTTTTAATCTTGCTTGCGGTTGTTATTGGAGTTATCTACGTGCAACAAGCACTACGTAAAATTCCAATTCAATATGCAAAACGAGTTACTGGGCGAAATCAACAAACTGGTGGTCAACAAACTCATTTACCGTTAAAAGTAAATGCTGCAGGGGTTATTCCTGTAATCTTTGCTTCAGCGTTTCTGATGACACCTCGTACGTTAGTTCCGTTCTTCGGTGAAAATAATGTTACAACTTTCATTAATAACACGTTTGATCATACAAAACCTGTTGGAATGATTATTTATGTGGCATTAATCATCGCATTCACATATTTCTATGCATTCGTACAAGTGAATCCAGAAAATGTGGCAGATAACTTGAAAAAGCAAGGTGCTTATATTCCAGGTATTCGTCCTGGTGAAAACACTCAAACGTATTTAACAAGCGTGTTATATCGTCTGACATTTGTCGGCGCGATTTTCTTAACTGTTATTTCAGTAATGCCGGTTATATTCATAAACTTTATGAATCTACCTGCCTCAGTGCAGATCGGTGGTACTAGTATTATTATCGTAGTCGGCGTAGCGCTCGAAACGATGAAGCAGCTAGAATCTCAACTTGTTAAACGTCACTACAAAGGCTTTATGAAATAATGTTGGTTTTTAGGGAACGTTCCATCGTTTCCTTTAATCAGCAAACCTTTTGTGGGAGGAATATTTCCTAATGAATATCGTTTTAATGGGTCTGCCAGGTGCTGGTAAAGGTACGCAGGCAGATAAAATTGTTGAGAAGTACGCAATTCCTCATATTTCTACAGGCGATATGTTCCGTGCTGCAATTAAAGAAGGTACTGAACTAGGCTTACAAGCTAAGTCGTTTATGGATCAAGGTGCACTTGTACCTGATGAAGTAACGATTGGTATTGTTCGTGAGCGACTGGCTAAACCTGATTGTGAAAAAGGATTCTTATTAGATGGTTTCCCACGTACTGTTCCTCAAGCTGAAGCCTTAGATAGCATTCTTGCTGACCTAGGTAAAGCTATTGAGCATACATTAAACATTCAAGTTGAAAAGGATGAGTTAATTGCTCGTCTTTCAGGTAGACGTATTTGTAAAACTTGTGGTACATCGTATCATTTAATTTTCAATCCTCCTGCTGAGGAAGGAAAATGTGATAAAGATGGTGGCGAGCTTTATACACGTGCAGATGATAATCCTGAAACGGTTGCGAACCGTCTGGAAGTAAATATGAAACAAGCACAACCTCTACTTGATTTCTATCAAGCTAAAGGCGTGTTAACTAATATAGATGGACAGCAAGATATTAACAAAGTGTTTGCTGATCTTGATGCTCTATTACAGAGCAGCCGCAGCTGATACCCGGCTCCGGGCGCAGAGTACTGCTTCCGCGGGAGGCATGCGGGAGCAACAACGAAACATAATTTTTTTGAGAGTTGCAAAAGCATATTGTGCCCGGTATATATTTCTTCTTAAAAGTGCAACATACCTTTTGGAGGAGTATAATGGGTTTCGTGGAAGCATCTGTGTAACGGGTATGAATATCTCATCCAAGACATTCCGGTATTCGTGTAAACATGGGAGATTCAGTGCCCTTACTGGTTCTGTATATTCCGTGGATTGTGTGAAGCGAAACCAGACGAGCGTCTTTCAAACATCTCTCATACAATCCAAACATATGTTGAAACGAGGTTGCTTCTAAAGTTGCAGCAGATATCCGTTTGATGTAACGATGAGAACTTTAATTTGCATATAGAGAGGAGACAGAGTAGATGGCGAAAGATGATGTAATTGAAGTCGAAGGGACAGTTGTTGAGACTTTGCCAAACGCGATGTTTAAGGTAGAATTAGAAAATGGACATGTGATTCTAGCACACGTATCTGGTAAGATTCGTATGCACTTTATCCGTATTCTACCTGGAGATAAGGTTACTATTGAGTTATCTCCTTATGATTTAACTCGCGGTCGTATCACATACCGTTTTAAATAATCTTTTGCGCTCCGGACTACTAAGGAGGTTAGGTTAGATGAAAGTGAGACCATCTGTGAAACCGATCTGCGAAAAATGTAAAGTAATTCGCCGACGCGGTAAAGTAATGGTAATCTGTGAAAATCCTAAACATAAACAAAAACAAGGTTAATTCTAAAGGAGGTGCACAACGTACATGGCACGTATTGCTGGTGTTGATATTCCTCGCGACAAACGCGTGGTAATTTCATTAACGTACATTTTCGGTATTGGTAAAACTACAGCTCAGAAAGTACTAGCTGATGCAGGTATTTCAGAAGATACACGCGTACGCGACTTAACTGAAGATGAGTTAAACAAAATCCGTGAACAATTAGATTCATACAAACTTGAAGGTGACTTACGTCGCGAAACTTCATTAAATATTAAACGTCTGATGGAAATCGGTTCATTCCGTGGTATCCGTCACCGTCGTGGCTTACCTGTTCGTGGTCAAAATACGAAGAACAATGCGCGTACGCGTAAAGGTCCTCGTAAAACAGTTGCGAACAAGAAAAAATAATTGGTAAAGGAGGTTCCTTCTTAACATGGCTCGTAAACAACAAACTCGTAAACGTCGTGTGAAAAAGAATATCGAATCTGGTATCGCACACATTCGTTCTACATTTAACAATACAATCGTAACGATTACAGATATGCAAGGTAACGCTGTATCTTGGTCAAGTGCTGGTGCTCTTGGTTTCCGTGGTTCACGTAAATCTACACCATTCGCTGCTCAAATGGCTGCAGAAACTGCTGCTAAAACATCCCTTGAACATGGTCTGAAAACGTTGGAAGTAACTGTTAAAGGTCCTGGTGCTGGTCGTGAAGCTGCTATTCGTGCACTTCAAGCTGCTGGTTTAGAAGTAACTGCTATTAAAGACGTTACTCCAGTTCCTCATAATGGTTGCCGTCCGCCAAAACGTCGTCGCGTGTAATGGGTGCGTCTCATATTGTATGAGAACATCATTTTTTGTACAGACTGTCTTGTGCAGATAATAAACGATACGTCATTGACGATCGAATCTATGATGGAAAGAACCTATACATTCGATGTTTTGAAGGAGGGTAAATAAAATGATCGAAATTGAAAAACCAAAGATTGAAACGGTGGAGATCAGCGAAGATTCCAAATATGGAAAGTTTGTTGTAGAACCGCTTGAACGCGGATATGGAAACACTTTGGGTAATTCTTTACGTCGTATCCTTCTGTCTTCATTACCAGGAGCTGCTGTCACTTCAATTCAAATTGATGGTGTTCTTCACGAATTCTCAACTGTAGAAGGCGTAGTAGAAGATGTAGCTTCAATCATTTTGAACGTGAAAAAACTAGCTCTTAAAATCTACTCTGACGAAGAAAAAGTTATTGAGATTGATGTTAAAGGCGATGGTACAGTTACGGCTGCTGACATTACACATGACAGTGACGTAGAAATTTTAAACCCAGATCTATATATTGCAACAATCGCTAAAAACGGTCATTTACGTATGCGTATGTATGCACAACGCGGCCGTGGTTACACTCCTGCTGATCAAAACAAACGTGAGGATCTTCCTATCGGCGTGATCCCGATCGACTCTATTTACACTCCAGTATCACGCGTCAATTTCCAAGTGGAAAATACTCGTGTTGGTCAGTCTTCTGACTACGACAAACTTTCTCTTGATGTGTGGACAGATGGCAGCATCGGTCCGAAAGAGGCGATTTCGCTCGGAGCAAAAATTTTAACCGAGCATCTTAACATCTTCGTTGGCATGACAGATGAGGCACAAACTGCTGAAATCATGGTCGAAAAAGAAGAAGATCAAAAAGAAAAAGTTTTAGAGATGACTATCGAAGAGCTTGATCTTTCTGTTCGTTCTTATAACTGTTTAAAACGCGCTGGTATTAATACAGTACTAGAACTTGCGAATAAATCAGAAGACGACATGATGAAAGTTCGTAACCTTGGACGCAAGTCATTAGAAGAAGTAAAAGCGAAGTTAGAAGAGCTTGGTTTAGGATTACGCAAAGAAGACTAAGCGATTTAAACACAACTAACAAGATCAGATTTTTTTCTATAAAGGAGGGAAACATCCATGGGTTACAGAAAACTTGGTCGTACAAGTTCTCAACGTAAAGCGATGTTACGTGACTTAGCTACTGATTTAATCATCAACGAGCGTATCGAAACTACTGAGGCTCGCGCTAAAGAAGTACGTAAAGCTGTTGAAAAAATGATTACTTTAGGTAAACGCGGAGATTTACATGCACGCCGTCAAGCTGCTGCATTTATCCGTCGTGAACTAGTAACAACGACTGATGCAGAAGGTAACGAATCAACATCATTTGCACTTCAAAAGTTATTTGATGATGTTGCACCACGTTATGCTGAGCGTCAAGGTGGTTACACTCGTATTCTTAAAGTAGGTCCTCGTCGTGGCGACGGTGCACCTGTTGTTGTGATTGAACTAGTTTAATCATAAGAGAAAACTTGTGGTGAAGAGGGTGGGAATCACCACCCTCTTTCTTTATAAATGATTTATACGACAAATAATTAAGCTGAGCGTTATGATGAGCGGACACTTATTAGTGTGGCGTCTCGTTTAGCTCTCCGCACCTCATTCAGGAGAAATAAGGGCTTGAGCACCCATATTTCTTGTAAATGTAACGACTAGCGCATTTCTATCGAATGAGGTGCGCGCTTTTTTATTAGATTAGATGGCGCCAATTTGTGGTGCTTTTTTTAATATATGGGTGTTATTTTGTTATTTATTAAACCAATATCAATTTGAGTTGTTATTGTAGTATTTTTCTTTTATCGACATACGGATTGTAGTAGAATTCATACATAAAAAAGTGTAAGTTAATTAGTAGAGCTGAGCGTAGGGAGAGGAGTTCTAGATATGCCTGAAATTTTATCTTTAAATAATGTAACTTTTTCATATACACCAGAAAATCCAAATAGTCGTAATGCTGTTGAAAATGTTAGCTTTGCTGTGGAAGAAGGTGAGTGGATTGCTATAGTAGGACATAATGGTTCTGGTAAGTCCACTATTGCCAAGCTGATGAATGGTTTATTGTTTCCTCAACAGGGAGATGTACGAGTATTGCGAGAACCCTTGAATGAAGAAAATCTTTGGGAATCTCGCTCCTTAATGGGAATGGTCTTTCAAAACCCTGACAATCAATTCGTTGGAGCAACGGTACAGGATGATGTAGCATTTGCCTTGGAAAACAACGGTATCCCCTTTGAAGAAATGGTAAAACGTGTACATGCGGCACTCGAACAGGTAAAAATGAGTGAGTTTTTAGACCATGAGCCACATCATTTATCTGGTGGACAAAAACAGCGTGTAGCCATTGCTGGGGCACTTGCATTAAAGCCGAAGCTTTTAATTTTAGATGAGGCTACATCCATGTTAGATCCTCAAGGGCGTGCAGAGGTGTTACAAACGGTTCAAACATTACGTGCAGAAACAGGATTAACAGTTTTATCTATTACCCATGATTTAGAAGAGGCAATGTTAGCGGATCGTGTTCTTTTTATGAATGATGGTAAGAAATTTGCAGAAGGTACACCTGCTGAAATCTTTGCACTTGGGGACAAGCTAGTTGAATTTGGACTAGATTTGCCATTTGCCTTGAAGTTATCAAAGCTATTGCAAAAGGAAGGTGTTCCATTAATGGGGCAACATATGACAGAAGAAGAGTTGGTGAATGATTTATGGACATCAAACTTCAACAAATAAGCTATGCCTATGCACAAGGAACGCCCTTTGAAAAACGGGCATTATTCGATGTGAATTTTGACATTCCATCTCATACTTATCAAGCGATAATTGGCCATACCGGTTCTGGGAAATCAACGATTTTGCAGCATTTTAACGCACTTCTAAGACCTACTTCAGGAGAAGTACATATAGGGGATCGTCTTATTGTAGCTGGGAAAAAAGCAAAGGATTTAAAAGCTGTAAGACAAAAGGTCGGCATTGTCTTTCAATTTCCAGAGCATCAACTATTTGAAGAAACCGTGTTGAAGGACATTATGTTTGGCCCAATGAACTTTGGTATATCGGAGGAGGAGGCTGAAGCTCGTGCAAGAGAACTTGTCAGCTTAGTCGGTTTGCCAGATAACGTTTTGGATAAATCACCGTTTGATTTATCAGGTGGTCAAATGCGTCGAGTAGCGATTGCAGGCGTTTTGGCGATGGACCCTGAGGTTATTGTCTTAGATGAACCAACAGCAGGTCTTGATCCACGTGGTCAAAAGGAAATTATGGATATGTTTTATCAGCTCCATCAAGAACGTCATCTCACAACCATTCTAGTAACCCATAGTATGGAGGATGCAGCTCGATATGCAGATAATATTGTGATTATGCATGAAGGAAAGAATGTCTTAAGTGGATCACCACGAGTTATTTTTAAAGATGTTGCAACATTAAAGGAATTCCGTTTAGAGCCACCACGTATTGTCCGCTTTCAGCAAAAGATTGAGCATATGATGGGGCATTCCTTTTCTAAAGTTTGCTTAACAGAGGAAGAGCTTGCTGTGGAAATTGCTCAAGCACTTAGAGAGGAGCGTGCAGAGTCATGATGGAAAAAATGATCTTTGGTCGCTTCTTACCTGGTGATTCACCCGTTCACAAGCTTGATCCGCGGTCAAAGCTGATCTTTGTGTTCGCCTTTATTATTATTGTGTTTTTAGCCAATAATACCGTGACATATGCTATGTTACTCGCATTCACACTACTGATTGTATTAGTATCGCGCATTCGTCTATATTTTTTAATAAATGGACTCAAACCAGTACTCTTTTTGATGGCCTTCACATTCCTTCTCCATATTTTTATGACGAAGGAAGGCGTCCCTGTGTTTGAATCTAAATTCATTACGATTTATGACGAAGGGATTAGGCGAGGAATATTTATCTCAATTCGTTTTCTAGTATTAGTATTTATGACGTCAATCTTAACGTTAACTACATCACCGATTTCTATTACTGATGGTATCGAGGTTCTACTGAATCCATTAAAAGCAATAAAAGTACCTGTACATGAATTGGCTTTAATGATGTCCATCTCATTACGCTTTATTCCAACCTTAATGGATGAGACGGATAAAATTATGAAGGCACAAATGGCAAGGGGCTCTGATTTATCATCTGGACCAATTAAGGACCGTATAAAGGCAGTAGTACCATTACTTGTGCCTCTCTTTGTCAGTGCATTTAAACGTGCTGAGGATTTAGCAACAGCGATGGAAGTAAGAGGCTATCGCGGTGGTGAAGGACGCACTAGGTACCGTAGGTTAAAATGGGATATGGGGGACACATTTGCGATTGTGTTATTAGTAGCAATAGGCGTATTGCTATTCTTCTATAGAAGTTAAAGGAGTAGGCTATATGCGACGATTAAAAGTAATTATAAGCTATGATGGTACACTTTTTTCGGGCTATCAGGTACAGCCAGGGGAACGCACAGTGCAGGCTGAGCTTGAGCGTGTTCTAGCCATTATGCATAAGGGAGAACAGGTTAAGGTAACTGCAAGTGGTCGTACAGATGCTAAGGTACATGCGACAGGGCAAACAGTGCATTTCGACACACCTCTTGCCATTCCAGCAGAAAAATATAGTAAGGCTTTGAATGTGCAGCTGCCAAGAGATATTCGAGTATTATCGGTTGAGGAAGTGGCACATGACTTTCATGCACGCTACGACGTGGCTGGAAAAAGATATCGCTATATTTGGTCTTGTGAGCCTATCCAAAGTCCATTCCGCAGATATTATACTGTGGAGACAAATGGGGTCAAACCTAACGTAGAGGCGATGCAAGAGGCAGCTAAGGCTATTATTGGTACACATGACTTTTCTTGTTTTTGCGCGGCGAATACAAGCGTGAAAGATAAAGTACGCACAGTAACATTGTTACAATTTGAATGGCATGGTGAAGAGCTACATATGGTGATTGAAGGGAATGGCTTCTTATATAATATGGTACGTATTATTGCAGGTACTCTTTGGGAGGTTGGGATAGGTCGACGTAAGATTGACAATGTGTCCCAGGTAGTTGCTTCAGGTAATCGTGATAAGGCGGGAAAAACCGCTCCACCACAAGGGCTATACTTAGAAAAAGTGTTCTATTAGTGGCGTTCTACAATTCTGAACAACTTCACCAGGTGTTTAATGAAATTGCTTGACTTTAAAAGTCATTCATTATATGATAACAGATGGTATTTTCATTACCACCACAAATAAGCCCCGAAACTTATAGTGTAGTCTAATGAAAAATAACGGTAATCGAATCGATTAGGAGGATATATACATGCGTACAACATTCATGGCTAAAGGTCACGAAGTAGACCGTAAATGGTTAGTAGTTGATGCAGAAGGCCAAACTCTTGGACGTTTAGCTTCTGAAGTAGCTGCAATCTTACGTGGTAAACATAAACCAACATTCACACCAAACGTTGACACAGGTGATCACGTAATCATCATCAACGCTGACAAAATCCATTTAACTGGTAACAAATTAGAGGGTAAATTATACCGTCACCACACTCAATTTGCGGGTGGTTTAAAAACACGTACTGCTGGTGAAATGCTAGATAAGTACCCAACAAGAATGATCGAATTAGCAGTTAAAGGAATGCTTCCTAAAAACTCTTTAGGTCGCAAAATGTTCACTAAACTTAATGTTTACACTGGAACAGAGCATCCACATGCTGCACAAAAACCAGAAGCATACGAGCTTCGCGGATAATATAAATTAAGAGGAGGATATTACTTTGGCACAAGTTCAATACATCGGCACTGGTCGCCGTAAAAGCTCTGTAGCTCGCGTACGTTTAGTACCAGGTACAGGTAAAATTGTTATCAACAAACGTGAAATCGAAGAATACGTACCATTCGCTGCATTACGCGAAGTAATTAAACAACCATTAGTAGCTACTGAAACTACAGGAAGCTATGATATCCACGTAAACGTTAATGGTGGTGGATACACTGGTCAAGCTGGTGCTGTTCGTCACGGTATCGCTCGCGCTCTACTTCAAGTAGACCCAGATTTCCGTGCTGCATTAAAATCAGCTGGATTACTTACTCGTGATTCACGTATGAAAGAACGTAAAAAGCCAGGTCTTCGCGGCGCTCGTCGTGCACCTCAGTTCTCAAAACGTTAATATCAGCATTTTCAAACCCTGCCCCATTTTTATGGGACAGGGTTTTTTTATGTTTGAAAACGTGCTAACTGAAAAAACTATATGAAACATTATAAAATCCTTCAAGCACGCCCCTTTCAGAACTTGAACTTAAACTTAAACTTAAACTTAAACTTAAACTTAAACTTAAACATCTACCCCAAGACTCTTTCTACTTTCGAGGAAAGAGTCTTTTTGTCATTCCATCATAAAAAGCAATCTGTGAAGTAACCTCAAAGATTGCTTAACGTTATTTCTTATGAAACAGCTAATTCCGAAGTGAGGACATCTAGAAAAGTATGAAAAAACCTCCTATAGTGTTAACTGTTATTTCGTTCGGATGCTGCTTCTTTTAAAATTTGCTCAATCTCATAAAAGCCTAGTTTTATTGCATGCTGTAATGGTGTAACACCATCTCGATCTCCAATAGTTATATCAGCACCATGATCCACCAATAATTGTACAATTTCTTGATGTTTCTCCCCGCCATTGCCTAGTATGACTGCCTCCAATAGAGCTGTCCAATGCAAATTATTAATGTGATTGACATGAATGTCTGAATGATTAAGTAGCTCTCGGACCACCTCAACATGTCCCCGTTCGGATGCAGGGATAATGGCAATTCCACCAAAGCGATTAGTTAGCTTTGTATCTGCCCCTGCAGATATAGCAAGTTTAACGATTTCTAAATAGCCTGATGCCCCTGCATGTAAAAGTACGTTCTCAAGGTTATTATCTCTAATATTAATATCAGCACCATGTTGAATGAGCACCTTCACAGTATCCACCTGATTATTATAAGTTGCAGCTAAGACAGGGGTTCTTCCATACCGATCCGTTGTATTAATATTGATGCCATTTTGCAGAAGTACTAATACTTTATCAGTATCACCGTTCGCTGCTGAAAGTATTAATTGATCATTCATTTTTCCACCCTCTTTTCTTTAGTTAAAAGGCCAAATGACTAGTGGTATATCACTGTAGCCTACTTTTCCGTTTATACAAATATGGTAACACGGAGTGAATTGTACGAGTACTATTAAAAAGATAGCTAGGCTTAGCTTTTTCCTATAATTAATAATGTTGAGATACTCGTTTGTGAGAAGTGTCGTTCACCTATAAATTAAGTATATGTAAAAAAATAAGTATCTTTTTTACAAAACTCACTATTAGTGTGCAGATTTAATATATATTAAAAATATTTTCGTATAAGTTTATGTTTTTTTAAGAAATTATTTAGAGGGAGTTTAACACTCCACTTTAATATAGTTTTTAGAAGGTACAACAAACCTTTCATTTTAAAAAATGGTCATTATGGGTTTGAAGTAACTCAAAATATAAACTAACCGACGGAGGTAAGTAGGTATGAAAAAATTATTAATAGTATCTGTTGCAGCAATTGCATTACTTGCAGCATGTCAAGATAAGGAACCTGCAAAAGGCAATACGACGAATAGTGAGGAAGTTAAAACAGAAAGTGCTGCAACAGATAATACTACCAAAGAGCAATTAACAAAGGGACAAGAAATGGCTAACATTCTAAATAGTACGAATTGGCAAGGTACAAAAGTTTATGATCAAGCTAACAATGATTTAACTGCGGAGAACGCAAACTTCATTGGCTTAGCAAAATATGATGCCCAGACAGGTCATTATGAATTCTTTGACGTGGCTACAGGTAAAAGCCGTGAGGATAAAGGGACATTCTTTATCACAAATGATGGGAAACAAAGAATATTAATTTCCGAATCAAAAAACTACCAAGCAGTTGTCGAGATCACTGAGCTCAACGATAGTATCTTTACTTATAAGAGAATGGGTAAAGATGCTGCAGGCAATGATGTAGAAGTATTCGTGGAACATATTCCATATAAAGAAAAAGAACTGGCATTTACTGATTCCGATAAAACGTTAGATGCTTCTACAGGTCAAATTGTTACAGACGTTGACGGAGATAAAATTCTCGCTGATACACTGTGGCATGGAACCGTTGTGTTAGATGAAGCGGGTAATGATGTAACAGAATTCAATTCAAATTTCATCAGCATTGCAAAGTATGACGCAAATACAAATAAATATGAGTTCTTTAATCCTGAAACAGGTGAAAGTCGTGGAGACTATGGTTACTTTAATGTCATTCATGATAATAAAATAAGAGCGCATGTTTCTGTCGGTGATAATAAGTATGGTGTAGCTCTTGAAATTACAGAAATCAACGATAAGAAGTTCACGTATAAACGAACAGGTAAAGACAAAGATGGCAATGATATAACTGTATTTGTAGAGCATGAGCCATATACAGGTGAATTCAAACCTACTTTTACAAACCAATAAAATTGTTCTTCCTCCCTTAATATAGAAGAAATTGAAAACTCTCAAGTTTGTGACTTGGGAGTTTTTTTTACTTTCTGGCATAGTTCATCCACTAATTTCGTACACTAAATGTAAAAGGGTGGTGTATATGGGTGAAGCGCTGGCTTGCACTAGGAGTAATTATGCTTATGAGTATAGTGGTCGTGGCATATGAAACAAATGCTTCGGACCGTAACTTCTTCTTACCGGACCCACTTGGTGGCATAAAAATTGTCATTGATGCAGGGCATGGTGGTGAGGACGGAGGAGCTTCAAAGGGCGAAGTGATTGAAAAGGATATTACACTTGCAATTGCTCAGCATGTAGAGAAGCAATTAAAGAAAAAAGGCGCAACGGTTATAATGACACGAACAAAAAATGGTGATGTAATCGATGAGCATGCGCCATCAGAAAAATATGGAACAATGAGAGAACGGAAAAAGCAAGATATCTTCCTAAGAAAGGATATCGTGGAAAAGGAAAAGCCTGATGTATTTATAACGATTCATGCAAATGCCATACCTGAAACAAAATGGCGTGGCGCACAGGTATTTTACCATAAGGAAGGACATGCTGACGGAGAGATTCTTGCCAAGAGTATTCAACAATCCATTCGCACTAATTTAAAAAATACAGACCGTGAAGCATTGTCTATTAAGCAAATCTATTTATTGAAGAAAGCGGAAGTACCTGCAGCTTTAGTGGAGACTGGTTTTATTAGTAATGATGAGGAACGAGCATTATTAGTGGACAAAAACTATCAAGAAAAAATGGCAGATGCCATAGTTGAAGGTATAGAAGACTATTTATTAGCCAAAATTGAGTAGAGCAACATCTACAACGTAAATCAAATCATTATGATATACTAATATTGAGACAATATAAGGGGAGTGTTCGTCGTGATTACTGAACAACAAGTACGAGAAATACTGGGACAACTACAAGATCCATTTTTACATAAATCGCTTGCAGAAACAGATGGTATTACGAACGTAGCAATAAAAGAAGAAAAAAATCATGTCAGTGTAAAAATTGCCATTGCTAAACTGAATACACCGGAACAATTACAACTACAAATGAAAGTTGTTGAGGTGTTGAAAGAAGCAGGTGTAAACACGGTTGGTATTCGTTTTGAAGAACTATCAACAGAAAAATTGCAAAGCTTCCGTGGCACAGCAACAGAGTCGGAAGCACAAGATATTTTATCTCCATTAAGCACAGTCCAAGTAATTTCAATTGCTTCTGGTAAAGGTGGAGTTGGTAAATCGACAGTATCAGTTAACTTAGCTGTTGCTTTAGCTCGTCTAGGAAAGAAAGTCGGCTTAATTGACGCAGATATTTATGGATTTAGTGTACCTGATATGATGGGTGTAACGGATATGCCTAAGGTAGTCGATAATCGTATTTTCCCAGTAGATCGCTTTGGGGTAAAAATGATTTCAATGGGCTTCTTTGTAGAAAATAACGCACCGATCGTATGGCGCGGACCCATGCTTGGTAAAGTATTAGATCAATTCTTCCGTGATGTTGAGTGGGGTGAATTAGATTATCTATTATTAGATTTACCTCCTGGCACAGGTGACGTTGCATTAGATATCCATCAAATGTTGCCATCATCAAAAGAAATTGTTGTAACAACTCCACACCCAACAGCAGCATTTGTTGCAGCTCGTGCAGGGGCAATGGCGCTTCAAACAGACCATGAAATTTTAGGAGTTATCGAAAACATGGCTTGGTTTGAATCTAAATCAGGTGACCGAGAATTTGTCTTTGGGCAAGGAGGAGGACCAAAGCTAGCTGACGAACTACGTACAGAGTTGCTTGGACAAATCCCGCTTGGGCAACCAGATTGGACAGATGAAGATTTTGCTCCTTCTGTATACGCTGAAAAACATACAACAGGACAAATTTATTTAGACATCGCGACGAAAATCATCGATAAATTAAATAAATAATAAAAAACGGATTTCCACCAGTTTTATGGGGAAATCCGTTTTTACATTACCAAGGTTACTCGGTACTTTTTTGTCCCTTATCCGATCCGCCACCACTATCGCCACTCGCTTCTTTCTTATCGCCACTTCCTGATGAACCTGCTTCGCCACTTTTCTTAATAAGTTCCTGCCATTTAGATTGCATTAAAGGGCTTTCGATCGTTTCCTTTACAACTTCCTCCATTTGCTTGCGCATATTGGATGATTTAAGGATAGTCTCCAACTGCTTTTGCATATCGGGTTGCCCGAAAAATGCCTCCATATCCTTTTGGAAAGTCGGATCTTTTATTAAGTTCTTCATAATATCCTGTTGCTGTTTTTGCATACTTTTCGCAACAGTTTCTTTAAACTTTGGATCTTCAAAGGTTTTTTTCCAAAAGTCTTCTGCTTCCTTGGAAAGTAAAGTTTCCTCGGTAGCCTTTTTCACTTCATCATGCTCTAAAATCAAGAGCTCACGGAAACTCGGCTCTTCTAAAAGCTGTCGCAATGCCTTTTTACCATCCTCTGTTTGTAAAGAGTCAATCATGATTTTTTTTATTTCATCATAGGACATGGTAGAGGTTTTATCTTGTGAACAGGCAGAAAGAAAAAGCATTAGAATTAGTAATAAGGTGAATTTTCGCATCGACAATCAGTCCTTTCTCTAGATAGACTCTTTCAATTATTGTTCACATTTCTCAGGACTTTATGTATTGGTTAGGATGAGAAATAGCTTTTTTAACAAGGCATTGATAAAATAAGGACAGATATATTGAGAAATTGGGGGACTTTTAGTTGTGACGATACGAAATTGGGCAAAGTTTTTCTTCTTTGCAATGCTCGTTGGTGGTGCAGTCAACGGAGTTTTTAGTTTATTTATTCGCTGGGAATTCTTCCAACCATACATAGCAAACGGTCAATGGGGTGAGTTTTTCGCTGGACTTTTATGGATGGTTTTCTTAGGGTTTACAATGAGTGTTATAGCGCAAGCTGGCTTTTTTGCTTATTTAACACTTCATCAGGTAGGTGTTAATATTTTTAGAACACTGACATTATGGAATTGGGTACAGCTGGTATTAATTGCCATAACGATTTTCGATATAATTTTCTTCCGCTTTATTCCTGGTGTGAAGGATGGGCAAAGCTGGTTGTTCTATGTAGGATTATTAATTGTCCTCATATTTGGGGCAATAGCAACAGCTGTTCAAAAAGTAAAATTAACAGGGAAAAAACATGTAATGATTTCGGCACTATTCTTTATGATTGTCATTACAACGTTGGAATGGACAATTGCATTGATGGGTCGCGACGAAAATATTAATGAGTATGTTGCGCTTTTATTATTCCCATTATTGGCGGTTAATGCGTATCAATTATTAGTATTACCTAAATATAATGCAAAATCCGATGAAGATCGTCAAAAATTAGAAGCACGACGTAAAGCTCGTCGTGAACAGGCTAAAAATGCATAAGGAAAAAAAAAGAATTGCCTCACTGAAGTGGAGGCAATTTTTTTATGGCGCTTTTTTAGTTTGAACCTTATAACCGAATATATTTTCTTCAATCGACATAAACTTATGCTGTTGTATTAGCATGTTAAGCTCTTTAAAGGATATTTGATTATTTTGATGGAGCGGGAAAAAGACAAAATCACCTTTTTGTAATTTTGGAGTTTTCTCACCTTGCCAAATAAGAGAAGGAGATAATAAATTCATTTGTTGTTGGAATAAGGCTTTCTGTAAATCCTGTGAATATTGGTGATTTCGGGTAGCAAACCATAAAGGTCTTTCTTTTAAATATTTTTCATAAGTATCAATATCCTTTTGGATGAGCGCAATGTCAACGGGTTCTTCTACTGAATCATCAGGCCCAAGTAATCCTGTAGGCAATTTGCGTTGTTGGATAATTTTTAAATGATCGGGTGACCGTTTTATCCAATCAGCATCTAAAAGTAGAAGTGGATAAGGCTCCTTCACCGTTTGGAGCCATTCTAATAGAGAGTCATCAGAGAAAGAAATCTCTACAATAAGAGATGTGCCATAATGTCCCTTCGTGACCACTACTGGTGCATTCGCAATATTAAATACAGAAATCATCGTTGAATTTATAGGCTTTAAAAAGGCAAAGAGCGTTACGATTAAAAGCAGTGAAATCAACGTTTTACGGACCATAATGATAACCTCGTTTCTAAAATTTAAAATAAAAAATGAATCTCTTTAAAAAAACTTATGATTTAGTGTTGACTTTCATGAATAATCGATGTTATTATGTATAAGTCGCCAAGAGGTGACAACGAAATAAAGAAACATGAACCTTGAAAACTGAACAAGCAAAACGTAATCAATAAAGTTTTAAGTAACTAGCTTCGGTTAGTGAACAAAACAAAAATTTTGGACATCAAACATGATGCCAGCAAAACAATTTGAGCTA
>NZ_JANWTB010000020.1:0-10750 GCF_024919535.1 Lysinibacillus sp. A4 | reverse complement strand
GCCGTGCTCGCTATTCGTCGCTACGTTAACAGGGAAACGTGTATCTGCGATATATTCCGTAGTTTGCGATGTGACGGACGGCACTGACCAGGTTAGATTAACGACGAATTAGTGGGCTACCTCGTCGGACTACCGAAAAATAGGCGCACTTAAATAAGCCTAGACGTTGTAATTTTTTCGAAAAGGCTGTACAATAGCTATACATTGGTGTGTATGCTATCGCTTTGCGGTAGTCATATTCAGTTGAGGTCGAGTGTTAGCGCACTCGGCTTTTTCTTTTGCCTATTTCCTCTTTTTATAAGCCATTCTGTTTAACGGGCTGTATAAATCATGTTGATGCCTTATCGTTTTATCATCGAAAAATACATACTTCCGAGTGGTTGAAATCTGTGAATGCCCCGCTATAGACTGGACCGCAAAAACTGACGCTCCATTTTTGAGCATTTCCGTAATAGATTGCCTTCTGAAATCATGACAGCTATATTTTTTATTGATTCCTGCCTTTTTCAAATACCTAGCTAAATTTCTTCTGAATGTGTCCGAAGCTAATCTTTCACCAAACCAATTTAAAAACACAGCTTCATGGTTACCGAAAACCTCTTTATTTTCGTCCATTAATTTAATCAGTAGTTTTAACGTGTGATTAGTAATTGGTATTGTTCGGTATCGTCTATCTTTAGCTTTTTCTGGAGGTAAAACAATTTGTCGACGCACAATGTCTATGTCACTACAATCCAAACTTATTGCCTCGGATATACGTAAAGCAGTGTCATACAAAACATGAAACAAGACGAAATCTCTCCATTGTGCCCATAATTTTTTATCTGGGGCTTCGAATAATCGCTTCATCTCATCTTCGGTTAATAAATCTACCCTCTTTTCGTCTACTTTCAAAAATTTAATAGATTCCATAATGTTTTTTTCAAGTAACTCCTCGGTAAATAAAAAGCTATACCAGGTTTTTAAAAACCGAATACGAGCATTTACTGTCTGAATAGATAACCCTACACATTTCTGCTTGAAGTTGTAATGATGTTCACGCATATAAAGCATGTAATCACGGACAATGACGACTGTTAATTCATCTATTTTATTTATTTCGTAATCTGAATGCTCTAACCATCGAACAAAAAATCGATAATGCTCCTCATAAGTTATAAGCGTTGTTCTTCTAACTTCTTCACCTTTTTTTGCGGAATAAAAATAATCAAAAGCTTGCTTAAATGTGAACGCTAGTAAAGGTTTTTCTTCTACAGTTCTTCTAACGTGTACTCTTTTACGCATACAAAAAAGCCACCTACTTTCAACTAAATTAATAGTCAAAAAATAGGCGACTTTACAACGTTCTTTTCATCAAAATATGTGGGGTATTTAGATGAATGTTATTTAATTATCTTTTTACACTTCCCCATGCATCGGGTCTTTTTTATGCTTTGGCCCAATCATGTTGAATAAAATATTTAGGATAATCGCTGTGACTGAACCACAAACGATACCGTTAGATGTTAAAATAGAAACTTTTTCTGGCAGTGCATCAAAAATGCCAGGAACAACGGATACACCGACACCTAAACTTACTGCAATCGCTGCAATCATTGCGTTTTCTGCTGATTCATTCATAACAGGTACAAGCATGCCCATACCTTGTGTAATCACCATACCGAACATCGCAAGCATTGCCGCACCTAGTACAGATGTTGGAATAATCGTTGTTAATGCTGCGATTTTTGGTAGGAAGCCTAATGCTACAAGTAGACCACCTGTGATGTAAATGACTTTACGGTCCTTAACGCCTGACATACGAGTTAGTCCCACGTTTTGTGAGAATGTTGTGTATGGGAAGGCATTGAAAATACCACCGATTACTGAAGCTAGACCTTCTGAACGGTAGCCACGAGCCAAATCTTTTGAATCTAATTTTTTATTACAAATATCACTTAGCGCAAAATAGACACCAGATGATTCTACTAAAGATACCATTGCTACAAGTGTCATGGTAATAATCGCCGTTACATCAAATGTTGGCATGCCAAAGTAGAAAGGTTGTACCATGTGAAATACATTAGCATCTGCAACTGGGGTGAAATCCACCTTGTCCATGAAGGCACCTAAAACAGTACCTACTACTAATCCGATCAGAATAGAAATAGCGCGAACAAAGCCTGTAGAAAAGCGATAAACGACTAAAATGATAACCAATGTAATAAAGGCTAAGGCTACATTAGAAGCAGAGGCAAAATCCTCAGCACCTTGTCCACCTGCCATATTGTTTAATGCTACTGGTAATAAGGAAATACCGATAATTGAAACAACTGACCCTGTTACGACTGGTGGAAAGAATTTCACAAGCTTGCCGAAGAAGCCCGCAATTATCATTACAATTACACCAGAGGCAATAATAGAACCATAAATGTCCGTAATACCCTGCTCTGGGTTTGTACCAATCGCAATAATTGGACTTACCGCTGTGAATGTACAGCCAAGTACTACAGGTAAGCCAATACCAATGAATTTACCTGAATAAACCTGTAAAAGTGTAGCGATCCCGCACATCATAATATCAATCGCTACTAAATACGTCATTTGTGTTGAATCGAAGCCAATTGCCCCACCGATAATCAGTGGCACTAAGATGGCTCCAGCATACATTGCAAGTAAATGTTGAATCGCTAGCGCAGTCGATTTAAAGGTATTCATTACGCGCGAGCCTCCGTAGCAAATGTTACTTTGCCATCTTCAAGAGAATCTACTATTGCTAATGACTCAACGCGAACACCTTGCTCACGCAATAGTTTTCCGCCATCTTGGAAGCCCTTTTCAATAACAATTCCAACTCCTACAACATTCGCACCCGCTTGTGCAGCAATATCAAGTAAGCCTTTGACAGCCTCACCATTAGCTAAGAAATCATCTACGATTAAAATATTGTCATCTTCGCTTAAGAAATTACGTGAGACAGAGATCTCATTTGTTTCATTTTTTGTGAATGAATGTACCTTTGAAGAATAAAGGTTATCTGAAAGAGTTAATGATTTACGTTTACGTGCAAACACGACAGGCGCGCCAATTTCTAAGCCTAACATCACGGATGGGGCAATACCTGAAGATTCTATTGTTAAAATCTTTGTAATCACTTGATCAGAGAAACGATTTGCAAATTCATGACCAATTTCCTTCATTAACATCGGATCAATTTGATGGTTTAAAAATGAATCAACCTTTAATACGGATGAAGATAATACTTTACCCTCTTGCATAATTTTGTCTTGTAATAACTTCATTTCTTTCATATCCTTCTTTCGTAAAAAATTATAAAAAAACGCTGAATACTTTGATTCCATTCTGCTACGAGTGGAGCAAAGCATTCAGCGCAAAAACGTCGAAATGAATAGAAAACATCATTAAATTGAAGTTCTCTAAAAGCATTGCTACCCATAGTCGATTCATTTACGGTAAATCGGTAGAAACTTGCGAGCCCTATTCTCGCTATTATATGAGTGGATTTGTATGAAACTATCAGAATAACCAATTTATCACTTTATTCGGTAAGGGCTACTATCTCTCACCAAAAAAAGTTTGATTTTTCGGAATTTAATGGCATTCTGGAACTTTTTAATTGTAAACGTTCGTGTTTTCAATCAACGTACTGATTATAACAGACTATTTTCTAGCTTGCTAGCATTATTTTGATAAATGGAACGGTACTGTCATAATGACGACATTTCTGTGAAATAACAGTGATGTACGAATGAGAAGACTCGATTGGTTGTGTAGCATATGATGCCACCCTTTTTTCGGTAAGAATTGAGGGATAACAACTGTAACTTTATGACCTGTCTTCGTACATTGATGTTCTACTTTATCAATAAATTTAATTAATGGCTGTGTAATGCTGCGATATGGTGAATAGTAGGTAACTAATCGTACATCAGGTTGCCAGGCGTTCCACTTCTCTTCAAAAGCTTTTGCATCTGCTTGATCGAAAGCTACGTAAAAGGCTATCACTTTATCAACCTTAAGTGATTTGGCATAATGTAGGGAGTTTTCAACCACCTTTGTTATACCAGCTACTGGCACAATGAAAACATTCCCCTCAATAGTAGCCAGTTCCTCATGATTTAATCTTAACTGTTCTCCAACAGCTTGATAATGTTGCTTAATGCGATGGAATACAAAAATAATAATTGGTAAAAAGATAAACACTGGCCATACTTGAGGCATTTTTGTCACAAAAAACATCATTGCCACGATGAAAGAGATAGCAGCCCCAATTGTATTGATTGTAAATCTTGCTACCCAGCCTTTAGGTTTTTCGTGCCACCATTTTCTCATCATTCCCGTTTGCGCTAATGTAAAGGGAATAAATACGCCTACTGCATAGAGCGGAATTAAATGCTCTGTGGCCCCGTCAAAAAGGATAATTAAAAAAATGGCTGCAATACCTAGCATTAAAATACCATTTGAATAGCCAAGACGGTCCCCACGAATTTGGAAAATTCGTGGGATAAAACCATCCTTCGATAAATTCACAGCAAGCAAGGGAAAAGCTGAGTATCCTGTGTTTGCGGCAAGTACTAAAATCATTGCCGTAGTCCCCTGTACAATATAATAAAGGAAATTCCGACCAACACTAGCTTCTGCTAGTTGGGAAACGACTGTTGCTTCTGCTGTTGGTGCAACGCCATAAAAATAAGCTAGACTAACAATCCCGATGAATAAAACGGCTAAAATGGCACCCATTGCTAAAAGCGTTTTAGCAGCATTATTTGGAGCAGGATTTCTAAAATTAGGTATGGCGTTAGAAATAGCCTCTACTCCAGTTAACGCTGAGCTTCCTGAAGCAAATGCCTTTAATAAAATAAATAGGCTAATCCCTGCCACTGGTGTGCCAATCTTTGGATGTAGCTCTGCAGGCACCTGTCCAGTTGCCACATTATAGAGCCCAATCCCGATTAGCAACAGCATAACGCCTACAAATAGATAAACTGGGTACGCCAAGATAGAAGCTGACTCTGTTACACCTCGCAAGTTTAAAATCGTTAAGAAAATCACAAATATAATAGCAATGGGTACATTATAAGCATGAAGACTTGGAAATGCAGATGTAATGGCATCTGTCCCAGCCGACACACTTACTGCTACCGTTAAAATATAATCAACAAGCAAAGAACCCCCTGCAACAAGACCTGCATTCACGCCTAAATTTTCTCGTGATACGACATAGGCGCCTCCCCCATGTGGATAGGCGAAGATAACTTGACGATAGGATAAAATCAGTGCCACGAGTAGAATAACCACTCCAGCGGCAATAGGTAAAGAATACCAAAATGCCATTGTACCTACCGTCATTAGGACAATTAAAATTTGTTCTGGTCCATAGGCTACTGATGACAATGCATCTGACGATAATATGGCCAGTGCCTTTGTTTTACTGAGCTTTTGTTCCCCTAACGCATCGGATCTTAATGGTTTGCCGATTACATAACGTTTGAATGAGGATTTCATTGATAAACACCTTCTAGTTTCATAGAATGTGTTTCGCCTTTCTAAATTACATCAAAAAACGCCTACAAGTCATCACTAAATAAGACTTGTAGACGCTCATCCGTCTGCCAAGCTCCACTTTTCTGCTCTTAACGCTTACGAGGTTAGCTGTCGGATTCGGGCCTGAGTAGCCCTACTCCTCCACAAGGAAGAGATTCACCCCAAGAATGGCTATGCCATCCATCAAAATTGGTTCCCCCGCGTTTAGTTGCTTCAGCGATTTAGAAATTTGAAACTTTTATAATGATGTCATATTACGCCTGCTAATTAAAAAAGTAAAGAAGAAAATTTTTCTCTTTTTTGAGTAAAAGCATAGGCTTTTTTTGAACATATAAATAATCGCTTCTTAAAGAAAATTTCCTGAATACCTAGTCAAAACCCACAATATAAACAATAAAACTGCCTTAAAGGTATATTCTACCTTCAAGACAGCTCATTATATTAGTCATCAAAGCCTTGTTCAAAGTCGATAATGTTCCCAGAGACTGCATCCACATCTACTTCGTATTCATATTGACCGTCTTTCAGTTCAATTTCATATACACCATCATCAAGCTTAATTTTTGTCACTTTACCCTTTGCTTTTGTTTGGGCTGTCTTGATAGCCTGCTCTTTTGTAATTATTTTTGTTGTAGCAGTCGTAGCAGGAATATGATCATCCCAATCATCGTCATCTAGACGTTCCTTTTTCTGCTTGAGCAATTTTCCACTATAAGCATCAAATTTTAAATCATATTCTTCTGTATCTGTATACACCTCTACTTCATAAATAGAGCTAAACTGATTTTGGTCAAATTCGATATTGGCAACTGTACCATCCACTACCGCTAGAGCTTTCTTCTCAATTTCCTGCATGGATAAGACCTTTTTTTCTTGGGCATTTCCTGATAATAAAGTCGTCGAGCCAATCGCTGCACCCACTCCCAGTGTAATTACTAGTGCTGGAATCATGATCATTTTTTTCATGTTCATCTCTCCTTTGTTTTATCTAAACTTAGCTTACCAACTGAAGATGATAGAACTATAAGAGAAACATTAGAATTTCATGAGAATGATTTAATGATCGTCATCCCATGTTACAGACAGTACTTTTCCTGAAACAGCATGAATTTGAAATGTAGCTTCGTCCTCCTGCGTTTCAATCTCAACTAAATAGTAACCACCCTCTGGGGTTTCTTCAAAATCAACTGAATCCACTTCACCCTTTAATTGCTTAAGAGCTATTTGAATGGCCTGTTGCTCAGTAATAATAGGCTCTTCGATAGGTTGTTCTTGTGGCTCAACCTTTTTCTCAGCCAGTAGTTCGCCAGTATAACCATCAAACGTTAAATCCTTTTGAATTTCCTCATTTTCAACACGTACAGTGTAAATGGAGTCTGTAAGCATAACGCTTTCTATATCTCCATATTCCTTTTTAACCATTTGTCTGATCTGCTTTTCTGTTAAAAGTAATTTACTATGTCCTTCTTTCAGGATTAGATCAGTCACCTGTTGTGTCGTAACATCGAGTATAGCTGCATACTTGACATCGTCACGCGTAAAAAGCATTTCAAAGGTATTTCCTTGTTTTTCAACCTGTGTAACATGACCATTGTAGATAGCCTCAATATGCCGAATAGCCTGCGCTTCACTAAGAGGTTGAACGTAAAAATAACGATGTTGAATAAACCAAATTACTCCACTACAAAGAAGGATAATAACAACAATTACTAACATCCACTTTTTCATTGCTGTCCCTCCTTTGGTATACATAAAGTAAAGCTTGAGCCTTCCCCTAGCTTACTTTTCACATCTATCGTTATACCTAATTGTTGTGCCAGTTCGTGTGCTATTGCTAGCCCTAGCCCTGAACCACCTGTTTTACGATTACGATCCTCTGTTACACGATAAAAACGCTCAAACAAATGAGGAATATGCTCGACTGGAATACCCATACCAAAATCTTGGATGGTAATACGTACTTGATTGGTTGTTTCGGTGACTTGAATACGTACTTCATCCTTACTATATTTCCTAGCATTATCCAGCAAAATAAAAAGTAGTTGCTTCAATATTTTTTCATCACTATAAATAAATTTTGGAATCTGCGCATCAATTCTAAATGTTCGATGATAAGCCTGTTCCATTTGTGAAGCTACTTTATTTAAGAAAGGGGCAAGCTCTAGTTGTTCGAAATGAACGTCCAATTGTTCTTTGTTTTTAGCTAGTTCTAGCAATTGCAACACCATTTCATGCATACGAGATGATTCATTAGCAATGGCTTGTAAGGATTCCTGAGCAACCTCCCGATTATCAAAACCCCTTCTTAGGAGGAGTTTTGCATAACTTTCAATGACAGTTATAGGGGTTTTTAACTCATGGGAGGCATTTGATACGAATTCTTGTTGCTTTTGATAATGTTGTTCAAGCTTCTCCATCATCATATTAAAAGTACGGTTAATGTTTGTTAACTCGTCGCCACCTTTTTCTGTAGTATCTATTTTTTCATATTTCCCAGTAGATGCACTTTTGCGCATGGTCTCATTTAAACGTTCTAGCGGTAATAAAATAAGTCGCCCAAGTACCAAGCTCGCTAGGAAAATTGGAATCGTTGCCACGACAGATACAACAACTAAGATGACCTTTAACAAATCTAATGTCCGTTCTACTTCTTCCATAGATTGCTGTAATGTTATATCCACTACCGTTCCGTCGATCCAAATAGCAGGCATAGTGTAGGTAATGGCAGGGACTTCTTGCATTTCAAGGGTAGCTTGAACCTTTGTTTTCAAGCGTTCACCATCATAAATATAAACAGCACCCTCTGTGGGCATATAAGCTCTTAATACTTGCTGTAGGTTGGTTTGTGCATTTAACTGACTCAGTGTAGAGCTTAAATCATTTGCCCGTGACTGGAGCTGATTATATTCCGTATCATAGGCAAATTTCTCATACAACAAATAAATTCCACTATTTGTTGCCACTACAATAACTAGCATAAGCAATGTTGTTAGTAGATGAATTTTTGTTTTAAGTCTCATAACGATGTTCCTTTAGCACATATCCAACACCTCGAATTGTCTGAATAAGAGGTGTTGGATTAGCAGCCTCAAGCTTTTGTCGGACATAACGTATATAAACATCCACAACATTTGTATCCCCATAATAATCATAGCCCCACACAGCCTCTAATATTTGCTCCCTTGTCAGTACTTGTTTAGGATGCTTTAGTAAATAGAACAACAAATCATACTCACGAGGTGTCAGCTGAATTTCCTTATCAAAATATACAACTTCCCTTGTTTGCTCGTTTATCGATAAATGGCCAAATGTAAGTGCAACTTGCTTTGGACTCACCTTCTGCGAAAACCGTAATGCATTGCGAATTCGTGCCAGTAGCTCCTCAATTTCAAAAGGCTTTGTCACGTAATCATTGGCTCCTAAATCCAAGCCCTTTACCTTATCCTCTACTTCACTTTTGGCAGTTAGCATGATAACAGGTGTTTGGGATTCTGTTGCACGAATACGCTTTAGCACATCAATACCACTCATCTCAGGTAGCATGATATCAAGTAAAATTAAATCCCATTGCTGCTCACGGTATTGTAGTAAGCCTTCTGCTCCTGTATGGGCCATCGCTGCCTCATATCCTTCAAATTGAAGCTCCAGTTGTAGCACTCTCGCAATATTTTCTTCATCTTCTATAATTAAAATTCGATGTGTCATGTCGAATCCGTCCTTCGCCTTTTCTTTTCATCGTATACGATACAAGTGGTGAAAGTCTAATTAGAAAATGATGAGAAAGACAATACATTTCTTTTTTTGACACAGAGTATGTCTTTAACTAATAAACTTTTGGTAAAAAGCTGTATATATCCCTTTTCTGAAAAATCCCTGAGCTTACTTTAGCAACTTTTTTGCCATTTAAACGGCTTGGAAAGGGAAATTCCATATGTGGACCATTGTAATGAATAATGGTCACTGTACCATCAGAGTTATTACGCCAATCATAATTCCTTTCATCTGTTTTGATTGAAAGTTTAATCGATACAAAAGCTAAACTTAAGAATAATATGAAGAAGATAAGACGAGCAATTTTCAATAGAAACACTTCCTTTTCTATTAGCATAATAATTTACATCCTTACGCACTATTGAGTAATGTTAATAATTTGAACAAAAAAATCTCACCAAAAGCTTTATGGATAGCGATTGGTGAGGTTTTTAATTATTGATGCAAAGCTCTATACAAAAATGCTACAAACTCCGCACGTGTTACAGGATCATTTGGTCTAAAGTTGCCATTATTTCCAATTGTGATCCCATTTCCTGCGAGTATAGCTATAAAGTTATGTGCCCAGTGTGTTTTTGGCACATCCTTGAAAGTATCTTTATTCGATGAAGTTAAATTAAAGGCAAGGACTAATACTTTTGCCATCTGGGCACGTGTCATATTAGTAGTTGGCTGGAAATCCCCATCTATGCCTTCAAACAGACCTGCTTGTTGCACCTGATCGATTACCCCAAAATAGAGATGGTTTTTAGGTATATCGTCAAATTCTCGTGCGTCTTTTTTCGGTTCTAGCGCTAACGCTCTTGTTAATATCAGGGCAGCATGCTGGCGCTGAATTGGTGCATTTGGCTTGAAGGTGCCATCTTGATAGCCTGTAATAATGCCCTGCTTTGCCATCTCCTGAATCATCGCCCAGCCCCAATGTCCTTTAGAAATATCTGAGAAGATGATATCTGGCTCTGGTTGGGGTGTTGTCTCTGTTGGTTGTGGATCAATTGGTTCTTCAGGTCTAGGTTCTTGTTTTTCAGGTATGGCTGGCTCTGGTATCGGGGTTGGATTCGGAGATATACTTCCTCCACCACCCGATGAACCGTCTGTTACCCAATGAGCATATAATGTGATATTGGACTTCACTACATCTTTAGAAAAATTCCATGGTATCGTCAGTTCAATATCCTTATACCAGCCTGTAAATAAATAACCTGCCTTTGTTGGATCTACTGGCTTTGTTGCTAAGGTATCTTTAATCACCTTCTGTGATGTTACTGCACTTCCTCCATTTGTTTCGAAATCCACCGTATATTGTGGGATGACCTTTTCCCATTTTGCATATAAAGTTGTATTTTCGGTTACCTTATCCGTTGTAAAATTCCATGGTGTACTGAATACAGCATCTGTATACCAACCTGCAAACTCATATCCAGCTTTTGTTGGG
>NZ_JANWTB010000019.1:0-20101 GCF_024919535.1 Lysinibacillus sp. A4 | reverse complement strand
TATATTGTGTGATGACCTTTTCCCATTTTGCATATAAAGTTGTATTTTCGGTTACCTTATCCGTTGTAAAATTCCATGGTGTACTGAATACAGCATCTGTATACCAACCTGCAAACTCATATCCAGCTTTTGTTGGGTCTGCTGGCTTTATTGCTAAGGTGTCTTCAGTTACCTTCTGTGATACTACTGTGCTACCTCCATTTGTTTCGAAATCCACCGTATATTGTGTGATGACCTTTTCCCATTTTGCATATAAAGTTGTATCCTCCGTCACCCTATCTATCTCAAAATTCCATAGACTATGGAGTTCTGCGTCTTTATACCAATCTACAAATAGATGCCCCGTTTTTGTTGGATTAATTGGTTTAGTAGCCTTCATAGGAGAAGTAAAAGTTTGACTTGGAACTGAACTTCCACCATTTGACTCAAATTTAAGCTCATATTGCTGTACTAAATCCCATTTCGCATATAAGGTTATATTTTCTGTCACTTTATCTATTTCAAATTCCCATAGGGTTGTGAATTTTTTATCCTTATACCAGCCTGCAAATGTATATCCAACTTTTACGGGATTTTCTGGTTTAGTAGCCGTCATATAAGAATTTATAGTTTGGCTAGGTAACGGACTTCCACCATTTGACTCAAATTGAACCACATACTGTTGTTGCACTATATCCCATTTTGCATATAAAGTTGTGTGCTCTGTGACCACATCTGTTGCGAAGTCCCATAGTTTAGTTAAAGCAGGGTTTTTATACCAGCCCGCAAATATTTGTCCTGCTAAGATTGGCGGTTCTGGCTCTTCCAACTTATCTCCATATTCTGCGACAATTATTATAGGGGTAGTACTATTTCCTGCTTCAAATCTGACACCATATACATTTTTCAACCACACAGCATATAAATCTATATCAAACGTTACCCTAAATGTGTCGAAGTTCCATTCTGTAGTACGTTCTTCATTAAACCAGCCAATAAATTTATGTCCTTCTTTTATTGGAATACTCGGTTTGCTGAGTAGCGCTCCTTCTGGTACTTCGACAGTTGTAATGTCTGTATCAGAGTGAAATGTGACAGTATGCGAATTCTTTAACCATTTTGCATACAAGATTTTATTTTCTGTTATCACATCTGTATTAAAATTCCAGGGTTTATTCAATTCTTCATCCTTATACCAACCATCAAATGTAAAACCTGCTTTCACTGGAACATCGGGTTCTACCACCTTTTCCCCAGACAATACTTTCTGTTCTTCTATGGTAGTACCATCACTATTTGTTTCAAATGTAACTGTGTACTGTTGGACATTCCCCTTGGCATAAATTCTCAAGGGTTGTGTTACATTTACATCCCATTTTGTTACCCATGATAAATCTTGGTACCAACCGTCAAAAGTACTACCTTGGCTGTTAAATGCATTTACTCCCAACATTAATGGGCTATTAAATTGAACCCATTGTAACCGATTATATTCAAATGCCCTATCCCCAATGCTCGTTAAACTGTTTGGGAACGATACAGTCGATAATTGATTATCATAAAATGCCAGATTTCCTATACTAAGAAGACTATTAGGAAGTTGTATAGATGTTAGTTGATTTTGACCAAATCCCCAATCACCTATACTTATAACATTATTAGGAACGACTATAGTTTTTAACTTATTACCAAAAAACGCGAGATTCCCTATACTAAGAAGACTAGTTGAAAGTTCTACATTCGTTAAGTAATTAGCTTGGAATGCTCCTATCCCTATACTAGTAACACTATTGGGAATATTTACAGTTGTTAACCTATTACTATCAAATACATAATTTCCTATACTTGTTATACTGTTTGGAAGTTCGACATTAATTAACTGATTATAGCCAAAAGCCTCATCTCCTATGCTTGTTACACTATTTGGAATCTTTATATTTGTTATCCGATTGTTTGTAAAAGCTTGGGCTCCTATTATTGTTACACTATCAGGAATATTTACAGTTGTTAATCGATTTCCAAAGAAAGCCTGATAATCTATAGCCGTAACACCATCAGGGATGTCCACATGTACTAACTGATTACCATAAAATGCTTGAGCTCCTATGGTGGTGAGGTTTTTTGAAATGGTTACGCTTGTTAATTTACTATTTTGGAATGTCCAACGTCCTATATCCTCCACACTATCGGGAATCACAATCGTGCTTAGTTGAGTTTTGGCAAAAGCCCAATCGCCTATCGTTATTACGCTTTCAGGAATCACTATTTCTGTTAGGTTAGATTCATAAAACGCGAGATTTCCTATTATTGTTACGGGTTTCCCTTCAATGGTTTCAGGAACAACCACTGATCCCCCCGCACCTAAATATTTTACAATCGTTACACCTGCGCTATTTGGTTGTATCTCAAATTCGCTTGTATTGGAATTGGTTAAATCACGATCGTTATCTATTTGCTCATGAACATCAACCTCACTCTTATTATCTACTTCATTTCCCCCTGCTTCTTTAGCTTTTTCTTCTATGTCATTTTGTTCATTCGCATAGGTCAGGGATTGTCCCCATTGGAAAAAGAGCAGTAATACAATAAGCATAATGGTAATGTTTTTCTTCATTCATCCTCTCTCCTTCTGTAAATTTTCAGCTTCAAATAGCCCCTTTCCTTTGTTTCCATACATTTATCCTTATAAAGAAAAACACTCTTCTTTATCTTAAAAAAATCAATTTACTTCTACTATTGAGGAATGTTAATTTTTCACTAACTAAAAATAAACCGCTATCAATAAATTGATAGCGGTTTGTTTTATTTGGATTGTTTTAATAACAATGCTTGGGCTCTATTTTTTACTCCTAGCTTATTGTAAATTCCTGAAAGATACACGCGTATGGTCCCTTCAGATAAAAATAGTTGCTCTGCTATTTCCTTATTTGAAGCACCTTCTGAAAGTAGTGAAAATATTTCTTGTTCACGAGTAGAAAGAACTTCTAATACAGGTATTAGTTCTTGAACATAATTCAGTAATCGATAGACATAGCTAATGATTACTTCATCCCAGTCTTCTTTAGCATGCTTCTGGCAAACATCAATATAGTCCCTCATAAGGGGAATAATTTTATTCTCATCTAAAAAAGTTCTTATATAGTTATAAGGTTCAGCTAATTTCAATGCTTGGTGTAACGTTTCTAACGCCTCATCTGCTTGTCCTTGCTCACCCAAACATATGGCTAATAATATTGTGGCTTCTATACGAGTGGATAGCTGTTCTTGTTGTTGTGCCTGCGATTGTACCTGTCTAATCAATTGCTGTGCTGCTAGTGGATGTCCTTTCATGAGTAAATAACGTGCTTTTACTAGCAAATAAAATGGCGTATCCTTATCTACTTTTTCTTTGACCTTAGCTAACTCCTGTTCTGCTTGGACAATATTGTCTTCACGTAAAAATAAAAGTGCCTTCATCACTCTTATACTATTAATCCAATGGCGTTCATTGACAGCTTCAATTGCATGATCCAAAACGCCTTGAGCAACTATATATTGCTCTTCTAACACAGCCATTTTACTTTTAAGAATATACATCGGTACTAACAATCCTGCATCTTGAAATTGATGTCCAGAACGTATAGCTTCCTCTAATTCTATTGATAGCTCAGCAAATTGGTTCCACTCATATAATTTTTCTGCACGCACGCCATAGCTATAGCCCGTCATACTTAAGTTTTTAAATTTCCCTGTTCTAAACTTAGCAAAAAAAGACATAGCCTGTTCATCTGAAAGCAACTTTCCTCGAGATCCAATATTTGTTCTAAACAACATTGGCTCTGTTTGATTATATTGGATAAATATTGCGTCCCATTTGGACCCGACTGGATTTCTCTCCAGTCTTTGTCGAATGTATTCCCCAGCTTGAGAAAGGTCTCCATTTTTCATCACAAAAACATAGGCTTTCACACCTAGAAAATCATCGACAGCGGATGCATACTCACTTTTATTCATCCATTGATTGGACCTATGCTTTTGTTCTAGTTCTAGTATCGTCTGATAAGCATCTTCTAAATTGTGTAATGCTGCAAGTGTATAAGCATACATTACCATCAACTCTGGGTGTACCTCATAGCCATTAGACAAAAATGTATCAATCCATTTTACATAGGATGTGGAATGACCACAGGAAAGGAATGTTACAAGATGCTCCTGAATCCATTGTTCAGCATACATAAATACGTTGCCGCTTAAAGCAAGCTCTATAGCAGATAAAAAATTCCCATTATTATATAAAGCTACAGCTGCCTTTTCATATAAAAAAATAATATCCTGCTGAGTAAAACGATTGCTCAACTCTTGGCGCAATGCTTCTCTAAATAAATTGTGATATCGAAAAACCTGTTCTTTTGCTTCTACTCTGCTAATAAATAAACCTTGTTGATCAAGCTCTAATAAGACTAGGTGAGCATCAGTACGGTTTGTTAGGACATTACACGTATCAGCGGTTAATTGTTCTAAAAGTGAAGTATAAAGAAGAAAGATTTGTAGGGGTGGTGCTAGTTTGGAAAAAACCTCACTCATTAAATATTGGAACACATATAAATTACTTTCTCTAAACTCTTTGTCTACATTGTGGAAACCTGCTAAATTAGTCAATTGCAACCCTGTTGGCCAGCCCTCTGTTATCTCAAAAACCTTTTGAAGTACCTTTACATCCAGCTTTTTATTTAAATTTTTATAAAATTCTTTTGTCTCTTCATACGTAAAAAGTAGATGCTCTAAACCAATTTCAAGCAAGCAATGGTTTAATCTCCACCTTGCAATCGGTAATGAAATAGATGATCTACTAGTCAAATAAATAAAGCAATGTTCAGGTAAGAAATCAATTAGTCGAATCATCGCTTGATGGATAGTAACATTATGAATATGATGATAATCATCAATCATTATATGAATCTTTTTAGTAGATAGCGATAATTCATTTAAAAGAGAGTCCACTAAAAATTCTAATGGTAACTGTGGTTGAGCATGGAGTATAGAATTAATCCGAGAGGCAGCTTCTGGCTGTAAGGAGTGACCAATAGCATGAATTAAATACTTCCAATAGCGGTTTAGATCATTGTCTGTTTGGTCCACCGTATACCATGCAACTGCCGTCTCAAGTTGCTGAAACCAACTACTTAGAAAAGTGGTTTTACCATACCCTGCTGGTGCTTGTACTACTATAAGTTTTGCTGTTGACTGATGTAGAATAGCATTTAATCGTTCTCTTTCTATAATTTGCTTGCCCGTTTGAGGGACTGTTGTTTTTGAGGCTACTAAAATATTTGGCATCATGTAAACCTCCTTTCTCTTTAACAACTTTAAAAGCCTAGCCATTCTTTTGCCCATAATATGGCCTTCGTGCGAGATTTCACACCTAGTTTACTGTAAATTCCCGTTAAATATATACGAATAGTTCCCTCTGTCAACTGCAATTGTTGTGCAATCTCCTTATTAGAAGCACCTTCTGCAAGTAATTGTAGAACATCTTTTTCTCTTGCAGTAAAGTTAGCGAAAAACTCATCTTCTTTGCTGTCATTCTGTAATAGTTTATTTACATAGGCTAACGGCACTGACTTAAATGTATCTCCCTTACTATGCTGACGTAGACGCCAGTATTTATTAAGTAATGGCCAGATAGAATCCTCTTCTATAAATGTACGGTAATACCCATATGACAGTCCATGTTCAAGAGCATCGTGTAATACTATTAAAGCCCAATCCTCTTTACCAAGTGAAAAATGACAAATGGCTTCTAGCAGACCCGCTTCAATAAGCGTAACGATTTGCTTTTCCTGAATTGCTCCTTCTTTTAAACGAATAGCAATTTGCAATGCTTCCTCCAGTTGGTTTTTAGCATACAGAATTTTACCCTCAACTAATAAATAAAAGGGATTTTTTGATGCAATTCTATAATTGATAAAATCCGTCACTCTAAAAAATTCCTGTTGCGCATATGAAATATTTCCTTCCAATAAATAAGATTGTGCTTTCATAATATAGAGCATTCCGATCCAATAAGGTTTATCGGTTTCCTTCATAGCTTCAATCAATAACAGATGTGCTTCTTCGAATTGTTTTTTAGTCATATAAATACGTGCCTTTAATAAGTACATTGGTATAAATAATCCTGGATCTTGAAAATGCAAACCATATTGTAAACCGATTTCTAACTCTTTACTTGCCCTATCTAAATCATTTATTTCATACAAAATTTCAGCTAGTAATCCATAGGTAACGCCTGTAATATTTCGCTCCCTTATTTCACTTTCATTCAACACGCTAATCAGTTCATCCATTTTTTCTACTGGTAAGAATTTTCCTTTTGCACCTATAAAAGTACGTAAAATTCTAGGTTCAAATTGATTATATTTTAATGAAATATCATATAAAGATGACTTATTCTTTCTTACATTTACACGTGTTTGTAAGCCTACTTTTGCCCTTTCAATATCCCCATCTTCCATATAACCAATATAAGCATTCAAAATTTCAAAGATTTTTGAGACAGCAATAAATTGAAAACCATCCATCCATTTCAATTTATTTTGTTTTAAAAGTAGTTCCTCTATGATTTTATTCGCCTGATCAATTTCATGGGTTGAAAACAGAGTAGTAATATATAAGACAAGCATATTAATATCTACTGGAAACTGCGCATTCCTTAATTTCTGTATCCACTGCCCGAATAATAGAGTATGTCCCTCGGCAAATATTTCGACTAAATATTTTTGAATCCATTCATGTGCAAGCTTGTATAATTCGCCATTTAAAGCAAGCTCAATTGCCGCTACATAGTCTTCTCCTTGGCATAAATTAGTGGCTGCTTCGTAATAAATAGAGGTAATCATTTCATAGGAATATTGCCTTTGAAATTCTACCTGTAGGGCATGCCTAAATAAAGTTTGGTAACGATAAACGGGTGGATGAGCTTGTACTTGTTCGATAAACAAACAATTTTTCTCCAGCTCTGAGAATGTAGTTAAACTATCTAATCCGTTCGTGATGGATGCACAAACACTCGGATCTAAGTAGTTTAAAATGGAAGTTCTTAGTAGAAAATCTTGCAATTCTTGAGGTAATATTAAAAGAATTTCTTGCATGAAGTACTCATGTATATATGAACTAGCTTTGCCTAAAATTTCTTCACTACTAAGATTACCTATCATTCCACCTGTTGATAGCTTTATCAGTTGGATACCTGCTATCCAGCCCCCTGTAGTCTTTAATAAAGGCTTCAGCGCATCCTTCTGTTCATCATTAGTAACAGAATTAAAGAAAGATTGTAGCTCTTCTAAATCAAAACATAATTGACCCGTCCCGATTTCTAGTATCCAACCTTTTACACGCCATTTTGCTAGTGAAAGTTCTAAATTAGTTCGTGTGGTTATATAGATCCGTGCATTGGCTGGTAAATATTCAATAAGTCGATTGATAATTTGATGAATTTGAGGGTTGTGGATTTCTTGAAAATTATCAAAAACAATATGAATATTTTCTTTATATGTATTCAAATCGTTTAACACTGTATCTATAATTATTTCAAAAGGTGGTGTTTCATCTAATATATTGTTTAACTTTTGTTCTACATTCAATATGCTAAAAGATAATGTATGTATTAAGTACTTTAAAAATTTCACAGGATCATTGTCATTCTGATCGATAGTAAACCATGCTACCGATTCATCAATATGCTTCAACCACAGACTTAAAAGAGTCGTCTTTCCGTATCCTGCGGCTGACCGTATAATGGTTAGTTTCTTCATTCGATTGTTAGATAAAATAGAAAATAATTTCTTCCTCTCTAATACATTTGGCACTGTACGTGGAATTGTTACTTTTGATTTTACCCATACCATATCCATCACCCTGTCTCCCTTCTTCATTTCATTAGTTCTATAAATTTCGAATTTTTCCTGCAATTTAATTTTTCTACTCATTCACTTCATCCAAAAGAGCATACTTATTTTAGAAGGATAAAGCAAACTACTTCACTTTTTTTATTCCTAGCGTTAGAATACTAATATCTTATTTTCCTATAGGAAACTTTATTTCACTAATGATACTTTTTGAAACGAGGGAACAATATGGTTTACAAACGAGTCACAAAATCGTCTGCAGAGGCGGTTTTAGATGGAGATATAAAAGGTTGGCGAAGATTTTTGCCATTTTTAGGACCTGCTTTCATTGCAGCAGTCGCCTATATTGATCCTGGCAATTTTGCTACAAATATTACAGCAGGCTCTCAATACGGCTACCTGCTACTTTGGGTTATAGCCTTTTCTAATTTAATGGCCGTGTTAATTCAGTCCCTGTCTGCCAAACTTGGGATTGCCACAGGAAAAAATTTACCTGAAGTCGCACGCGAGCATTTTTCTAAAAAAACATCTATCTTTTTATGGATACAGGCGGAATTGGTCATCATTGCCACAGACCTCGCGGAATTTATCGGAGCAGCACTAGGGCTTTATTTACTTTTTAATATCCCAATGCTTCCCGCCGCATTGATTACAGCAGTGGGTTCATTCGCTATTTTAGAGTTGCAAAGAAGAGGATTTAGAGCCTTTGAAGCAGGTATTTCTGGCATGGTTTTAATTGTTGTATTGGCGTTTGCCTTCCAAACATTTTTAGCGCAGCCAGCATGGGGTGATGTAGCGATTGGCATGTTCACGCCACACTTTGAAGGTGTAGATTCACTATTATTAGCAACAGGTATTTTAGGTGCAACCGTTATGCCTCATGCTATTTACTTACATTCCTCTTTAACACAAAGCCGTATTATTGGTCGTAATGAAGAAGAAAAAAGACGCATTTTTCGATTTGAATTTATCGATATTATCATCGCTATGATTATTGCTGGTGCCATCAATATGAGCATGCTCATAATTGCCGCAGCAGTATTCCATACCCAAGGCGTTGTAGTTGAAGATTTAGATGTTGCCTACAATGGCTTAAAAGAGGCGCTCGGCCCAATGGCTGCCATTTCCTTTGGTCTTGGTTTACTTATTGCAGGGCTTGCTAGCTCCTCTGTAGGGACTTTAGCAGGTGATGTTGTCATGCAGGGCTTCATTCAAAGAAAAATACCTCTTTATTTACGTAGAGCGATTACCATGGTGCCACCACTTGCAATCATTGCCTCTGGTGTGAATGCTACCTATGCTCTCGTTCTTAGTCAGGTTGTTTTATCATTTGGTATTGCCTTTGCACTTGTCCCTCTGGTTATGTTTACAAGTAAACGAGACATCATGGGAAGCTTAGTTAATCACCGTATTACAACTGTTTTAGGTTGGTTTGTCGTAGTCATTGTTGTTACGTTAAATATTTACTTACTGTGGGAAACAATTTTTGGATAACAAAAAGCCAGGTACTCTATAGTAATGAGCACCTGGTATCTTTTTGATTAAACGTCCACCTTTTCGATATTTCTAATGGCTAAATAAGCAATACCAAGACCCACGATTGCTAAAGTAATTGGAATAATAATAATATCGTTTAAAGTAAAGTTACCTGAATTTGATGAAGTTACAGACACAATTATAATAGATGAAATGATAGTTGTCGGTATAGAGTATTTTCTCATCCCGAAATACAATGGGATTAAAGCTATACCTGAGGCAGCAATCGCATTCATCAATACAGAAGGTATTTGCTGGATAATTAAAGAACTTGATAGTACATCAGGAATTAATTCATATCGATCGCTTATGATACAAAAAATGGTTGTAATAAGAGCATTGGAGATAATGATCATACTGAAAGTAAATAGCATGACAATAGCAAGCTTTGCGACCATTAATTTCTTTCTACTTATAGGATACATAAAGGCTAATGTAATGGTTTTAAATTTATATTCTCCGATGATTAACTTAGCTATTAACGTAGAAGCAAAAATCATAAAAACTGCTCTTACAAATGAATCAATAACACTGAATGCAACCTCATAATTTTCAAGCCCTGGGTCTCCTTCAACTTTAGAAATAAATAAAATCATAAACAAGAAACCAAGAATAACAAAATTAGCGATAATGGCTCCTTTAACATATGAACCTAAATGAAATTTTTTCATTTCTAAACGCATTAAATTAAGCATGGACAACACCTCCATTGATTAGCTTTAAGAAATAATCCTCTAATGAACTTGTTTTTTTACTAATCTCTTCAATCTCAACGTTATGTTCAATTAATGCTCTAGATAGGCTTTTTTGGGATACAGTTGAGTCGTATATACGTATCGTTTTATCATCCATTAGCTTAAAATTAGTAATGTTCAATTCGCTTTCAATAATAAACGCTGCCTTTTTCCCATCACTTACAATCACTTCGGTATAATTGACCTGATCACGATTAATAGTATCCATTGCTACCTCCGTGATGAGCCTTCCATTCTTAATAACACCTATTGTATCGACCAATTGTTCTATTTCAGCCAGAATATGACTAGAGATAATAATGGTTATACCGTACTCTTTACAAAGCATCTTGAAAAGCTCTCTTAACTCCTTTATCCCTACTGGGTCTAATCCATTAATTGGTTCGTCTAATATAAGTAACTCTGGCTTTGTAATAATGGCCCTTGCGATACCTAATCTCTGCTTCATTCCCAGAGAAAAATCTTTAACCTGCTTATTCTCTGTATTCGATAACTTTACTAAATTAAGAACATGTGCAATTTCTTTCTTATCATAATAACCCATGTATTCACAATGTAATTCCAGGGTCTCACTAGCCGTTAATTTTTCATAAAAAATAGGATATTCAATAATTGTCCCCATTCTTTTTAGTATTTCATAGGATTTATCCGTCAATTTCGTCCCCAAAATTTCTACATCCCCACTTGTAGGCTTCGTAAGATTAGTTAGCATCTTCATAACAGTCGTTTTACCCGCACCATTTGGACCTAAAAATCCATAAATTTCTCCCTTCTTAACGTTCATATTGACAGCAGAAACAACTTCCTTTCCATCGTACACTTTCGTAAGCTGATTTGTTTTTACAATGTATGTCATGTAATTCTCTCCCTCAATTGTGACTAGCTTCATTATAAAAAATGAAACTCTCTATTTTATTACTGCATTCTTACATATTTCTTAAGTAAAAAAGCCTGCAAAGCATTAAAGCTCTACAAGCATAATCGATTTAATACATCATTCGCTTTAACGAAATCGTAAAAATAGTTCTTTCATAGGGAATACTCGATAAACGGATGGAGCCATTCATTATTTCTACTAGTCTCTTTGTAATCGTTAGTCCCAAACCGCTACCTTGGAAAGATTTATTTCGAGAATCCTCAAGCGTATACATTCTTTCAAAAACGCGATCGATATGATATTCATCAATGCCCCTGCCACAATCCCACACATCAATATCAATATTGACTTCGTCATTTCTTATGGTAATTCCAATTACATTGCCATCTGCTCCATATGCAATAGCATTAGACAGTAGATTGTTTAACACTCTATTTAATGCTTCTTCATTACCAAGTGCATATATGGAGCTTTCTGGGATATCAATTTTAATATCTAATCCCAGTGAAGTAACCAAATCGTAAAAAGACAAAACATTTTTTCGGCATATTTCACTGACATTGATTTTAGTGATTGGATAATCTGTGTCCCCAGCCTCTAATTTTGCCAAGTCAAAAAATGTATGAATAATTTTTAATACTTCTAATGTTTTAGCATGTACACCCTTAAGTAAACGTTGCTGTTCCTCGTCACTAATCCCATTTTGAAGTTGAAGCATTTCAATATAGCCAAGTACAACGGTTAAAGGCGTTTTAAGATCATGTGAAATATTGGCCAACATCTTTTTCATGGAATTTTCCATTTTACGATGCGTAGCCTGAATTTTTTGATGTTGATCTAGCAAAGTATTCAGTGTAATAAGTAACTGTTGAATTTCTGAATTTGTAGTTGTTACTAGAATCTTTTCATACGTCTGTTCATTCACAATTACGTGTAGTTTTCGATGAATATATTGGATAGCACGTTCTTGCTCCTTCTTGATTTTCCATTGAAAAATAAGAATGCCGATTAGCAATACAATGATTAATAATAATAGAAATATCATATAGTTTTACCCTTCAAATTTATAGCCGATTCCCCATAGGGTTTTAATATATTGAGGATGTGACGGATCATCTTCTATTTTTTCACGTAGTCTTCTGATATGTACATTTATAATATTTTCATCTCCGTAATAGGCATCTTTCCATATCGTCTGATAAATTTGCTCTTTGGTAAAAACTCTGTGGCGATTTGTCACAAACAATTTTAAAATGGAAAATTCCTTTGATGTCAGCTTTATCTCTTGTCCGCTCTTTGTTATTGAAAAATTAACGATATCTATCTTTAAATTATCAATTTCTAGGACTTCTTGCTTTTGTTCAGCTTGACTAGAGTATTTCGTAGCTCTTCTGATAACAGCCTTTACACGTGCTGAAAATTCCAGCATAGAAAAGGGTTTAGCAATATAATCATCTGCCCCTAATCCTAAGCCCAATGCTTTATCAACATCACTGTCTTTTGCAGACATAATAATGATAGGAAGTGCTGCCTGCTCTCTAATAATCTTTAATACTTCCAATCCATTTAATTTAGGAATCATAATATCTAAGATGACTAAGTCAAAGGTTTTTTGCAAACAATTTTGTAATGCCTCTTCGCCATTAGTCACTGTTGTGACATGGAAACCTTCCATCGTTAAGTAATTAGAAACCATTTCACGAATGGCTTCATCGTCTTCTACAAGTAAAATATGCTTTTGCACTATGATGCACCTCTCCTATCAAAACCCAATTTCCATATGTATATTACATTACCATATTTATGATGTTTGATTAGTGATTTGTTTATGAGTGTTGAAAAAAGAGCTGCTCCATAAACCATCACTCTTTGGTTTATAGAACAGCTCTATTATCTAATCTTCAACTTTTAAATCACAATCTTTAAGTGGAAGCATTTTTGTTTTGTGCTTTATTTTATAGCCAAACCATAATGCTAAAAATAATGGAATCCCAATATACGAAACAAGGATACCGTACCAATCAATCTTATCGCCTGTAAAGGCTGTGTAATTTTGTCCAATGACTACAATCATACAAACTGTAAAAGCAAATAATGGTCCAAACGGAAATAATTTGGCTTTATAAGGTAATAACTTTGGATCTAAGCCCTGTGCATCAAACGCTCGGCGGAAACGATAATGACTAAACGCAATACCTAGCCATGCAATAAACCCAGACATTCCAGAAGCATTTAATAACCAGATATAAACCACTCCATCGCCAAAGAAGGATGCCAAAAATGCTAAACAGCCTACAGCTAATGTTGCCATAAGTGCATAAATCGGAATACCTCTACGACTTAGCTTTGCAAAAAATTTAGGTGCATGTCCATCCATAGCTAATTGCCATAACATACGAGAAGATGCATATAGTCCTGAATTTCCTGCTGAAAGCATAGCCGTTAAAATAATGGCATTCATTAATGAAGCAGCAAAGGCGATACCTAGGCGGTCAAACACTAGTGTAAACGGTGATACTGCGATATCTTCTGATAATAAACGTTCGTCTGTAAATGGAATTAACATCCCAATTGCACCAATCGCTAAAATATAAAACAAAAGAATACGCCAAAATACAGATTTAACAGCCTTCGGAATATTTTTACCAGGATCATCTGTTTCACCAGCTGTAATTCCTAGTAATTCTGTCCCTTGGAATGAAAATCCTGCAGCTAGGAAAATACCAAATGTAGCAAGGAAGCCACCATGGAATGGCCCATCACTAACAAAGAAATTAGTGAAACCTACAGGAGCCTGCCCACCTAAAATACCAAAAATCATTAGTAAGCTAATGATAATAAAAACAATAACCGTTGCTACTTTAATCATGGCAAACCAATATTCACTTTCACCATAACTTTTTACGGATAGTAAATTAAACGTCAGTACAACAGCAATAAATAATACTGTCCAAAGTGCTGATGAACTATCTGGGAACCAATATTTCATAATTAATGACACAGCAGCAATTTCGGCAGCAATGGTGATTGCCCAGTTATACCAATAGTTCCAGCCTAATGCAAAGCCCAAAGCAGGATCTACAAATTTCGTTGCATACGTACTAAATGAACCTGATGATGGCATATAGGCAGCCATTTCCCCTAAACTTGTCATTAAAAAATACACCATAATACCAATTAAAGCATAGGCAAGCAATGCTCCTCCAGGTCCTGCCTGAGCAATTGCTCCTCCACTGGCTAAAAATAGCCCCGTACCAATTGTACCGCCTAAAGAAATCATTGTAATATGACGGCTTTTTAATTCTTTTTTCAGCTTCGGTGCTTTATGTCCGAGCTGATTTACTTTTATTTCACTCACGATATAGCTTCCTTCCTATTTATGAGGCAAAAAAATGCCATCACATATACACTGTGATGGCTACATTAATCCTCAGTTTTTCCTACATGATAGCTCAACACGTTGTGCAAACGTGACAGTTCTGTTCCTTTCGGAGACAGCCCCAGCATGAGGTTTTCAAGTCCCCTCACACTTCGGCAATATTTCCTTTCAACTAATTTCATCAATGCTTGTCATTTCAATTAGCATACTTATAAATATCGCGACCTCTACCTCAATACAAACATGAGGCATATAATTATTAAATTTATGATGTTTATTATACTAACATAAGACCATAGACATTTCAATACAACCATAAATGTTCTGTATTTTATGAATCTTCTACTATTTTTAATAGTGTGATAAAGTGTTATAGTAGTTCAATTAGAATGATTATTATTAGGGGGGATTTTATTTTGACTACAAATGATCATTCCACTAGTTTTCCAAGTAAAAAAATTAGCTGGAAAGGAACAACCTTACTTTTAGTCTTTGGAGTTATCTTTATAGCCTCTACATTACGAATGCCACTAACTGTTGTTGGCCCAATTATATCCTTTATCCGTGAAGATCTTGGAATATCTAATGTATTGGCAGGCTTTCTAACAACGATACCATTGCTGGCTTTTGCTGTTATATCTCCATTTGCACCAGTTGTAGCACGCAAACTAGGGCTTGAGCTAACATTATTTTTATCAACTTTTCTCTTGGCCTTAGGAATTGTCCTACGTTCACTTGGTACTACAGAATTACTTCTATTGGGTACTGTGTTAATTGGCGTAGCCATTTCTTTTGGAAATGTACTAATTCCAGGATTATTGAAATTGAAATTTCCCTATCATGTGGGTTTATTAATGGCCTTTTTCACCATGTCCATGAATTTTACTGCAGGCCTTGGTGCTGGTATTAGCTATCCGATAGCTAATTCATGGTTAGGCTGGCAAGGTGCACTTTCCATTGCACTCATACTCGTTCTCATTACAATCTTAATTTGGATACCTCAACTAAAGTCAAATAAACCGGAACCAGTTACTACATCTAAAAAGACCAGTACACCTTTATGGAAATCACCTGTTACTTGGGCTGTCACAGGGGCAATGGGTTTACAATCTTTATTATTCTACACAACAGCAGCTTGGATACCTGAGATCTATATTGCTCAAGGTTTAGCCCCTGATAAAGCTGGCTGGATGTTTTCAATCATGCAATTCTCACAAGTACCAATGGCCTTAGCAGTGCCTATTATTGCCGGTAAAATGACTTCTCAACGCCCACTTGTATTGATGTTTACATCCTTCTATTTAGTAGGCTTTGTTGGGGTTGTCATGGAATGGACAAGTCTTGGGGTACTGTGGATGGTTCTTCTAGGGTTAGCAGGTGGTTCTTCATTTGCCCTAGCAATGATGTTCTTCACTCTCCGTACTCGTACTGCATTTGAAGCAGCAGATTTATCAGGCTTTGCACAATCTTTGGGTTATTTATTTGCCGCAATTGGTCCTATTCTTTTTGGCTACTTGCATGATTTATTTGGCGGCTGGAATATTGCGGGATGGCTCTTTGTCGTTGTAGCAATGTTACTCTTCTTTTGCTCAATGAGAGCCTCTAAGGATGAATATGTGCATTAAAATTAAATAAAGCAGGTGGATTAGATTCCTCCATCTGCTCTATTTCTATATAGTGTTTACACATTACTTAATTGTCGGGTTGCTGGAGTAATGTTAGCAATTCAGCAAGGCATTCTGATGCTTCATTATTACGAGCTGTTATAGTAGAAAAAATAGGAACAGCCTCTTGTAAAAGCCTATAACTATAATAGTAATAGCCTACAAAAGCTTGCTCCTCATAGCCCTTTGGCGTTTCTTTCTCCCACTCCTGTTCATCATTATCCTCATTTTCTATCCACAAATAGTTGACGTCTAATAGCTCCTGCATATTTTTAACAGTATTGACTGGCTCGAGATAATCCTTGGTAATAGCATGTGCCACAGCTAAATATAACTGTACCTCTTGTAATGAGACAACCTCTAATTTTTTACTAGTAAGCTTTTTTAGCAGGACAAGCAAAACCCATGGTGTCACCTGCCACAGTGTACCTTGATGTTCAATTAATTCAGCTAGTTGTGTGTATTGCTCCTGTTCTATCAGCTTAGGAATGGCTGTACCTCTACCATAAGGTGTCGTCAATTGTCTCCATGGGATATTGGGAATTTGCTGATTTAACATAGTAAGCGCCCTCTCTCATCAAAAGTATTGAAAGTAAACAATTCCTTTACACTAATAGCATGGTTTTTGATAAAAATAATTTGGTGTATGATAAATATTTACATAGGGTTTATGGAATATATGCGTTGTGGCAGGGGAAAGTGGTGGGATTAACCATGTCCAGTTGCCTGTCACTTCTCTTCCTGTTGATTTTTCTGCCTCCTCAAACAATTTAAACTGCTGAGCTGCTGTATGATGATCAACAATGCTCACACCATCTTCTTTAAATGAGTGAAGAACAGCAATATTAAGTTCTACTAAAGCACGATCACGCCAAAGAGACGCATGTTTGGTTGTATCAAGATTAAAAATGTCTGCAATGGCAGGTAACATATTATAACGATCATGATCTGCTAAATTTCGTGCACCAATCTCTGTTCCCATATACCAGCCGTTAAATGGAGCTGCTTGAAAATCAATTCCAGCCATTTGAAAACGCATACTCGAAATAATGGGTACAGCATACCACTTCATTCCTAATTTCTCCACATCGATTGACTCTGGATGGCGGATTGAGACCTCTACTATATTTTCTTCAGGAATTACAAACATTTGAGGAGCACGATTATCCACCTGTATAACGAGTGGTAGTACATCAAAATCAGTTCCTTTACCTCTCCATCCTAACGACTCACACACTTTTGTAAATTTAATGGACTGTGAATCTCCAATAATGCCTGCATCTGTTTCATAGCCTGCATAACGAATTAGTTGATGATTCCAAATCCGTACTCTATCTGAAGCAAACACTGTTATAGTTGGACGAATTTTCCCATGATTTGTCGCATAATCAATATGTTCTAGTAATTTTTGAAAAATAGCCTTTTCATCTAAAACATCACGTGCATCTACCACATGCAGTGACTGCCAAAACAGACGTCCAATACACTTATTGCTATTTCGCCATGCCACCCGTGCACCAAAAACTAGCTCCTCTGTTGTTGGATGATATTCACCTGCATCCTTAACTGCCTGTAATCTATTCTTTAACCAAAGTTCTGATTCATTTTGTTCTGTCTGATATAGATTTAAAAATTGCTGTATCTCCTGTATATTCATATCGATTCCTCCACTTATCCTCATATTAGAGGAACAAAACAACAAGCACCATGAAAATAGTAATCGAAAAAACATACATATTTTATATATGAAATAGTTTGTTCAAATTTACTCTATAGACTCTTTTTCGTAAGAGAATGTAAGGGAGAAAGATTTTAATTATTATAAAAAGGCTACAGTAGTCATGTAGCCTTTTTCAGGGGATTGCAGAACAAAGAAATCAATAGAATTTTTATAAATGATGGAAAGACTAATCGCTCTGAGCTACTTACTTGCTGCTAGTACTTCGCTTTCGCATAGAGCAGAACCAGTTTCACTAATTCTCTGGGCAGGATTGCGCCTGTATCGCTATACTAGAGAAGTCAAGCGCCTTCACAAAAATGTTGACCATGAAGTGTACGTGGTAAGTAAAGCGGTTTATTGGAAGCCCATAGAAAGATGCTAGGGGAATGAAATTTAGTCCTTCACCTTGCCAATAGGTCTTTTTCTGCTATTGCATTATCTTTTATCGATTAACAAAAAGGAGAATAGAAAAAAGCATGTAACACACATCTGTGCTACATGCTTGATGACCCGTACGGGATTCGAACCCGTGTTACCGCCGTGAAAGGGCGGTGTCTTAACCACTTGACCAACGGGCCGTGGCTCCGAAGGCAGGACTCGAACCTGCGACAACCTGATTAACAGTCAGGTGCTACTACCAACTGAGCTACTTCGGAATAATGATGGGCCTAAATGGACTCGAACCATCGACCTCACGCTTATCAGGCGTGCGCTCTAACCAGCTGAGCTATAGGCCCATTTTGGAGCGGGTGATGAGAATCGAACTCACGACATCAGCTTGGAAGGCTGAGGTTTTACCATTAAACTACACCCGCAATAATGGTGGGTCAGGACGGAATCGAACCGCCGACACTTAGAGCTTCAATCTAATGCTCTACCAACTGAGCTACTGACCCGAAAAATGGAGGAGGTAGAGGGATTCGAACCCCCGCGCGGTGTTACCCGCCTGTCGGTTTTCAAGACCGATCCCTTCAGCCAGACTTGGGTATACCTCCAAAAATATTACAATGGTGGAGCCTAGCGGGATCGAACCGCTGACCTCCTGCGTGCAAGGCAGGCGCTCTCCCAGCTGAGCTAAGGCCCCATTTAACATGAAAGATGGTCGGAATGACAGGATTCGAACCTACGACCCCTTGGTCCCAAACCAAGTGCTCTACCAAGCTGAGCTACATTCCGTAAACATGATTTTATTGGCGCGCCCGACAGGAGTCGAACCCATAACCTTCTGATCCGTAGTCAGACGCTCTATCCAATTGAGCTACGGGCGCATGTTAATTAAAAAATGATGAGCCATGAAGGACTCGAACCTTCGACCCTCTGATTAAAAGTCAGATGCTCTACCAACTGAGCTAATGGCTCGTGAAATTAAAAATGGCTGGGGTACTAGGATTCGAACCTAGGCATGACGGAATCAAAATCCGTTGCCTTACCGCTTGGCTATACCCCAATTTTAAAATGGGGCGACTGATGGGAATCGAACCCACGAATGTCGGAACCACAATCCGATGCGTTAACCACTTCGCCACAATCGCCACTATATAGATTATATTAGCTGTATTATGAACGAGTACCTCAATACCTGGCAGGGGCAGTAGGAATCGAACCCACACCAAAGGTTTTGGAGACCTCTATTCTACCGTTGAACTATGCCCCTAAAATGGTGGAGGGGGACGGATTCGAACCGCCGAACCCTAAGGAGCGGATTTACAGTCCGCCGCGTTTAGCCACTTCGCTACCCCTCCAAGGGAATGGTGCCGGCGATAGGAGTCGAACCCACGACCTACTGATTACAAGTCAGTTGCTCTACCAACTGAGCTACACCGGCAATAATAATGGCGGTCCCGACCGGGATCGAACCGGCGATCTCCTGCGTGACAGGCAGGCATGTTAACCGCTACACCACGGGACCAAAATGGTGGAGGATGACGGGCTCGAACCGCCGACCCCCTGCTTGTAAGGCAGGTGCTCTCCCAGCTGAGCTAATCCTCCACAAAAAATAAGCGAAGCGACGTCCTACTCTCACAGGGGGAAGCCCCCAACTACCATCGGCGCTAAAGAGCTTAACTTCCGTGTTCGGTATGGGAACGGGTGTGACCTCTTTGCCATCATCACTTCACTTATTCAGCTGAAAGACTTGTTCTTTCAAAACTAGATAAACGATACATTGAATGCTTCAAACGTTTTTGGTTAAGTCCTCGATCGATTAGTATTCGTCAGCTCCATGTGTCACCACACTTCCACCTCGAACCTATCTACCTCATCGTCTTTGAGGGATCTTACTTACTTGCGTAATGGGAAATCTCATCTT
>NZ_JANWTB010000018.1:0-31847 GCF_024919535.1 Lysinibacillus sp. A4 | reverse complement strand
AAGATGAGATTTCCCATTACGCAAGTAAGTAAGATCCCTCAAAGACGATGAGGTAGATAGGTTCGAGGTGGAAGTGTGGTGACACATGGAGCTGACGAATACTAATCGATCGAGGACTTAACCAAAACGTTTGAAACATTCAATGCACCGTTTATCCAGTTTTGAAAGAACAATTCTTTCAACAAAAAAGAGAGCTTCAAGACACAAGTAGTACAAGGAAGCAAACGAGTGATTGAAGGAGCGTACTTCTGTACGTGACTGATTGAACGAGAGCAGCTGACGCAGTAATACGCCGTGTATTGCAGGTCGCATAAGTCTAGTGATGATGGCAAAGAGGTCACACCCGTTCCCATACCGAACACGGAAGTTAAGCTCTTTAGCGCCGATGGTAGTTGGGGGCTTCCCCCTGTGAGAGTAGGACGTCGCTAGGTAAAAAAAAACAGTCAGCTGTATGCTGGCTGTTTTTTTACTTTCTTTTTTGATAACTTTTAACTCTACTAAAGAGATTGTTCAAAAGTGTTTTCTGAATTTAAAAAATGCAAATAAATGCCTCGAAAATGTAGTTAATTATTTGTATTGTTTATCTTAATTGTTGTTTGTTAAAAATCTGAATTGTCTTTCTTTTATAAGTTCCTTGACAGTAGCAGTCCACGTTGTTAATCTTACAATTAATATTCTTTTAACTATAGGAGGAAGTTACGAAAATGTGGGAGACTAAATTTGCCAAAGAAGGTTTAACTTTTGATGATGTATTATTAGTACCAGCTCATTCCGAAGTACTACCGAAAGATGTTGATTTATCTGTTCAATTAACACCAAAGATTAAATTAAACATCCCAATGGTCAGCGCAGGTATGGATACAGTTACAGAGTCTAAAATGGCGATTGCTATGGCACGTCAAGGCGGTATCGGTATTATCCATAAAAATATGGGGATTGATGAGCAAGCTGAACAAGTAGAAAAAGTAAAACGTTCTGAAAATGGTGTTATTACAAACCCATTCTTCTTAACTCCGACACATCAAGTTTTCGATGCTGAGCATCTAATGGGTAAATACCGAATCTCTGGTGTTCCTATTGTTGATAGTATGGAAAATCAAAAGCTAGTAGGAATTATTACAAACCGTGATTTACGTTTTATCTCTGACTACTCTTTAAAAATTGAAGATGTAATGACGAAAGAAGATTTGATTACAGCTCCAGTTGGAACGACTTTAGAGGATGCTGAAAAAATTCTTCAACAATATAAAATCGAAAAGCTTCCAATTGTAGATGAAGAAGGTAGATTAACTGGACTTATTACAATTAAGGATATCGAGAAAGTGATTGAATTCCCGAATGCTGCGAAAGATACACATGGCCGTTTACTAGTAGGCGCAGCAGTTGGTGTATCAAAAGATACGATGGTACGTATTGAGAAGCTTGTAGAAGCACAAGTTGACATTGTTGTAATCGATACAGCCCATGGTCATTCAGAAGGCGTATTACAAACAATTCGCTCAATTCGTGAGACTTACCCTGAGCTAGAAATCATCGCTGGTAATGTTGCTACAGGAGAAGGCGCACGTGCATTATTTGAAGCAGGAGCAGATGTTGTTAAAGTAGGTATCGGTCCTGGTTCTATTTGTACTACACGTGTTGTAGCAGGTGTAGGTGTACCACAAATTACAGCAGTATATGATTGTGCTACAGTAGCTCGTGAGCTAGGTAAAACAATAATTGCTGATGGTGGTATTAAATACTCTGGTGATATCGTCAAAGCTCTAGCAGCTGGAGGCAACGTTGTAATGCTTGGTTCACTTCTAGCAGGTACATCTGAATCTCCTGGAGAAACAGAAATCTTCCAAGGACGTCGCTTTAAAGTTTATCGTGGTATGGGTTCTATCGGCGCAATGGAAAAAGGCTCTAAAGATCGTTACTTCCAAGAGGATGCAAAAAAATTAGTACCTGAAGGTATTGAAGGCCGTCTTCCTTATAAAGGACCATTAGCTGATACAATCTACCAACTGATTGGTGGTATTCGCGCTGGTATGGGTTATTGTGGAGCTCCACATCTTGAGCACCTACGCGAGAATGCACAATTTGTTAGAATGACAGGTGCTGGTCTACGTGAATCACATCCACATGATGTACAGATTACAAAAGAATCACCAAACTATTCCATGTAATATATTACTTGCAACTTTTATGCTTTCGCATCGTCTACAAAGATGGCGCGAGAGCATTTTTTTATGGTAGAGAGTCAACACGTTTGTTGTTATCTATGATAAAATGTCGAGGACAAGATTATTTTTTGGAGGGCTTTAAAGGTGAAAAAGAAAATGAACACCGTATTACGCTTACTCCTAATTCCTGTTTTATTATTTAGTATTTTTGCAGGTATTCCTGCCAATGCAAATGCAGAAACAGATTTAGGATTAACAGTGGATGCTGCGATTTTAATTGATGCAGATTCAGGGAAAATTTTATTTGAACAAAATGCAGATACTTCACTAGGTATTGCAAGTATGACAAAGATGATGACTGAATACCTGTTATTGGACGCGATTGATGCAGGGACAGTTAAGTGGGATCAAGAATATCACGTAACAGATTATACGTATCGTATGTCTCAAAATCGTGCATTAAGTAATGTACCTTTACGTAGAGATGGCACTTATACGATTCGTGAGCTATACGAGGCAATGGCAATCTATTCAGCAAATGCAGCAACCGTAGCCATTGCTGAAACGATCGCAGGTTCTGAAACTGAATTTTTAAAGTTAATGAATAAAAAAGCAGAAGAACTTGGTTTAGAGGGCTATAAATTTGTCAATGCTACTGGTCTTAATAATGCTGATTTATTTGGTATGCATCCATCAGGCACAGGACCAGAAGATGAAAATGTGATGCCTGCAAAATCTGTAGCAAAATTAGCATATCATTTATTAAAAGATCACCCAAAGGTATTAGAGACATCTAAAATTGCAAAAAAGACATTCCGTGAAGGGACAGAAGATGCAATTAAAATGTCTAACTGGAACTTTATGTTACCAGGGTTAGTGTATGAATATCAAGGTGTAGATGGATTAAAGACAGGTACAACAAACTTTGCAGGTCACTGCTTCACAGGTACTGCAGAGCGCAATGGTACTCGTTTGATTGCAGTTGTAATGAAGGCTGTTGATGCAAATGGACAAGGGTCCTATGAAGCTCGCTTTGATGCCACAGCGAAATTATTTAACTACGGCTTTTCACAATTCTCAAAGCAAGAAATTTTACCAGGGAACTATACATTCAAAGATCAAAAAACAGTTAAAGTGACAAAAGGTAAAGAAGACAAAGTATCGATTGCAGTAAAAGAACCAATTTCATTTATGATTAAGTCTTCTGATAAAGACTTATATAAACCTACATTGGTTTTAGATAAAAAGAGTTTAGAGGCAGACGTTAAAAAAGGCACTGTTGTAGGAAAGGTCGTTATTGAACGCACAGAAGGCACAGATTACGGCTTTATCGATGGCAAGGATATTTCATCCGATGTTGTCACAACAGAGGCTGTAGAGCGTGCTAGCGGTATCTCATTGTTCTTCCAAGGTGTAGGTAACTTCTTCGGTAATTTATGGGGAGGCATTACAGACTTTGTTGGTGGATTGTTTTAATATTTAAATACGAGCACATGAATGTACGTAAGCATTCATGTGCTTTTTCACATTTTTACACGCTATAGCATACGCTAATAGGCGAAAGGATGTGGCTAAATGTGTGGTATTACAGGCTGGGCTAGTTTTCAAAAGGACTTAAGAACAAGTGACACAATAGTAAAATCGATGACGCAAACATTAAATAAGAGAGGGCCAGATGATGAAAATATTTGGTGTAGTGAGCATATTGCATTTGGCCATCGACGGTTGGCTGTTATTGATTTAATCGGTGGCAAACAGCCAATGAAAAAAATCCATGATGGTTTGAACTATGTCATTACATATAATGGCGAACTTTATAATACAGAGGAGCTACGTAAGGAACTTCAAAAAAGAGGGCACAGCTTTACAACACAATCGGATACTGAAGTACTATTAACTGCCTATATTGAATGGAAAGAGCAGTGTGTAGAATTTCTAAATGGTATTTTTGCCTTCGGTGTTTGGGATGAGCAAACGCAGTCTTTATTTTTGTGTCGAGACCGACTAGGCGTAAAACCCTTGTATTATACAGAGCAACAAGATGGTGTACTTTTTGCATCTGAAGTGAAGGCTCTGCTAGCACACCCTACGGTTCAAGCATGTGTAAATGTTGAAGGGTTGGCAAGTATGATGGCTGTAGGGCCTTCTAGAGAGCCAGGTAAAACCCTTTTTCAAAATATTAAAGAATTACGACCTGGCTATGCTATGCGATTCTCTAGAGAAGGAGGTTTAAGAAGTTGGCCGTATTGGCAGCTACAAAGCCGTAGACATGAAGAAACATTAGGAGAAACGATTGAACATGTTGGTTTTTTGTTAACGGATGCTATTGAACGTCAGCTAGTTTCGGATGTACCCATTTGTACGTTTCTTTCAGGAGGACTAGATTCCAGTATTATCACAGGCATAGCAGCAAATAGATTCCAACAGCAAAGCCAGCAATTGCATACGTATTCTATTGATTATGAAGACAATGAGCGCTTCTTTAACCCACATTCTTTCCAAACCTCCACAGATACGTACTGGATTCAAAAAATGACAGAAACTTTCAAGACAGCTCACCACGCAGAGGAAATCACCCAGCAACAGTTAATTGATTTATTAGTAGAATCGGTCATTGTTCGCGATTCCCCAGGTATGGCAGATGTGGATTCCTCGTTATTATGGTTTTGTCGGGAAATAAAAAGGGAATTTACTGTAGCGCTATCAGGAGAGTGTGCAGATGAAATTTTTGGTGGTTATCCATGGTTTAAAGATAGGACTACTGGTTTCCCTTGGATACGTTCATTGTCTGAAAGAAGTGCATTACTCCAAGAGAAGTGGAACAACAAATTAAAAATTGAAGCCTATGCACAACAACTATATACACAAACAATAGCTGAAGTTCCTTTGTTAGATGGAGAAGGTCTAGCAGAGGCAAAGCATCGCGAAATGTCCTACTTAAATATGCTATGGTTTATGCAAACATTATTAGAGCGGAAGGATCGTATGAGTATGGGGGCAAGTTTAGAGGTACGTGTCCCTTTTGCAGATCATCGGCTTGTAGAATATGCCTGGAATATTCCGTGGGAAATGAAGAATTTGGATGGAATAGAAAAAGGATTACTTCGAAAATCAATGGCACATCTATTGCCGAATGAAGTGTTATATCGTAAAAAAAATCCTTATCCAAAAACATATCATCCTGTCTATACAGCAGGAGTGCAAAAATGGTTGAAGGAAATTCTACATGATAAAAATTCAATCTTGCATGAACTATTTGAACGACAAAAGCTTGCGGAGTTAATTGAATCGGGAGGTAGCTCTTTTAAGGTTCCATGGTATGGGCAGTTAATGGCAGGTCCCCAGCTTTTAGCTTATCTAGGGCAAATTCATACTTGGTTTGAGCATTATCAAATTCAATTAATTGAGACTTAATATAAAATGACCCATCTACGTAGATGGGTCATTTTTTTGTATGCTCCAGCAATCCATCAACTGCTCAATGGATGATTCGATTGCTTGTACGGGAATCCCTCCAAAACCTAATAAAAATTGAGCTTGTGAAGATTCATAATGATCTAGTCTATAGGCTGATAATGGATAAATACCGATCTCTGCTTGAGAGGCGAGCTGTTGTAATTGTTTTTCTGAAAATGTGTGTTGAACCTCTAATAAAATATGCATACCCGCTTGTTCACCAGTAATGTTAATGGATGATGAATATTTTTCTAAAATAGAAGTTAGTTTATCATGTTTTTTACGATAAATTTTACGCATACGATTGAGATGCTTTGCAAAATGCCCATCACCCATAAAATTTGCTACAATATGCTGATCAAAACGAGGCACCGTTGATGAATAATAATTAAAGACATCGTTATAAGTAGCAAGTAGTTTAGGTGGAAGTACAAAATAAGCTACTCGCAAGGATGGCATTAAAGATTTAGTAAAAGTACTCATGTAAATAACTTTATCGTTTCGATCTAATGCATGTAGGGCAGGAATTGGTTTTCCAGCATAACGAAATTCCGAATCATAATCATCCTCAATAATATAACGAGAGGTGCTTTGTGCCGCCCAATTTAAAGCTTGTGCTCGTCTTGTAGCAGATAATACAGCCCCAGTTGGGAATTGATGTGAGGGTGTAATATACACAACATTAGCATTTGTTTTTTCGAGATCATGAATAATTATGCCCTCTTCATCAACTGCAATTGGATAAACTTTTCGTTTATGCTGCGAAAACATTCGATGGACGGCAGGGTATCCGGGGTTTTCTAATGCAAAGCTGGTGTCCTCACTAAAAAGACGGAGAATCATAGGGAGGAGCTGCTCTGTCCCTGAACCAATAACAATTTGTTCAGGGTGGCATACAACACCACGGGATTGATATAAATAATTAGCAATCTCTGTGCGTAAAGACAGTTCACCTTGTGGTTCCCCTGTTAATAATAGCTCCTTTGAGGTATCGTCAAAAAGCTCTTTTGCATACTTTCTCCATGTTTGAAATGGAAAAGCATCGATATCAATAGATCCTGGATTAAAATCGATTTTGTAAGACTTTTTCTTAGGATATTCATTAATGGACGCCATAGTATCTTGTTGAATGTAAGGCAGTTCATCTATTTCTTCTACAAAATAGCCAATACGTGATTTGGACATAATATAGCCTTCAGCTAATAGCTGAGCATAGGCAATTTCAATTGTTGTTTGGGAAATGTTTAAAAAATCAGCTAATTTTCTTTTTGAAGGCAGTTTTTCTCCTACAGTTATTTTTTTAGAAATAATAGCTTCTTTAATACCGTTATAAAGCTGATCATAAAGCGGTTTATCACTATCTCTTTCAAGCTGGAATAAAAGCATATCCATGATCTGGAACCTCCTGACCCTATAAATTATTTAAAAACTGGATATTTTGATATGGTCAATTTCTATTATACTAAACTTCATCATAAAGGTGGAGGTTAGAAAATGAAACAAACAGGTACAGAGCTAGTAAAGCGTGGAATGGCAGAAATGCAAAAAGGCGGCGTCATTATGGATGTCATTAATGCAGAGCAAGCAAAAATTGCAGAAGCTGCAGGTGCTGTAGCAGTTATGGCATTAGAAAGAGTACCGTCAGATATTCGGAAAGCAGGTGGCGTTGCACGCATGGCCGATCCTCGTATTGTTGAGGAAGTGATGGGGGCTGTAACTATTCCTGTGATGGCCAAAGCACGTATTGGTCATATTGTTGAAGCACGTGTCTTAGAAGCAATGGGTGTTGATTATATTGATGAAAGTGAAGTTTTAACACCAGCAGATGAAGAGTACCATTTATTAAAAAGTGAATACACAGTACCGTTTGTGTGTGGCTGTCGCGATTTAGGGGAGGCAGCCCGTCGTATCGGGGAAGGTGCCTCGATGTTACGAACTAAAGGTGAACCAGGTACAGGGAATATTGTGGAGGCCGTTCGCCATATTCGTAAAGTAAATGCACAAGTTCGTAAAGTCGTAGGAATGACAGAGGATGAATTAATGACAGAGGCGAAATTACTAGGAGCTCCTTTCGAGTTATTAAGAGAAATTAAACGTCTTGGTCGTTTACCAGTAGTAAACTTCGCAGCAGGAGGAGTGGCGACGCCTGCTGATGCAGCCTTAATGATGGAACTTGGAGCTGATGGCGTTTTCGTTGGTTCAGGTATTTTTAAATCTGAGAACCCTGAAAAATTTGCACGTGCCATTGTAGAGGCGACTACTCATTATAAAGACTATAAGCTTATTGCGGAAATATCAAAAGAGCTCGGAGTGCCAATGAAGGGGATTGATATTGCACAGCTTGGACACAACGAGCGTATGCAAGAGCGAGGTTGGTAGCATGAAGCGAATTGGTGTATTAGCATTACAAGGAGCAGTTCGTGAGCATATACAAATGTTAGAAGCTCTTGGTTGTGAAGCAATTCAAGTAAAACAAAGAAAGGATTTAGGAAACCTAGATGGACTTGTGTTACCAGGTGGAGAAAGCACAACAATGAGAAAATTGCTGGATCGATTTGATCTGCTAGAGTCAATTCGTGGACTTGCACAGCAAGGATTACCGATGCTTGGTACATGTGCGGGATTAATTTTATTAGCCAAGGATCTAATTGAAGATGAACCACATTTGGCTGTGATGGACGTGACTGTAGCAAGAAACTCATATGGACGTCAGGTGGATAGCTTCGAAGTACAACTAGATATTCCTAAAGTAGGTGTAGGGATTCCAGCAGTATTTATTCGTGCACCTCATATTGAAGCGGTAGGTAAAGGTGTTGAAATTCTTGCAAAACATGATGGGAAAATAATCTTGGCACAAGATGGCCATTTATTGGGTTGTTCGTTTCATCCCGAATTAACAGAGGATACACGAATTCTTGAATATTTTGTAACCTCTATGGTATGACTTGCAAAATTTGTTTTCATATAGTACAGTATGGTTAAATTTTAAATAACTGAACACGATGATGGGAAGTAGTAGCAAGCACGTTTTTTTTAGAGAGTCAGCGGCTGGTGGAAGCTGATAAAAGCACTTGTGAATCCGTCCTGGAGTTGCACAGTCGAAGTGAATGAAGTAGGCTGTAGCCGGCTGAAATGCCGTTATGAAATAAGTGGATTAGGCAGAAATGTGTCTAGTCAATTAGGGTGGCAACGCGGGTAGCTCTCGTCCCTTTTTAGGGATGAGGGCTTTTTTGTGTTCATTTCGCTGCTACGATTTTCCATCATGAAGAAACTATTGGAGGTATGAAGATGTTAGATATTAAACGCGTACGCGATAATTTCGCGGAAATTAAAGAGATGTTATTAACACGTAATGAAGATTTAGGAAATTTAGATGACTTTGAAGGCTTAGATGCAAAACGTCGTGAATTGATTGCCAAAACAGAAGAATTAAAAGCAGAACGCAATAAAGTATCTGAACAAATCTCAGTTATGAAACGCAACAAAGAAAATGCTGATGAAGTCATTGCTCGTATGCGTCAGGTTGGCGATGAAATTAAAGAATTAGATGTACAATTAAATGATGTTGAAGAACGCTTTAAAGATATGATGATGCGTTTACCAAATATCCCACATGAATCTGTACCAGTAGGCACAACAGAGGATGACAATGTTGAAGAATATACGTGGGGTGAAATTCCGACATTTGATTTTGATATTAAAGCACACTGGGACCTTGCAACGGATTTAAAAATTGTAGACTTTGAACGTGGCGCGAAAGTAACAGGTAGCCGTTTCTTATTCTATCGTGGTCTTGGTGCTCGTTTAGAACGAGCATTAATGACATTCATGATGGATTTACATGCAGAGGAGCATGGTTACGAGGAAATGCTACCACCTGTCATTGTTAATCGAGATAGCCTAACAGGTACAGGGCAACTTCCGAAATTTGAGGAAGATGTATTCAAATTAGAGGAAACAGATTATTTTATGATTCCAACTGCAGAAGTACCAGTAACGAACTTCTATCGAGATGAGATTTTACCGGCTGAAGCTTTACCACAAGGCTTTGCAGCGTATAGTGCTTGCTTCCGTTCAGAAGCGGGATCTGCAGGTCGTGATACACGTGGTTTAATTCGTCAACACCAGTTCAATAAAGTAGAATTAGTACGTTTTGTAAAACCAGAGGAGTCATACGAACAATTAGAGCTACTAACAAGTCATGCAGAAAAAGTATTACAATTACTAGGCTTACCATATCGTAAGTTAAAAATGTGTACAGCTGATTTAGGTTTTACTGCAGCGAAAAAATATGATTTAGAAGTTTGGATTCCTGCACAAAACATGTACCGTGAAATTTCTTCTTGCTCTAACTTTGAGGATTTCCAGGCACGACGAGCAAATATCCGCTTCCGTCGTGAGCCAAATGCAAAACCAGAATATGTGCATACATTAAACGGCTCAGGTCTTGCCATTGGCCGTACAGTTGCTGCTCTTCTAGAAAACTACCAACAAGCTGATGGCAGCGTAGTAATTCCTGAAGTTTTAAGACCTTATATGGGCGGTAAAGAAGTAATCGCACCAAAATAAACGACAGATAAAGCTATTTTAGACAATTCCTTTATGGATGTTCTAAAATAGCTTTTTTGTGTTGCAAAAATTGAATTCTCTCATAATTTTTGAAAATTCGTTATAATGGGTAATATTCATGGGGACAAGGGGGAGAAATTCATGGAATTGCAACAATTTGCACAGGCTTTCAGTGAATTTGATAATGTTTTAATTACAGATGATAAAGGCTGTGCAATCTTTTATGATTTAGCAGATTTAAATATATTATTGGAAATCGGCTTAACACCAGATGAATTTTTTCACAGCACTGTGACTGATAATTATCAAAATTTATCACCTGAGACAAGTACTGTTTTTCAAGTCATACAAACAGGGCAGCCAGTTTTATACTATGAACAACAACTGACAACATTGAACGGTTTTAGTTATTTATCATTGAGTTCGACCTATCCCATTATGGAGCATGGAAAAGCCATTGGTGCCATTGAATTTTCAAAACATTTTTATGAAACTAAGCAAATTAAATACTTAGATAATTTCCTGGGACATAAATTATATCGAGATAATCATACAACCTATCGTTTAGAGGATTACATTACAACAAACGCCGAAATGAAAACTCAACTTGAAAAGGCACGTCGTAGTGCTCAAAAAAGTGCACCCGTTTTACTAACTGGGGAAACTGGAACTGGGAAAGATATAATCGCACAAGGCATACACAATGAAAGTGAACGCTATACAAAGCCGTTTATTACTTTGAACTGCTCAACATTAACAGAGGATAATATATTTACGCAGCTATACGGCTCGGACAATGAAGCAAAAAGTGGAAAATTACAGGAGGCTAATGGTGGGACGCTACTCATCGATCACCTTAATTTATTGGATATATCTTTGCAGGCGAAACTTTTACATGCGGTAGATATAAAAGTGTTAAATGGTGAGCCCTTGGATATAAGGTATATTACTACTGTCAATGAAGATGTGGACAAACTATTAGCTGAAAAAAGGCTACGCGAGGACTTATTTTATCGCTTAAATGTTCTTCAAATTGATTTGCCACCGCTAAGAGTAAGGAAGGAAGATATTCCCCTTATCCTTGATTTTTATATACAATTTTACAATGAACATACACTACAGAAAAATGTAAGCTATTGTAATGAAGTAATTCAGTTATTTTATGCCTATCATTGGCCGGGGAATGTGCGTGAACTAAAAAATGCCCTTGAATCGGCATATAATAATTTGCTTGGGGATGAAATACTTGTTGAACATGTTCCAGAGAGGATTAAAAAAAATGTTCAACATTCAATTCAATCTATCATGCAAAACAACCAATCTGGACATTTACGAGATTTAACGGAAGCCTACGAGCGTCTAATTATAGCGGAAAAGTTGCGTGAAACTGATGGACGATTAGCGGAAACAGCTAGACGTTTAGGTATATCTCGTCAATTACTAAAATATAAGTGTTTAAAATATGAATTGTTGTAAAAAAAATTTTACAAAAAGGGGATAAAAATTTATCTCCTTTTTTCGTGTTATTAAATTTTTTATTATTTAGATAAATCTTCTGTAAACGATTATAAAGGGGTTGAGGATATGTCTAAAGTTGTGCAGCATACGATAATCGTGGGGCTAGCCTTATTTGCTATATTTTTTGGTGCTGGGAATTTAATATTTCCGCCATCCATAGGAAATAGTGCAGGGGAATCATGGATTTCCGCTCTGATGGGCTTTAGCTTAACGGGTGTTATTTTACCTGTGCTTGCGGTGTATGCAATTTATAATACTGGGGGAACTGTGGAAGCGCTCACAAGACCAATCGGAAATTGGTTTTATAAAGCCTTTAATACGGTCATGATGGTTTGTATTGGGATGGTTGTCACAATACCGAGGATGTCAGCAACAACTCATGAATTAGGAGTATCACAAATTATTCCGAACGTACCTTTAATTGTGTCAGTATTAGCATTTTTCGTGATTTGCTTTTACTTTGCGATGGACCAATCAAATGTGATCGATAAGATTGGCAAATGGTTGACGCCTGTTCTTGTTCTTATCCTTATCATCCTCATTGGTAAAGGGGTACTAGATCCAATAGGAACGGCAATTGATACAGGAGCAGAAAGGGTTTTTGCCAACTCCATAATAGCAGCCTATCAAACAGGAGATGTGGGAACAGGTATTCTTTGTGCGCCAATCTTTTTAGCAGCAATAGTTGGCTATGGCTATAAAGGGAAACAATCTAAAAAGGTCGCGCTTGGTGGAATGGCTATTGCTGCAATAGGGTTAATTGCAGTATATGGTGGCCTGCTCTATTTAGGGGCTACAAGTAGTGGCATCATCACAAATCCGGGCAGTGATACAGAACTATTAGCGGGCATTGCCTTTAGTGTCATTGGTAATTTGGGTAAAGCGTTACTAGCTATATGTGTTGTTTTTGCCTGCTTAACATCAGCGATTGGCGTCATGGTCATATCCTCACAGTTTTTAAATGAACTAACAAAAGAGAAGCTTGGCTATAGAACGTGGGTCTTTATTATGTGTGTAGTAGGCGCAACTATTGGCTCCTTAGGTGTAGGTGCCATCGTTGAAATTACATTGCCGATTTTCTTGGTAATTTATCCAGTCATTATTGTACTTGTGCTACTGGGAGCCTTTGATCGTTTTGTACCAAATGCAGGAGCCTATAAAGGAACTGTCCTATTTGCATTTCTAGTAAGCGTCGTTGAAACATTTGCTAGCTATGAAATTACGATACCTGGTGTGACACAGTTGGTCATGCATTTACCATTGCAGTCTAGTGGATTTGCTTGGATTATGCCATCTATTGTTGGCTTTATTATCGGTACTATTTTGCATAAGGTGCTGAAAGCAGAAGATCCTGAAAAATCTACTTTTGGTATGGAAGAAATAGGAGTTGAAAAATGATGAAAATTATTTGTAACGCAAAGATTTATACGGCAGATACTAATCAGCCATCTGCAACGGCTATGGTAATTGAAGAAGGAAAGGTACTTTGGATTGGACAACAGGAAGATTTACCTCCCTATAAGGGAGAAGTAATAGAGGTACAAGGAAAGCTCATTATTCCTGGGATTATTGACGCTCATATGCATCCCATTATGTTAGCAGATGTTATGGAACAAGTGGCTTGTTTACCTCCATATATTTATTCTATTGAGGATATAATTAATGCATTAGCAAACTATGATGCAAGTCAGCGGGGATGGCTATTAGGCTGGGGCTATGATGAAGGGAAACTAAAGGAAAGAAGAGCGCCTTTAAAAGAGGACTTAGACCGTGCCTCTACAGAGTTACCTGTCATTGTTATGCGTACATGTGGTCATATCATATCGGTCAATAGTAGAGCATTAGCAATCGCAGGTATTACGAAGGATACACTTGATCCACAGGGTGGACAAATCGATCGTGATGAAAATGGGGAACCTACAGGCATACTGCGTGAAAATGCACGTAATCTAGTACTACAGCATTTACCTACACCATCTGAAGAAGAGATTGTCAAAAGGCTTCTAAAGCTATCACAAACTTTGGCATCCTATGGTGTAACAAGTATTACAGAATTAATGGCCACGGTAGCGCCTATTGATTATTTAGGCCTGTATCGTAAAGCCCGAGAAAAAGGTTTTAAGCAACGCGTAGCAGTTTATTATATCTGGGAGGATATTCAACGATATGAGCTGTTAACAGCAAATACTATTGATCGTTCTGCAGGAGCCTATATCGGAGGCATTAAGCTATTTTCGGATGGCAGTGTTTCAGGCCGTACAGCACTTGTTTCTGAGCCATTTTTGGGAAGTGATGAAAAAGGCATAGCGATGACTTCGAAAGAGGAGCTGCTAGCGGCTGCTGCGGTAGCAAAAGAATATGGTATTCAATTAGTGGTTCATGCAATGGGGGACAGAGCCATTGATCTAATTGTCGACACATTTTATGAGGAAAAGGCTTGGTTAACAGATGCACCGTCTGTTCGTATTGAGCATGCAGCCATGCCATCTAAAAGTGCCTTGCAAAAAGCTGCTGAATGGGGGATAGGCTTTGTGCCACAACCCATCTTCTTATTTTGTGAAATTGAGAGTTATTTAGAGAATCTAGGGCTAGAAAAAACACAGACATTATATGGTGTACAAACATTTCTCAAGAGGGGGATTGCGACAGCGCTCTCTTCAGATGCACCTGCTACATCATGGGCAGAAGCGGCTAATCCCTTTGTGACGATACAAGCAGCCGTTACACGAACAGCTTATGATGGCACAGATTTAGGCGCCGCAGAAAAAATCTCTGTAGAGGAGGCATTACAGCTATACACAGTTGATGCCAAGACGATGATTCGTATGGAGAACGTTGGTCAGTTAAAAGAGGGCTATGAAGCTAATTTTGTTGTACTAACAGACGATTTGCTGACGCTTTCACATAACCAGCTTATGCATGTAAAACCATTCGCTACATATATCGAAGGAGAATGTGTTTTTACACAATCCACTATTCAAGCTCAATAAATTAGTTATGAAGATGGTCGCTGCTACGACATATTTCATATATATCGCCATTCCCTTAAATATTAAAGAAGGTGTCTCATTAGGAGGCACCTTCTTTAAAGACCATTTACATCGTTGGAAGCTAATCGTGCTTTTTTCTCAGCTTTTTTACGGTCTCGTAATGCCTTAAAAAAGTCTGTTAAAATTTGACCACATTCCTCGGCTAAAATCCCTTCTGTTACATCACATTCATGATTAAAGCGTTCATCATTTAATAAATGGTAAAGAGAATCTACACAGCCAGCTTTTTGATCTCTTGCCCCATAAACAACTCGGGGTACACGTGATTGGAGAATGGCTCCTGCACACATTGGACAAGGCTCCAATGTAACATAAAGAGTAGTATCCTCCAGTCGCCAACTCCCTATTTTTTTGCAGGCTTCTTGAATCACTAACAGCTCCGCATGTGTTGTTGCATTTTGCGTTGTTTCTCTTAAATTATGCGCACGTGCAATGATTTTCCCTTCATAAACAAGTACTGCACCAATTGGTACTTCCCCAAGTACTGCAGCCTGTTGAGCTTCCTCTAATGCTTGTTTCATAAATAAACGATCTGCGTCAAAAATATCCACTCATATCTCTCCTTAACAGTAGTGTAGCGTGCTGAAGTGGTAATTGCTACTTTTACTTCTTTTCGGATGATATATTCATTTAAAATCAACGATTGACCTGTAATATGTCGAAGCATAAATACTTGTTGACATTCCTTATATATCCATATATATTTATATATGAACACATGCTCATATATAAATATTGAAGAATGGGGTAAACTTCTATGGATGAAAAATTAAACAGTTCAGAAATGCAAAAAAATATTGATCAGCATTTAGATGAAGAGACATTATTTGTAGTATCTCAGACTTTTAAAGCCTTGAGTGATCCAACACGAATTCGTATTTTAAACTTACTTTGTTCAGATGAACATTCTGTTAATGATATTGCAGAAATTTTAGATTTAGGCCAATCAACGGTTTCCCACCAATTACGCTTTCTTAAAAATTTAAGATTGGTGAAATTTAGAAGGGAAGGAACAACCTTATATTATTCTAAGGACGATGATCACATTATGAATTTATTGAAGCAGGCTATTGAGCATGCGGCTCATAACTAAAATGAAATGAGGGAATAACAATGGGACATCAACACGACCATGGCCATGATCATACACATGGTGCAAATAAAAAGGTATTATTACTGTCGTTTATTATTATTACAGGGTATATGGTAGTGGAAGCCATTGGTGGCTTTTTAACAAATAGTTTGGCTCTTTTATCAGATGCAGGGCATATGTTAAGTGACTCTATCTCTTTAGGTATAGCCATGTTAGCTTTTATGTTTGGGGAAAAAGCTGCAAGCTATAGTAAAACATACGGCTATAAACGATTTGAGATTTTAGCTGCAGTATTGAATGGCATTACATTAATAGGAATCGCATTATTTATTTTCTATGAAGCGATTGAACGATTTACAAACCCACCAGAAGTAGCTACAACTGGAATGCTTATAATCAGTACAATTGGTTTGTTCGTTAACATTTTAGTTGCCTGGATTATGATGCGTGGAAGTGATACAAAGGATAATTTAAATATGCGCGGAGCATTTTTACATGTACTAAGTGATATGCTAGGATCTGTAGGCGCTATTGTTGCGGCACTATTAATTATGTTTTTTGGCTGGGGCTGGGCAGATCCTCTTGCAAGCGTTGTTGTTGCATTATTGGTCGTACGAAGTGGCTACCATGTCACAAAAGCCTCGATTCATGTATTAATGGAGGGGACACCTTCAAATATAGATGTTCAGGAGATTATTCAGCTAATAGAGCAGACTGATGGAATAGAAAGTATCCACGATTTACACATCTGGACAATAACTAGTGGAACGAATGCATTATCCTGTCATGCAGTTGTAAATGATCAATTGAAAATAGCTGAGAGTGAGCATATCTTGCGGAAAATTGAACATAATCTTCAACATAAGGGCATTAAGCATATAACAATTCAATTAGAAACATCCTTACATCGACATGATAATTCTATTTTATGTAAATTAGAAAATGACCATGAACATCATCACGATGATAAATAAAATTTTTTATGACTTGCATACCCTTCGTGGGTATAGTATGATAATTACAAATAGGAGGTGTAGTGAATGGAGGAGACAGTAAAAGAGGATGCTTGTCATACAGAGGAAGCTACGTCTTGCCGAAAAAGTCATCACCCTGAGCGTGTGAAAAAGGATCTAACAACTCGCTTAAATCGAATTGAAGGTCAGATTCGAGGTATTAAGGGAATGATTGATAAAGACGTTTACTGTGATGATATTATTACGCAACTATCTGCTACACAATCTGCATTAAATAGTGTGGCAAAAATATTATTAGAAGGTCATTTAAAGGGCTGTGTTGTGGATCGTCTATCAGAGGGCGATGAAGCAGTATTAGATGAGTTAGTAATAACGATTCAAAAGTTAATGAAAAAATAGATTGAAAACATACAAAAGGAGAGATTTTATTATGCAAAACGTAACATTAAACGTACAAGGAATGTCATGTGGTCATTGTGTAAACGCGGTTGAAAAAAACGTTGGTGCTTTAGCTGGTGTTGAACAAGTAAAAGTAAATTTAGCAGAAGGTTTAGTTGATGTTGCATTTGACGATGCACAAGTATCACTTGATCAAATTAAAGAGACAATTGATGATCAAGGCTATGAAGTAAAATAAAATTTGTAGAGTGCTTCTGTGGCACTCTCTTATTTTCAAAAATATATACCCCTAGTCGGTATAAGGAGAGGTGAAAGGTAAATGAGTTCTGATCATAAGGAAGCTAATTTGCAAATTACAGGGATGACATGTGCGGCCTGTGCCACTCGAATAGAAAAAGGGTTAAATAAAATGGATGGTGTAGAACATGCAACAGTAAATTTAGCACTTGAAAAATCATCTATTAAATATGACCCAACTAAACTAAGTGAAGCAGATTTTGAAAAGAAAATAGAAGCACTTGGGTATGGTGTTGTTAAACAAAAAGCTGAACTTGATATTACAGGTATGACATGTGCAGCCTGTGCGACTCGCATTGAAAAAGGGTTAAATAAACTAAGTGGTATTTCCTCTGCTAATGTCAACTTAGCACTGGAAAAAGCGATGATTGAGTTTAATCCTTCGGAAGTATCCATCTCAGATATCATTACAAAAGTTGAGAAGCTAGGCTATGGGGCACATCAAAAGGCAGATGAGCAGGAAACAGTGGATCATCGTGAAAAAGCTATCAAACAGCAACAACATAAATTTATTTTATCGGCAATACTTTCTTTACCACTGCTATGGACGATGGTTGGTCATTTTTCCTTTACGTCATTTTTATATGTTCCAGAATTTCTAATGAATCCATGGGTCCAAATGGTATTGGCTACGCCAGTGCAATTTATTATTGGTAAACAATTTTATGTAGGGGCATATAAAGCATTACGCAATGGTAGTGCAAATATGGATGTGCTTGTTGTTATGGGGACATCAGCGGCCTATTTCTATAGTGTCTATCAAGCGATTGTAACGATAGGATCACATCACGGTCCACATCTTTATTTTGAAACGAGTGCTGTATTAATTACACTTATTTTACTAGGTAAATTGTTTGAGGCAAAGGCAAAAGGACGCTCATCTGAAGCCATAAAAAAACTAATGGGACTTCAGGCAAAGACAGCAATCGTTGTACGTGACGGTATAGAAAAGGAGGTCCCATTAGAAGAAGTTATTATTGGCGATGTTATTTTAGTGAAACCAGGTGAAAAAATTCCTGTAGATGGTGAGGTAATAGAGGGGACAACAGCTGTTGATGAATCGATGCTAACAGGAGAAAGTCTACCAGTTGATAAAAAGCAAGGTGATCTATTATTTGGCTCAACTATTAACAAAAATGGTTTTATTAAAATGACTGCAACAAAGGTTGGACGTGATACAGCATTAGCACAAATTATTAAAGTGGTCGAAGATGCTCAAGGATCGAAGGCACCTATTCAACGTTTAGCAGATCAGATTTCGGGTATTTTCGTACCTATTGTTGTGGGCATAGCCATTGTAACCTTTTTAATTTGGATTATTTGGGTCCGTCCAGGGGAATTTACACCTGCTTTAGAGGTATTAATCGCAGTTCTTGTCATTGCTTGTCCATGCGCACTTGGGTTAGCAACACCAACTTCAATAATGGCAGGCTCTGGACGTGCAGCTGAGTTTGGTATTTTATTTAAAGGTGGAGAACATTTAGAGCAAACACAAGGCATAGATACAGTTGTTGTAGATAAAACAGGAACAGTGACACATGGTAAACCTGAGCTTACAGATGTTCTGTTAGCGCCAGAGCAAGATGAAGCACGTTTTTTATCCTTAATCGGGGCAGCAGAGAAGCAGTCAGAGCATCCACTAGCAGAAGCCATTGTTCAAGGCATAGAAAAACGCGGCATAGCTTTAGGTAACGTTCAATTCTTTGAAGCAATACCGGGTTATGGTGTGCAGGCAACTGTCTCAGGTCAAGGTGTTATCATTGGCACACGTAAATTAATGCAACAATATGATATTCATATTAATGATATTTTACCAACAATGGAGCAACTAGAACGAAATGGTAAGACAGCCATGTTAGCAGCCATCAATGGGCAATATGCAGGTTTAGTAGCTGTGGCTGATACCGTGAAAGATACATCAAAAGAAGCTATTCGTCGTTTACAGGATATGGGTATTACGGTCATCATGATGACTGGTGATAACGAGCGTACTGCTCAAGCAATTGGAACAGAGGTAGGCGTGAATCATGTTATTGCAGAAGTCTTACCAGAAGGTAAAGCTGATGAAGTAAAAAAACTTCAAGCCCAAGGGAAAAAAGTGGCGATGGTAGGTGATGGTATTAATGATGCACCTGCCTTAGCAACAGCGAATATTGGGATGGCAATTGGTACAGGGACAGATGTGGCAATGGAAGCTGCAGATATTACGCTTATTCGTGGAGATTTAAATAGTATCGCGGATGCCATTCTAATGAGTAGAAAAACAATGCGTAATATTAAACAAAATCTATTTTGGGCATTTGCTTATAATACATTAGGTATTCCAATTGCTGCACTCGGTCTGCTTGCTCCATGGGTAGCAGGCGCAGCGATGGCTTTTAGTTCAGTTTCGGTCGTATTAAATGCACTTCGTTTACAGCGAGTGAAATTATAAATAAGTATAAAGGCATCGGGAAGTAGATTCTCGATGTCTTTTTTCTATGTCATCATGAGAAGAATATCCCAGGTAAATTTACTAGAACAATAGGTTGATTCTGTTTTTCATTTTCCTACTATGATAAAATGAAAGGTACTGATTCATTTTATGTAGGACACAATGATCGAATCCATAGAACAAAAGGAGGAGCTTCTGGTGACGGTTCCATTTGTTACGGTAGAAGGTCCGATTGGTGTTGGTAAAACCTCTTTATCGAAAGAGATAGCAGCGACATTTAATTACCATCTATTAAAAGAAATTGTAGACGAAAACCCTTTTTTAAATAAGTTTTATGAAAACATTGAGGAGTGGAGTTTCCAAACGGAAATGTTCTTCCTCTGTAATCGCTATAAGCAACTAACCGATATTAAAAAATTTCGTTTAGCACATGCCAAACCTGTTGTAGCAGACTATCATATTTTTAAAAATTTAATATTTGCGAAGCGTACATTGGCACCAACTGAATACGAGAAGTATGAAGAGATCTATAGAATTTTAACGAAAGACATGCCTGTTCCAAATGTAGTGGTTTATTTACATGCCAGCGTTGAGACATTAATGAAGCGTATCGCCATGCGAGGGCGAGAGTTTGAAAAGATGATTTCACGTGATTACATGGAGCAGCTTGTGGCTGACTATCATTCTTTTATCGAGCATTTTGAGAGCATGCATCCCGAAATTCCAGTTATCCGATTTAATGGAGATCAGCTTGATTTTGTAAAAAATCCCAATGATTTAAATCATGTTTTAAAAATAATTAAAGATACGTTACAACAAAGGAGTTTGCAATAATGAATTTAAGAGAGAAGTACGATATTCCACCACAAACGGTTATTACGATTGCAGGTACTGTTGGGGTAGGAAAATCGACGATGACAAAGGCTTTAGCAGAGGCACTGAACTTTCGTACCTCGTTCGAGAAAGTAGACACAAATCCATACCTTGATAAATTTTATGAGGACTTTGAAAAATGGAGCTTTCATTTACAGGTCTACTTTTTAGCAGAGCGTTTTAAAGAACAGAAGCGTATTTTTGAATATGGTGGAGGATTTGTACAAGATCGTTCTATTTATGAGGATACTGGCATTTTTGCTAAGATGCATTATGATAAAGGAACAATGAGCCCAACAGATTATGAGACTTATACAAATTTGTTTGATGCAATGGTGATGACACCTTATTTCCCACATCCAGATTTGCTTGTCTATCTTGAAGGACCTATTGATGCAGTTATTGGGCGTATTCAAGAGCGAGGACGTACAATGGAGCAACAAACACCGAATGATTATTGGATAGAAATGCATGAACGCTATGAAAATTGGATAAATAATTTTAATTCTTGTCCAGTTCTACGTTTAGATATTAATGATTATGATTTATTAAAAAATCCTGATGCCATTGAATCAATTGTAAGCCGTATCAGTCATATGCTAAAACAAACAAGCCATTTACGAAAATAAAAGTAAAATAAATGACCAAAAAACGTGAGACAATATATAGCCGATTGTTTCACGTTTTTTGAATAGGAGGGATTATTATAAGAATCGCAGTGTATTGCGGATCCGGTTTGGGTAAAAGTCCTATTTATGCAGAGAAAGCTGCTGAGCTTGGTACAGCACTGGCAAAAAACGGTCACGGGGTTGTCTATGGTGGTTCTAAAACAGGCCTAATGGGGAAGGTAGCCGATGCTGTTTTAGCAGCTGGAGGAGAAGTGATTGGTGTGATGCCAACACATTTACAAAAGCGTGAATTGGCCCATGCCTCATTAACAGAAATTCATATTGTAGACTCTATGCATATTCGTAAAGCTAAAATGGCCGAGTTAGCCGATGCTTTTATTGCTCTGCCAGGTGGCGCAGGGACTTTAGATGAATATTTTGAGGTATTTACTTGGGCTCAGATTGGCCTTCATACAAAACCTGTCATTTTATATAATGTCCATGGATTCTATGATGCACTTCTACAGCATTTTAAAACAATGCTAGAGGAAGGCTTTATACGTGCAGAGCAAAAGAAGTTCTTACGTGTAGCGGCTACCTCTGAAGGGATTTTACGTTTATTAAAAAAACATGGATGAACATTCTCCATGTTTTTTATCTTGATGCAGCAGGTACACTAACATCTGCTGCAATTACACTGAGGCATAATTAATGTAATATAAAAGTAAAATAATTAAATTTTAAGTAAAAAATTAGTAAAGGATGGAGTGTTCTTTATGCATAGTGTAGAGGCTCAAGTAACCGATGATTTAGTAGTACAGGCTATTGAACGCAATATTGCCATTATCCGCTTCGATATGGATAGAAGAGTGGCGTATGTCAATGAACTATTTGCTCAAACATTAGGCTATACAGTGCAGGAAATGCTAGGAAAACATCATAAAGACTTTTGTTTGCCTGATTTCGTTAATAGTATGGAGTACGATAATTTTTGGCGCAACCTAACGGCAGGAAACAGCTATCAGGACAAAATAAAAAGAATTGATGCTAGAGGTAATATAATTTGGCTGGAAGCGACATATATGCCTGTCTTCGCAAATAATACAAGAAAAGTAATAGGTGTATCCAAAATAGCTGCCAATATCACTGAACGACAACATGAGATAGTTAGTGTTGCTGACAAGTTGAAGGGCATGTCTAATAAGCTTTACCAGCGTTCAGAGGCGGGCATTCAAAATAGCCAAGATCTACTAGAAACCATTAAAGTAGTTTCAAAGGAATCAAATGAAAATGTAAGTAATCTTGTGCAGCTTCAGAAACAAGCAGATTCTATTAAAGGGATTGTCAAAACTATACAAGAAATTGCCTCACAAACTAATTTATTGGCATTAAATGCAGCTATTGAAGCCGCTAGGGCTGGAGAATATGGAAGAGGTTTTGATGTAGTGGCGAAAGAGGTACGTAAGCTTTCTGTAAGAGTTGAACAATCTATTTCAGAAGTGAAGGATAATGTGGAGGGCATTGAGCGAGAAATTGGTCAAGTGACTGATAGTATTACAAAAATAGCAGAAAAAATAGAGAAAACAAATGAACAAATTACTGTCACAGCAAATGACTTTAGTGAAATAGCATCTGCTGCTGAAGCCTTAGACGAGCAATCAAAGCAATTTATTGAAAGTATTTAATTCTACTAGTGACTACTATTTTCGAGATATATTGAAATAGGCTGTATTTTTTATTTACAATAATAGAGTAAGTCATTAATCATAATAGGGGTGTTATGTATGACAAAAGTGGAAGTAAGCTTTCAGCATTTACCAACAACAGCTATTTCAGATGCAACAGGCGGACATACCAATGTGCGAAGTGATATTAAGCCGTTAGCAGACCATTTTAAAGTTGCTGGGCGAGCTGTAACTGTACGTTTACCAGATGGTGAAAATGGGGCAGTTTTGGAAGCGATTAGGGCTGCAAATGAAGGAGATATTTTAGTCATTGATGCAAAAGGTAATACAAACCGAGCTGTTGCTGGAGATTTTGTGATCTCCTTAGCAAAAGGGATAGGTGTACAAGGTTTTGTTGTGGATGGTGTAATCCGCGATATTGCAGCAATACGTGAATTAAATTTCCCTGTATTTTCGTTAGGCACTACTGTAGCAGCAGGCAATAAAAACGGCGGAGGTCAAGTAAATGTACCGATCGCCATTGGAGGAGTTACGGTTCATCCTGGTGATTATATTATTGGGGATGTGGATGGTGTAATTGTTGTGCCACAGCAAGATGCTGAAAAAATTGCTGTAGCAGCAGAGACTAAGCTTGAAAAAGATGAAAAACGCGCTCAAGAAGCACATGCCAATGGAAAAGAATCAATTATCGCTTATTTAGATAAAGTGTTAGCAAAATAAAAAAACCCTCACGATGCCATCCAACATCGTGAGGATTTTTTTAAATTACGCTAGATTTTCATTATCATTAAAGTAATTTTTCATCTTTTCTCGATCGAAACGGCCTTCCCACTTAGCCATTACTAATGACGCTAATGAGTTACCAATTACGTTAACAACTGTACGTCCCATGTCAAGAATACGGTCAATACCAGCAATGAAGGCTAGTCCCTCAAGTGGAATACCTACAGTACCTAAAGTTGCTAGAAGTACAACGAATGATACCCCTGGTACACCTGCAATACCTTTTGATGTAACCATTAATACAAGCATTAACGTAATTTGTTCACCAATGCTTAGGTGAATACCGTACATTTGTGCAATAAATAATGCTGCAATGGCTTGATATAGTGTTGACCCATCTAAGTTAAAGGAGTAACCGGTAGGTATAACAAAAGATACAATATCCTTTGGCGCCCCTAATTTCTCCATTTTCATCATAATACGTGGTAATACAGCTTCAGAACTTGCTGTGGAGAAGGCTAAAATTAGCTCATCTTTTAATACTTTAATTAAATAGAAGATGCTGATTCCTGCGAATTTTGCCACAAGTCCAAGAACGACAAAGATAAAGAATAGCATTGTTGCATAAACAAGAATTGCTAATTTGGCAAGTGGAACCAGTGAAGCAAACCCATATTTGGAAACGGTTACACCAATTAAACCAAATACCCCTAGTGGCGCGAATTTCATTACGAGGTTTGTTACCCAGAACATAGCATCTGCTACCCCTTGGAAGAAGTCTAAGACTGGTTTCCCTCGATCTCCTACTGCAGCAACCCCTAAACCGAAAATAACTGAGAAGAAGATAATTGCTAGCATATTACCTTCAGCCATTGACTGAATAATATTTGTTGGGACAATGCCTACAATGATATCAAATGGTCCCTCGTGCTGTACTTCCTCAGTTGTTGATACATACTTCGAAATATCCCCTTGAGATAATTCATTCATGTTAAGACCTGCACCAGGTTGGAAAATGTTTGCGGAAAGTAATCCAACTACGATTGCAACTGTAGTAATAATCTCAAAGTAAATTATAGATTTCCCGCCTAATCGTCCAAGTTGCTTCATATCTCCAGTACCAGCAACACCAACGATTAATGTCGAAATAATAATCGGTACAACAATCATCTTAATAAGATGTAAAAATATATCCCCTAATGGTTGTAGATATGTCTCAATTTTGGGGTTTCCGTAAAAGATACCACCAACAATGATCCCTAAAATCAAACCGATTAAAATCTGAGCGGCTAAACTGACTTTAAATTTCTTTTTCAAATCCTTTGTACCTCCCCTAATATTAAATTTTTAGGACACGCCTTACTTTAATAATACGGAGGACTTATGGAATCCGACAAAATCCGATAAAATTAATTTACTTTTGTTAAAATGTCTGAATATAACACTTGAATAAACTTTTTAATATTTACCTTTGCTTTACGATTATCGTGATCTTCAATCTGTGTCATGAGCTGACGAATTTCTTTAAAATCAAAGTAGCGAGGGGCATAGTACTCGAATTCTGAGTTTGTGTAATCAACAACCCCTAAATTAGCGAGATTAATCATGGCAGCTAATATTGTACGACGCACACGCTGCTCGATGGCTTTACTCTCTTTTAAAATTTCATCTGGCGTAGCCTTGGTCACAGCTGCAATTTCTTCATAAAGCTCTTTTAATGGAGGAAGGGGGGCAATCTTGTGCTGGTGAGCAAGTAATGTTTCTATAATGGCAATGATATCCTCACTACCAATTTCCCCGACAATCCCCATATCATTCAAAATAGATTGAATATGGTCTCGTGATGTAGCTTTATGAGTCTTTTGTTCACTTAACTCAATATTTGTAAGTGATTGACGTATCACTAATAGTGAATTTTTAAGTCGAAATTGTTCAGTTGTTTTTTTCAAAACATTTTCGACTTCAATACGATTGATTGGTTTATGAATGAAGAAATCAATTCCTTGCTCATATGCTTCGCCAACCATTTCCTTATTCACTACCTGTGAAATCATAATAAATTGTCCCTCGAAACGATTTTGCATAAGTTGTTCCACAGTTGCTATGCCATCAAGCTTAGGCATCAGTAAATCAATAAGCACAAACTCTGGCTGTGTCATTAAAATTTGTGGAATGGCATCCTCACCATTGCGAGCCTCACCAATAACTGTTCCTAACCCGCTATCTTCAATAATTTGCTTTAACATAACACGACTTGCACGATCATCATCTACAATAAAATACCTCATTTAAGTCTCTCCCGTTTGAATAGTTTGCGTAGGAATTATGATTTTAAACGTTGTGTATTGATTGTTTGATTCAACGGTTATTGAGCCTTTTAATTTTTCTACTAGTTCAGCAACATGTGAAAGCCCAATGCCAGTTGCTGCAACACCATCAACATTGAATTTAGTGGTGTATCCAGGTTCAAAAATAACAGAAATGTCTGCTTGTGAAATCCCTTGTCCATTATCACATACTGTTATTACAGTATTATCCTCTTGGCGCTTAATAGCAATAGAAATGATCCCTTGCTTTTCAATAGCCTCAACAGCATTGGCTGATAAATTATTTAATAGAGCAAGCAGTGCAATATGATCTTTCGTTTGAAAATCGAAGTCTATACATGTATTAAATTGTATTTCCTTACCGAGTAATTCTGCATATTTCCTATTACCTTCTTCAATATAATGCAATAATTCAGATAATACGAAAGGGCCAAAGCTCTTTTCACCGACAATCTTTGAAATCCCAGCATATATCCGTTGAGAATCCTTTTTCACTTCATGGATTTCCTGGGCAATATGAAGTGCTTGTAAACTCTCGGATCGAAAACCTTGCGTCTTTAACTGACGATATAATTCATAACCACTACCTGTAATTGTTTCAATATGATTCATTGATTTTTTTAAATATAGTGTCTCCACATAGAGGTCAGATCCAATATTCAGCATTTCTTGTACCCGTTTTTTTTGTTCCGCTACCAAAATAGAGCTATAAATCCCTACTACAAAAAAGCTTCGTAATAATGCTACTGCTAATAGGATCAAGAGATCATGGAGAAATAAAAAAGTATATGTTTGGACAAAAAAGCGGAAAATTTGTTCAGCTAAATTACTGATGACCTCACTAAAAGCAACGAGTAAACCAAGTTTTAGTGGTTTTTCTCTGTATTGTTGAATATCTAAAACTTGCAGGCATACTGCAAACAATACATAAAATAAACCGGCTGGTAAATGGTTAAATATACTCTCGGCAATCGGAACATCATGTAATGTCGAATTAATAACCCGAAAAATAGTTGTCACAATACTGGTAGCTACACCAGCTAAAATAATTGGTGTAGGTTTAATTAATGTGCATAAAAAGAAGACAATTGTTCCTAAACCAAAACGGAAAGTTGTATTAGCAAAAGGCATAATTTTAATTTCACTACCTATTGCAGTCATAACAGCAATAATGAAAATCCAAGTAAGGGAAGCACGTGTCATAAGTAATTTCGATTGCAATTTAACAACCTCCCATCATTGATATAATAAAAAATACCACAACCGAGGCGGAAGTGGTATCTAACAAGTAATACATACAATTTAGGCAAAAAAAAACGGCTACATTCGTAGTCGGAAATTTAAAACTGGAGGAGGTAGAGGGATTCGAACCCCCGCGCGGTGTTACCCGCCTGTCGGTTTTCAAGACCGATCCCTTCAGCCAGACTTGGGTATACCTCCATGTTATATTGCTTTACTGTCTTATCGACAAAAATAAATTTATCATAACTAGAAACGAACGTCAAGATAATTTTTGAAAAAATATATATTGTTTAAATCGTCACTTAGAAATAAATAATTTGTGCATTAAGTTGCATTTTATACAAACAGTCAGTATACTAGTTATTGCCGTGCTAGGTGGGAAGGTAGCGGTGTCCTGTAACTCGCAATCCGCTCTAGCGAGACTGAATTCCTTTTTCGAGGCTGTCCGTATTGTTTGGTCTGCCTTTTGCACGTAGTGTTGACGATTGGGTCCTGCGCAATGGATACCCATGAACCATGTCAGGTCCGGAAGGAAGCAGCATTAAGTGGTCTTATTCATGTGCCGCGGGGTTGCCTAATCTGAGCTAACGACAAGAGTAACGCTTATGTGCGGCTGTCAAGGAAAGGTGCACGGCATTAAATTGCCAATTCAAAGCATCCGTCTATTATAGGCGGATGCTTTTTTATTTTAAATTTAGCAACTTCATTTTCTATATAATGCAGCAAATGCTATAATAAAAGTATTCAATTAAATGGAGAAGGAGAGAGGAAATCAGTGACGTATCAAGCATTTTACCGTGTGTATCGACCGCAATCTTTTCGAGAAATGTCTGGTCAAACACATGTCAAAAGAACGCTACAAAATGCTCTCCTAGCAAATAAAACAACACATGCTTACTTGTTTTCTGGGCCCCGTGGTACAGGGAAAACAAGTACTGCTAAAATCTTTGCGAAGGCCTTGAATTGTGAACATGCACCGTCGAAAGAGCCGTGTAATGAATGTGCTACATGCATAAGTATTACAGATGGTTCACATCCAGATGTCATTGAATTTGATGCAGCCTCAAATTCACGTGTTGAAGAGATTAGGGATATCATAGAAAAGGTTCGTTTTGCTCCCGCAAGCAGTAGATATAAGGTGTACATCATAGACGAAGTGCATATGCTTTCTACAAGCGCTTTTAACGCTCTTTTAAAAACGTTGGAAGAACCACCTCCTCATGCTGTGTTTATTTTAGCAACTACAGAGCCTCATAAATTGCCTGCTACGATCATTTCTCGTTGTCAGCGCTTTGATTTTAAACGACTTTCTACTAATGATATTATTGAACGTATGAAGGTTGTTTTAGAAGATATTGACTTACCATATGAAGAACAAGGTTTAAAGGTGATTGCACAATCAGCCGCAGGGGGAATGCGTGATGCTTTAAGCTTATTGGACCAAGTTGTGTCTTTTAGCGGCGAAAAATTAAAACTTGAGGATACGTTATTAGTGACAGGTTCTATTAGTCAGGATGTTTTTTATGATCTAGCAGAGGCACTCAAAGTAAAAGATGTTGCGCAAATGCTTGCCCTTTTAGAGCAACTGATAGCTGACGGTAAGGACCCTTTGCGGCTCTCAGAGGATTTAATTACATTTTTCCGCGATTTATTATTACTTCAAACAAGTGATGATTTAGCTGAACTTTTAGAGCTTGTATCTCCTGAGGAACGTGTATTCACTTTAGCACACGAATTTGCACCAAATATGCTTTATGGGTATATTGATATACTTGCAAAGACACAGCAAGAGATGCGTTTCTCTCACCATACCAAAATTTATTTAGAGACGGCTTTGCTTAAAATGGTACAGTTTTCAGGAGGGATAGCCCATCAAACGGTGACTACAAATGAAATGGGAGAAAACCCTGATCTCACTCAAAAAATTGTAGCTCTTGAACAGCTGGTTCAGCAACTTTCCTTACAACTGCAAACGGGGACTCCAGTGCAAACGCCGACAGCACAAAAAGAGCAACGGCCCCGAGCTAAAAGTCCGAATGGTTATAAAGCACCTACAGGTCGTATTCAGGAAGTGCTGAAAGATGCCACAAAGCAAGATGTACAACGTATTAAGTCCATTTGGGCGCAAGCCCTAAGTCAAATGCAAAAATCACAATCTGCTCTTTTAGCAGAAGCCGAGCCTGTTGCGGCATCTTCAAGTGCTTTTGTGTTAAAATTCAAGTATGATATTCATTGTCAGATGGTTGCCGACAACCAGTCTTTAAAGGCTCACTTTACACAATTAATTGCAGGGCAAACTGGTACAATGTACGAGATGCTATGTATACCAGAAGAATCATGGTTAAAAATGCGTGAAGAGTTTATTCGTGATCATGGTCTGCAGCAAAAGAAATCACAGACTGAAGCAGAGCATGGAGAAGAATTATTAGAGCCACCACCGGCAGAAATGCCAGAAGAACCATTTATCGATGATGCTCAACCTCTTGCTTCACAAGATCCACTTGTGACAGAGGCTGAAAAGCTCTTCGGTAAAGATTTTGTTGAAATTATTGAAGATTAAATTTTTAGGAGGAAACATTTATGCGTGGAATGGGAAATATGCAAGGTATGATGAAAAAAATGCAAAAAATGCAAAAGGAAATGATGGAGGCTCAAGAAGCTTTAAATGCTGAGCAATTCGAAGGTGTTGCAGGCGGCGGTATGGTGAAAGTAACAGTTTCAGGTCAGCGTGAAGTAGTTTCAGTAAATCTAGATGAATCTGTAGTAGACCCAGAAGACATCGAAATGCTACAAGACCTAATTGTTATTGCAACAAATGAAGCGCTGAAAAAAGTAGAAGAAAAAACAAACTCGACTATGGGTAAATTCACGCAAGGCTTAAACCTTCCATTCTAGGAGGTATTCATATGTACTACCCAGAACCAATATCTAAATTGATCGATAGTTTTATGAAATTGCCAGGTATCGGGCCGAAAACTGCGGCTCGTCTGGCGTTTTTTGTGTTAACAATGAAGGAAGATGATGTATTATCTTTCTCTAAAGCACTGATTGATGCTAAACGAAACCTAAGCTACTGTTCTGTTTGTGGCAATATAACGGATGTCGATCCATGTCACATATGTACAGATAAGCAGCGAGATCATTCTATTATTTGTGTTGTACAAGATACAAAAGATGTGATTGCAATGGAAAAAATGCGTGACTACAACGGTATGTACCATGTACTTCAAGGTGCTATTTCACCAATGGATGGTATTGGTCCAGAAGACATTAATGTTGCTTCTTTGCTAGTGCGCTTGCAAGATGAAAGTGTCCAAGAACTTATTTTAGCTACAAATTCAACAATCGAGGGTGAGGCAACCGCTATGTACATTTCTCGCCTTGTCAAACCGTCAGGTATCCGTACAACCCGTATTGCTCATGGATTGCCAGTAGGTGGAGATCTAGAATACGCAGATGAGGTTACGCTATCTAAGGCAATGGAAGGAAGACGCGAGTTATGAGTGAGGGATTAGTATGTTCTTCCGTAGTAAAGGGAAATTAAAAAAAGAATTTGATGATAAGCTTGTGAATCTGATTAAAGAAACAAAAGAAGATTTACAGCAGGCAAAGATAATAGAAGAATTAATGGATGATTATGACCTAGGTGTAATTGCTCAACGCAAAACAGCAGAAAGTATTCATTTCTATTTGTTTAAGGAAGCTAGAATTCGTAAGGTACTAATAAAATAGTTCTTTGTAAAATAATCATAGAAGCAAAACAGGAAACATAAACTTTCATAATTATTTAATTGAGGAGGCAACTATATGTCTGGGTTAGTAATTATGAGTATTTGTATTCCTGTCGGGCTTCTTTTTCTTTATGTAATAATAAGACATGCTAAATTGGGTAAAATCTTAGAAGGATTATCGGTGTTTTGGTTTAGATTTGCATTTGCTTTTCTACTATTATTCGTAATCCATTTAGGTATAGGTTATATAGGATATAATGTGCCAATCAATCTGTTTTCTGTCTTAACAATCGCTGTTTTAGGTATTCCTGGTGTCTTAGGAATAACGGCTTTAATATTTATTTTATAAAAGGCTTGCAATATAAAAAGATTATGGTATAGTTATAAAAGTCGCTAATACAACTGATTGAAACAAAAAAATAATTTCAAAATTATTGTTGACACGGTGTGTAGTGCATGATATTATATAAGAGTTGCTGCTGAAACAGCGGTGAACGAAATGAACCTTGAAAACTGAACAAGCAAAACGTAATCAATAAAGTTTTAAGTAGCTAGTTTTGCTAGTGAACGAAACACAATTTTGGACATCAAACATGATGCCAGCAAAACAATTTGAGCTAATCAAATTTCTTTTATGGAGAGTTTGATCCTGGCTCAGGACGAACGCTGGCGGCGTGCCTAATACATGCAAGTCGAGCGAACA
>NZ_JANWTB010000017.1:0-55532 GCF_024919535.1 Lysinibacillus sp. A4 | reverse complement strand
TGTTCGCTCGACTTGCATGTATTAGGCACGCCGCCAGCGTTCGTCCTGAGCCAGGATCAAACTCTCCATAAAAGAAATTTGATTAGCTCAAATTGTTTTGCTGGCATCATGTTTGATGTCCAAAATTGTGTTTCGTTCACTAGCAAAACTAGCTACTTAAAACTTTATTTATTACGTTTTGCTTGTTCAGTTTTCAAGGTTCATTTAGCTACCATCTCTCGACAGCAACTTTTAAATTATAACATTTCTCTACTTTGTTGTCAACACTTTTTTAAAATGTTTTTTTCAAAATCATCGGAGACAACTTTTAAAGTATATTATAATCAATTATTCATGTCAACATGTTTTTTCAAATTGTTTTTGAAGTTCAATGTTGTAAATTGCATCGTCTTAACGACAAGTAATAATTTATCACGTTAGAAAAAACTTCGCAAGCATTTTTTACACAAAATCTAATTTTATTTAATAAACCTGCTTTAATAAGCTATTTTGTGTATTTACGAGAATCGTAAATCATAATATCTTTCCTTATTTATTATTTGTTTTACTATACATCTCTTTCTATTAAATCTCAATATCTTAAATTAAAATACTACTTACTTTTCAAGCTAAATATAACTCATAAAATTTAGTGTAAAATTACTTCCTAATAACTACAAAATCTAATTATGTTGTTTAGGTCTTAGTTGGTTTTTTAAAATGCATTAAATGAAAATAAGCATGCGCTAAAGCAGAAGTACTTTAGCGCATGCTTATTTCTAATAGTCCCTATCTTATTTCATTACCTTGAGGGTCAACTATATTTAAGCACCACAAGAAGTTATCCCATGCAGAATACCAGCCACTAAAGATTTCAGAAGAATCGTCCCAACGAACATCAAATTTCTTATGGCCATCTATTTCTACTAAATATAAAGTAAGTGTCTCGTCTTTTTTAGCAACGACTAATTTCATACCATGCTCAAGCTCTTCCTCCGTAAATGGAACATCAGAAACAGAACGTAATTGTGCCTGTTCAAATACTTGTTTGTTAATAATTTTGTAATTCATTATAAGCCCCCAATAAAATACTTCTTTTTTATACTTATTGTATTTAAAAACATAGAACTATAAAAGTATAACCTAAATATAATCTACGTTTAAACAACTTAATTTTTTTCATTGAACAAAAAGAAGAGAACTCACCTATCCCGTGAATTCTCCTCTTAATCCATTGACTGCTCTATAATAGCTCTATAAAGAGCCTACGCCGTAATTTATTTTGTAATATGACGCATTGTTGGGAACAATAATACATCACGAATTGATGGTGAATTTGTTAGTAGCATAATTAAACGGTCAATACCAATACCTAAACCACCTGTTGGAGGCATACCATATTCTAATGCTTCAATGAAATCATTGTCCATTTCATGTGCCTCATCATTACCTGCTTCTTTTTCTGCTAATTGTGCTTCAAAGCGTTGGCGTTGGTCGATAGGGTCATTTAACTCTGTGAAGGCATTGGCGTGCTCACGACGAACGATAAATAACTCAAAGCGATCTGTAAAACGCTCGTCCTCTGGATTTTTCTTCGCAAGAGGTGAGATTTCTACTGGGTGACCATACACAAATGTAGGCTGTACAAGCGTCTCCTCTACTTTCTGTTCGAAGAATTCATTGATAATATGACCTACTTCGTGTACATCCTTCACTTCAACTCCATGCTCTTTAGCAAGTGCTTGTGCTTGTTCTTTTGTCATCGGCTGCCAGAAGTCTACACCTGTTGCCTCTTTTACAGCGTCAACCATATGAACTCGTTTCCAGCCTACAGCAAGGTTGATTTCATCTTCACCATATTGAACTGAAGTTGTACCAAGAACTTCTTGGGCAACATGCGCAATAAGGTTTTCAGTTAGAGACATGATATCTTGATAATCAGCATACGCTTCATATAGTTCAATCATTGTAAATTCAGGGTTGTGGCGTGTTGAAATTCCTTCATTACGGAACACACGTCCGATCTCGTAAACTTTTTCTAAACCACCAACTATTAAACGTTTTAAATGCAATTCGATGGCAATTCGCATATATAATTCCATATCAAGGGCATTGTGATGCGTAATAAATGGACGAGCTGCTGCGCCACCAGCAATTGTGTGAAGCATTGGTGTTTCTACTTCTAAGTATCCAGCATTATCTAAATAATTTCGGATTGCACGAATAATTTTTGAACGCGTGATAAATGTCTTTTTGCTATCTTCATTTGTCATTAAATCTAGATAACGTTGGCGATAACGTTGCTCAACATCCTGTAAGCCGTGGAATTTCTCTGGCATAGGACGTAGCGCTTTTGTAAGGAATGTGAATTCCTCAGCCTTTACAGAAAGTTCTCCCACTTGTGTACGGAACACGTTACCACGCACACCTACGATATCTCCTAAATCAGCTTGTTTAAATAATTCATACGCTTCTTCGCCTACATGATCTTGACGAACATAAATTTGAATTTGACCATTTAAATCTTGAATATGTGCAAAGCCAGCTTTTCCTTTACCACGTTTCGTCATAATACGGCCCGCAATAATTACCTCTTGAAGGTTTTCCTCAAGCTGTTCTTTTGTTTGATCTGCAAATTGCTCACGTACTTCTGTTGATAAATGTGTACGTTCAAAACGGCTTCCAAATGGATCTTGCCCATTTTCTAGTATCGTTGTCATCTTTTGGCGTCTCACCAATAGTTGATCATTTAATTCTTCTATATTTGACACTTGTTTCACTCCTTAAGTAAATTGTCCGCGTTTACGTCCATAATATTTCTATTGTACACAATTTTAGTGCTGTAATCATCTGTTTCAATTTATTTTCAATCCAATATAAAATAATTAATAATTCTAAAAATTAAAGATGCTGCCGAAAAGGCGCCTCTATCAAATTATAGAGACGCCCATATTAAAACTATATAATTAATTCTTTGACTTCTGGAACAATCAATTTAGATTCGCTTTCTTCATACTCCTGTACAAGACTATTTAATAGTACCCGAAGTTCTGCCGCAGTTTCTGTTTGGTTAATAGCATTGCGGGCCTTACCATTACCTCGGATTCCTTTTAAATACCATGATGCATGCTTACGCATTTCTCGTACTGCAATTCCTTCTCCTTTTAATTGAAGAAGTCGTTCAAAGTGTAGTAAACATACGTCCATTTTTTCGCGTACACTTGGCTCTTCTTTTAATTCACCAGTTGCTAGGTATTGAACCGTACGATAGATCATCCATGGATTACCTAAAGCAGCACGTCCAATCATTACTGCATCTACACCTGTAGTTTCCAGCATACGTTTAGCATCTTGAGGTGTTTCCACGTCACCATTACCTAGCACAGGAATGCTGACATTTTCCTTCACTTGACGAATGTAATCCCAGTTCGCTTTACCTTCATACATTTGTACACGTGTACGACCATGAACTGCTACTGCAGCTGCACCTGCACGCTCAACCGCTTGAGCGTTTTCAATTGCAAAGATATGTTCTTCATCCCAACCAATACGCATTTTTACGCTAACCGGCTTTTTAACAGCATCCACAACAGCCGCTACCATCTCATATACTTTATTAGGATCAAGTAGTAAACGTGCTCCCGCTTCACATTTTATAATTTTATTAACAGGACACCCCATGTTGATATCAATAATATCAGCAGTCGTATTTTCATCCACATATTTCGCTGCTTCTACTAAGGTTTCTTTATCTCCACCAAAGATTTGCAGTGAAAGAGGATTTTCACGTTCATCGATATAAAGCATACCTAATGTTTTTTCATTTTTTTGGACAATGCCCTTATCACTAATCATTTCAGCGTATACGAGACCTGCCCCAAACTCCTTAACCGTTAATCGGAAAGCAGAGTTACAAATCCCAGCCATTGGCGCTAATACTACGCGGTTGTCCATGACAATATCGCCAATTTGAAATGGCTTCTCTGTTGACTGACCCAACGTTTTTCTTCCTCCTCTATAGGCTTTACCTATTTTCTCTATCTATCATTAATGCTATACGCTGATAATTCATTCCTATACAATTACTTAATTCACCGCTGACAGCTCATTAAAGGGTTTCCAGAAGATTACGCCTTCCTTTTCACAATCCATTTGCTGTAACAGATCATGCGCTTGTTGTAGCTGTTCATCGAATGGTGATGGTGTAATCTCTACAAGTGGTACTAGGACGAATGCTCGCTCGTACATTCTTGGATGAGGAACAATTAAGTTCTCCGTTTCAATATTCTCTTGATTGTAAAGTAAAATGTCAAGATCAATAACTCTTGGGCCCCAGCGGAATTCTCTTACACGCCCTAATTCCCGTTCGATTTCTTGGCAAATATTCAGCATCTCAACAGACGATATAGCTGTTTTTAGATGAACAGCTATATTTAAAAAATCGGCCTGATCCGTAAAACCTACAGCAGCTGTTTCAAAAACAGATGAAACACGAATCAACTCTAGTTCCTTCTTATCCTTTAAAAGGTCTACTGCGTGCCGAAGATTCTCATATCTCTCCCCCATATTTGTTCCGATAGATAAATAGACATCCTTCATTAGAAATCCCCCCTCGTAACCTCAACAGAGACTTCTTTATAATAACCATGAATAGGTGGGTCTGGTTTAATAAGCTCTACACGAACTCCTTTTACTTTATCAGGATAGGTTGCTAAAATCACATTTGCTATTTTCACAACAAGAGCCTCAATAAGCTTAAACGGTTCACCCTCTACAATATCCCGACATAACGCATATACCTCTGCATAATTTACGGTATAAGAAAGATCATCCGTTTCACCGGCTTTTGTCATGTCTACTGCAAGCGAAACATTTGCTCGAAAGCGTTGGCCTAGAGTAGTTTCAGCTGCTAATACACCATGATAACCATAAAACTGCATGTCCTTTAAATGAATATAATCCATCAGGCTTCCTCCTTAAACAAACGTTTACCCACTAATACATCCGTCATATACGTTGCCCGCACCATTTCCTTTACATCATGAACTCTTATCATATGACAACCCTTTTCAACTCCATAAACCACTGTGGCGCTTGTCCCTTCAAGACGTTCCTCAACAGGTAAGTTCAAGACATTACCAATCATTGATTTACGTGATGTTGCTAATAATACGGGATAGCCCATAGCCACTAAATCCGATAAGTGTTGCATCATAGCTATATTTTGTGCAGTATTTTTAGCAAAGCCGATACCTGGATCTAAGATGATATGATGATCGGGAACTCCCGCTTGCCGTGCAATGGCAATACTTTTTTCTAAATCTGCCTTTGCAGTCGTCCAAAAATCAACACCATAATCCATATTTTCACGATTATGCATTAGAATGATCGGAACATGTAAGTCTGCAGCAACCTGAGCAATTTCTGGTTCTGCCTTTGCTCCCCAAATATCATTGATGATATGTGCGCCCGCTTCAATTGCGGCACGCGCCACACTTGCTTTATACGTATCAACTGAAATAATGACCTTTACTTCTTGTGCTATCGCTTGAATAACAGGCACGATGCGTGCAATTTCATCTTCATCTGAAATACGCTCGTACCCAGGACGTGTAGATTCTCCACCTACATCGATAATTTTTGCTCCTTCAGCCACCATTTTTTTCGCTTGAGTAACAGCAGCCTCCACATTGTTATACTTTCCTCCATCAGAGAAAGAGTCTGGGGTAACATTTAGAATCCCCATAACAAATGTTTCTTGTCTATAGTCTAATGTAATACCATTAATCGTTAATGGTTTCGTATATTTTTCTAGCATGTAAACGCTCCTTCTATCCTTGTTCCACTTCTTGAACAAATGCGCTATGCAAAATGGTATAAATAGGTCCTTTATTGCCTAAAAATCGCTGGTTCTCCAAGCTACTAATAGGCACAAGTTCTTGTACTGAATTGGTAACGAAGCATTCCGTACTTTGTAGTAAATCCTCTTTTGTATAAAAGCCTTCCTGTACGTCAAGGTTTAGCGCTTTAGCCTTTTCTATAACCCATGCACGAATAATTCCTGGTAAAATACCTGTCTCCAAAGAAGGCGTATATAGTATATCATTTTTTACCCAAAATATATTTGATGTCACACCTTCAGCTACATAGCCTGATTCTGTTAAAAAGAAACCTTCTTGTTGAGCCAGTGATGGCATTTCAAAGCGACCAAGCACGTTATTGCCGTAATGGTGCGATTTAACACGAAATGCTTGTTCAGGTGTATTGCGTGGTATGGTAAGCCATTGTGCAAACTTTTCAGTACCACGCGGTGTGTCTTGAAGTTCCTTGCGAAAAATGATGACATTTGGTTGCCTATATTCTGTTGGCTGTAATCCAATATTATGTTGACCCGCAGATACATTTAAACGGAAGTAACCATCCTGACCGCCAGCAAGTTGATTTAGTTGTTGCACAGCCTCAAGTAATACACTTTCAGGATAGTTTAAATGAATGTGATATTGTGATAAAGCATGCTGTAATCTTTCCATATGTGCTTCCCAGTAAAATACCTGACCACCATATGTTCGGAACGTTTCAAAAAATCCTAATCCATATAAAAATCCATGATCAAATGGCGAAATTCTCAAATCCTGGGCCGCCATATAGTTTCCGTTCATCCAGCACTGCATCTATTTCACTCCTTCTACATACATTTCTATAAATTGGCGAAGAAGTTGTTTTCCTTGCTCTGTCATAATGGATTCTGGATGATATTGTACACTCTCAATAGGATATTCCTTATGACGTAAACCCATAATTTCTCCTTCTTCTGTCCAAGCTGTTACTTCTAGACAAGCTGGTAATGTCTCATTTTCTACAATAAGAGAATGATAGCGAGTTGCTTGGAATGGATTTGGCATGCCTTTATGCAAACCTACTTCGGCATGCAGCACGGGTGAAGTCTTCCCATGCATTAAACGTTCCGCTTGTATGACTTGGCCACCAAACACCTGTGCAAGCGCCTGATGTCCAAGACAAACCCCTAAAATTGGAATATTTCCCGCGAAATATTTAATAATGTTCAGGCTTTCTCCCGCCTCATTTGGACTACATGGCCCTGGAGAAATAACAATCATATCTGGCGCAAGTTGTTCTATTTCTTCTACTGTAATAACATCATTACGTTTTACTACTATGTCATGACCAAATTCACCCAAATATTGGACGATGTTATAAATAAATGAATCATAGTTATCGATCATCAAAATCATATTACTCGCTCCTCTGCCATTGCCTTTGCCTGCCACATTGCTTTCGCTTTATTTAAAGATTCCTGATACTCTCTTTCCGGAACAGAGTCAATGACAATGCCTGCTCCAGCTTGAATATGCGCAACCCCATCTTTTACAAACGCTGTACGGATTACAATATTAAACTCCATATCACCTGTAAAGCCTAGCCAGCCGATTGAGCCTGTATATAAACCACGTCGTACAGGCTCTAATTCTTCAATAATTTCCATAGTGCGGATCTTTGGCGCTCCTGTAATTGTCCCACCTGGAAACATTGCACGAATAACATCTGCATTCGTTTTACCTTCTGCTATTTCTCCACGCACATTCGAAACGATATGCATAACATGTGAATAGCGCTCAATGACCATAAACTCATCCACTTCTACTGTTCCATAGGTGGATACGCGTCCTAGATCATTGCGCTCTAAATCCACTAACATTACATGCTCAGCACGCTCTTTATCATTATCAATTAATTCTTGAGCCAACGCTAAATCTTCCTCTTCGGACTTTCCTCTTGGTCGAGTGCCTGCGATTGGTCTCGTCGACAACTCATTGCCTTGACGCTTGACTAGTAACTCTGGCGATCCCGAAACAACGGAAAAATCAGGTGCTTCAATATAAGCCATATATGGTGACGGATTAAACGCTCGTAGTGCCTCATAGACATCTATTGCAGGTGCATTGAGTTTCTTAGACTGACGAACAGATAAATTCACCTGAAAGACATCACCTTGCGCGATATACGTTTGTATTTTTTTAACCGCTGCCTCAAAATCGTCGCCTGCAAATGAAACAAGCAACTCATTTTCATCATTCTTAACTTCTGTAGCAGTTGTTTTCTCAAATTTGCGCGCATCTAATCCAGCCTGTGCTGCAACCTGCCAGATGTTAGCCCATTCTTCCAAATTAACCTCATTCTCTTCTAACTTCATAAGTGTCACTGTATTCGTTTGCACATCATGTACTGCCCAGCAATCAAAGATATAATAATAGATATCTGGCACTTGTAAATCATCTGTTGCCGTATTAGGAAGCTCCTCAATTTTACGAGCGTAATCATACGACACAAAACCAATAGCCCCTCCCTGAAAAACAGGTAGCTCTGTATTATAAGAAACCTGATACTCCGCCACAAGCTCTTCTAGTAAATCAAGGGACTCACCTTGTAAAACTTCCTGTCGGCCATTTCTCCAATTTACGAAAAGCCCACCCTCTACTGATCGTGCGGTAGCTAATGGATTCCACGCAGCTATTGAAAAATGTCCACCACGTCCACTCTCTAAAAACACATGCGCTTGCTGCGTCTCTGTCTGCCTTTTATAGCTATAAAAAAATGAATCTGCATCCATCGTTAATGTTTTTGTAAGTATTGTTTTCAAGTTATTTTCCCCTTTAAACATATGATGTGATTCCATCTTAACTTGATTATTACATAGAAGCGAATATTTTTATAATTTTCATAGTGCCATAGTTTTCACACTAAAAAAGGGCCCCTTTATAAAGGAGCCCTTACATAAAAAATTGAATTAGTCTTCAAATTGATATAAAGGTGTTGATAGATAACGCTCACCATTAGAAGGCACAATAGCAAGGACATTCGAACCCTTACCTAAACGTTTTGCCGCTTCAATTGCTGCATAGATTGCAGCACCAGATGAAATACCACATAGGATTCCTTCTTCACGTGCTACTTTACGTGCTACTTCAAAAGCAACCTCATTTTCAACAGGGAATACTGAAGAATAGACTTCCGTATCTAAAACTGCTGGTACAAATCCAGCGCCAATTCCTTGTATTTTATGAGGACCTGGTTGACCACCAGAAAGAACTGGTGAATCCTTTGGTTCAACTGCAATGATTTCAATGTTTGGATACTTTTCTTTTAAGACCGCACCCGCACCAGTAATTGTACCACCTGTGCCAACACCAGCTACAAAAGCATCAAGTGTTAAGCCATCAAATGCTTCTACAATTTCTGGGCCTGTTGTTAAACGGTGAATTACCGCGTTCGCAGGATTTGTAAATTGTTGTGGTAGGAAGTAGCCATGTTCTTCAGATAGTTCTTCCGCTTTTGCAATTGCACCTTTCATACCTGCTGGACCAGGCGTTAATACAAGCTCTGCACCATAAGCACGCAATAAATTACGACGCTCTAAGCTCATTGTTTCTGGCATAACTAAAATGGCTTTATAACCTTTGGCAGCGGCAATCATTGCAAGACCAATACCTGTATTACCAGATGTCGGCTCAATAATTGTACCACCAGGTTTTAATGTCCCGTCTTTTTCCGCCGTTTCGATCATTGCTAAAGCCAGACGGTCTTTCACTGAGCTTCCCGGATTAAAATATTCTAATTTTACATACACAGTACCTTCATTTTCACTTGTTGCATGGTTTAATTTTACAATTGGTGTTTTACCAACTAATTCAGCTACCGAGTTTGCTAATCTACTCATTTACTAATCCACTCCCAATCCCTACTATTTTTATAGGTTTTACTTATTTTGTATTTTATCAATTTTTCCATTCGATTGTCAATAAAATAAAACTAATATTTTCAGAATATTTATCATTGCTTTGAAAAGGAAAAATCTTATGCTCACTAAAGAAAAAGAACCTGCATTTATTGGGTAATTCACTACGAATGCCTGTAAGTTTGATCAGACTCATTGTACCCCGCAAAACCTGCAGACTCTTTTCATGTATTATTTTTCTTTTTTAGTCTCTCCATAATACCAAGTAGCATCAAATTCAGACCAAAATGCTTCTGGCGTTACAGATTGCGGTAATTGCTCTAAAGCTAATTCTCGCTCAATATGTTCTTTCACATCGTCATATGTAAAGGATTGTCCTTCTAATACCTCTTGTACTTGAACAATGCCATAATGACCATTATCTAACTTAAAGGCTTTACTTACCTCATTTGCCTTTAGTGATTTTACAGTATTAATAATTGCAGGGTCTACATTTTCCTGATTTTCTGTAAGGAAACCAATATCCCCTCCTAAACTCGCTGAAGCACTATCAACAGAAATTTCTCGTGCCAGCACTGTAAAGTCAGAGCCATTTTTCAATTCACCCAGTGCCTCATCAGCAGCTTTTTTTGAATCGACCTCAATAAAATTCGTACGATAGCTTGTTTTTGTATTATATAAGCCTTGATTTTCTTCATAATACTTTTCAACGTTTTCTTCCTCTATCACTACATCTTTCGTGAGTACCTTATCCAATATAAGCTGTGATCGAATCTTTTGGCGTAGTTGCTCTGCCGAAAGATTTTGCATGGCTGTATCAAACTTATCTTGAGCAGATCGCATTAACGCTAATTCAAGATCAATTTCTTTATCAGTAACTTTAATTTTATATGTTTTTGCAGCTTTTTCCATTACCGTTTCATTTACTAAATTTTGGAGTGTTTCTTTACCATATCGTTCTTCCATAGCAATCATCCACTCTTGGCGTGTGATAACATCCCCGTCAATGGCAGCGACTTGTTCGTCGCTACCAATTTCCTGACCTTTGTTCGGGATCAACCAACTAATGAACCATAATATATTTCCTAATAACAATACGGCTATGACAGCTAAAGCAGGCTTTGTCTTTAAACGACGTTGCAATAAAGGAGTTTGGTTTGGTGTTACATTGGTTGAAGGTCGACGATTACGCGTTGAGCTCATCGATAAACCCTTCTAGCTCATCTTTAGAAAAGCTATATGTCTCTAAGCAGAAGTGACATTGTGCCTCTGCACCGCCGTCCTCATCAATCATTTCTCTAATTTCTGCTGTTCCTAGACCTAAAATTGCCGCACCAAACCGCTCTTTTGAACATTGACATTTAAATTCAACTGGCATGGAATCTAAAATTTGTAGATGTCCATTTCCTAATACAGCTTCTAAAATTTGCTCTGGTGTAAAGCCTTTTTCAATCATTTTTGAAACAGGCTCTATTGTAGCAAGGTGTTGCTCAATTTCAGTTATCGTTTCTTCCTCACAGCCTGGCATTAATTGAAGTATAAATCCGCCGGCTGCAAGAATAGTGTTGTCTGGATTAACTAATACGCCTAAACCTACAGATGATGGTACTTGCTCAGATGTAGCAAAATAATAAGTAAAATCTTCAGCAATTTCGCCAGAAACAATTGGTGTTTGTCCTGAAAACATATCTCTTAAACCAAGGTCTTTAACAATCGTAAGAGCACCTTCTGTTCCAACACCTGCTCGAACATCTAGCTTACCTTGCTCGTTTAAATCAAAGTGTACATGAGGGTTTGTCACAAATCCACGCACTTCTCCATGTGCATTACTATCAATTACCATTGGGCCAATTGGACCGTTGCCCTCAATTTTAATAGTGATTTTCTCTTCACCTTTTAGCATGGCTCCCATCATAACAGCCGCTGTCATTGATCGACCTAAAGCTGCCGATACAACTGGCCATGTATCGTGACGGCGTTGCACTTCTCCTACTGTGGCTGTTGTACGTGCTGCAAACACACGAACCTGTCCATTAAATCCTAAACCTCTTACTAAATAATCACTCATAAATGGAATGTCCCTCATTTCCTATTGGTTACGTTTATAGAGCTTATATAAACCCTTTAATGTTAAAAATGGATCTACAACATCTATAATTTGTGTCTCCCCTGCGATTAGATTTGCTAATCCACCTGTAGCAATAACTAATGGCTCCTCTTTACTTTGTGCTTTTATACGATTAACAATGCCCTCAACTTGCCCGACAAAGCCATAAAAAATTCCCGCCTGCATGGCAGAAACGGTCGTTTTCCCCACGATATGTGTAGGTCGAACGATTTCAATACGTGGCAATCTTGCAGCCTGTGTATAAAGAGCCTCTGTAGAAATAGTGATGCCTGGCGCAATAGCTCCACCCATGTAATCGCCCTTTTCGTTCAAATAACAAAAGGTTGTTGCTGTCCCAAAATCAACGATGATACAAGGAGCCTTATATAAATCTAGAGCTGCTATGGCATTCACTATACGATCAGACCCAACCTCACGTGGATTTTCGTATTTAATATTTAAACCTGTTTTCACACCTGGTCCTACTACCAAAGGCTTTTTTCGAAAATACTTCTGACACATCGCCTCTAGTGAAAACATAATTGGTGGCACAACTGAGGATATAATAATGCCTGTTATTTGTTCAAATGAAATGCCTGCATGATTAAAAAAAGAAAGAACTTGCATAGCATATTCATCTTCTGTTTTATGGAGATCCGTCACCATACGCCAATGGAAGGCTAATTGATCGTTGTCATCATAGACACCTAATACAATATTTGAATTCCCTGCATCTAAAACTAAAATCAAAAATGACACCTCCCATATCGTCATTGTAACTTTGGCAATCCCCATATTACAATATTCTCTCTAACTTGAATGAGGATAAAACACTTTAGAAAATGATACCATACTTTTTATCTTGATTCAGCAGATGTTGTTTGTACTGTAGAGATAGTCTTAGGTACAACACCTTCTACTACAGGTGGAGATCAATACCTATATTGTTTGTCAAAATCAATTGAAAATGTTATCAATCTTCTTTAAAAAGAGGCCCCCTAAATATGGTAGCCTCTCTTAGAAATCATTTAAAATTAAATTTTTCTGGATCTGGACCACAACGTAGTCCATCGTTCATTGCATCTAACTGTTTCATTTCCTGCTCAGTTAACGTAAAGTCAAAAACAGCTAGGTTTTCAGCCATACGTGCAGGTGTCATCGTTTTTGGAATCGTAACAACATCATGTTGCACATCATAGCGTAATACAATCTGTGCTGGCGTTTTGCCATATTTAGATGCTAGCTCTTGAATCAATGCCTCTTCCAGTAGAGAACCATTCATCAACGGAGACCATGCCTCCACCTGTATGCCCTTATCCTTACAGTAGGCACGTACTTCCTCCTGTATTAAGTGCGGGTGGAACTCAATTTGATTAATAACAGGGACGACAGTCGTTTCCTTCAAAAGGCTTTCTAAATGGTGTACGTGGAAATTACTAACACCAATTGAACGTACTCGACCATCTTGATAAATCTTTTCTAGTGCTTTATAAACCTCAATATAATTTTGGTCTATTCCAGGCCAATGTACTAAATATAAATCCAAATAGTCTAATCCAATTTTTTCTAGACTGCTGTCATATGCCGCGAGTGTTTCTTCATAGGAAAGTCCATCGTTCCAAACTTTTGATGTTATAAATAATTCTTCTCGAGTTACTAAGCCTTCTTCAATGGCTGCACGTATTCCTCGTCCAACACTTTCTTCGTTGCGATATACTTGTGCTGTATCAATACTACGATAGCCTTTTGCTATAGCTGTTTTGACTGCTTCAGCTAGGTCATCTCCTTCGGGTACTCGAAAGACACCATAACCAACCAAAGGCATTTTAAGACCATTATTTAATACAACATTTCCCATGTGTGTACACTCCTATCTGTTTTGGCTAACAAATACTACATCTCTCTAAATGGCAGAGTTGTATGCAGCTTGTCTTTTTACTACTCTATCCTAATGCTTATTAGTAAGAAAAGGCAAAGAAAAAGACTGCTTACTGTACTAGTAAACAGTCTTCCCTATTTTTAATCACGTTTTTCATCGATACCCTTAGGTCCATCATTCGCTTCTTTACGTTCTTTTGCTAAATCCAAAGTTGTTGGATTTGACTCTTTACTTAGTAGTTCTTTTTCAACAACTGGTTCGCCAATAGTATCTAATGTAGGCTTTGCTTCAATCTTTGGAGTGTTCTCCTCAATTTTTTCTGCAGCCTCTGGTTCTGGTAACACACCATGGTCACGTAAATGCTCAATTTCCTGTGCATTTAATGTTTCTTTTTCCATTAGTGTATTGGCAATTAAATCAAGCAGGTGACGATTTTCCGTAAGGATACGCTTAGTACGCTCATATTGTGTATCAATAATTTTTTGCATTTCTTTATCAATTTCATAGGCTATTGAATCAGAATAGTTCTGGTCAGAATTAAAGTCGCGGCCAAGGAATACATTACCACCTTGACTTGAGCCAAATTGCATAGCTCCAAGATTCTCACTCATTCCGTATTCAGTAACCATAGCACGGGCAATGCTTGTAACCTTTTGGAAATCGTTATGTGCTCCAGTAGAAACTTCACCAAGAACAATTTCTTCAGCTACACGGCCACCTAGAAGACCTGCAATACGATCTAAAAGCTCTTGCTTTGTCGTAAAGAAGCGCTCTTCCTTCGGTAACATAATCGCATATCCACCCGCTTGCCCACGAGGAACAATTGTTACTTTGTGTACTGTATCAGCCTCATCTAGCTCAAGACCAACGACTACGTGGCCAGCTTCATGGAAGGATACCAGTTTCTTCTCTTTAGCAGAATATACGCGACTTGCTTTTGCAGGACCAGCGATTACTCGGTCTGATGCTTCATCAATATCTGCCATATTTATAGTGCGCTTACTTTTTCGAGCCGCTACAAGCGCCGCTTCGTTGAGTAGATTTTCTAAATCCGCACCTGAGAAACCTGGCGTACGTTGAGCAACAGCCGCTAAATCAACTGTATCTGCTAAAGGCTTATTACGTGCATGTACTTTAAGAATTGCCTCACGTCCTTTTACATCAGGATGCCCTACTGTAATTTGGCGGTCAAAACGACCTGGACGTAATAATGCTTTATCTAAAATATCCGGGCGGTTTGTAGCAGCAATGATAATAATTCCTTCATTGGCACCAAAACCATCCATTTCAACTAATAACTGGTTTAATGTTTGCTCACGCTCATCATGGCCTCCACCGAGACCAGCACCACGTTGACGACCTACTGCATCAATCTCATCGATAAAGATGATACATGGAGCATTTTTCTTAGCATTTTCAAATAGATCCCGGACACGAGAAGCACCAACACCGACAAACATTTCTACGAAGTCAGAACCTGAGATAGAGAAGAATGGAACACCTGCTTCACCTGCTACTGCTCGTGCAAGTAATGTTTTACCTGTACCTGGAGGACCTACAAGTAAGATACCCTTTGGAATACGGGCACCAATTTCAGTGAATTTGCGGTGGTCTTTTAAGAATTCTACCACTTCAACAAGTTCCGCTTTTTCTTCATCAGCACCTGCTACATCTGTAAAACGTACTTTTTTCTTTTGATCATCATACAGTTTAGCTTTACTTTTACCAAAGCTCATCACTTTATTACCGCCACCCTGAGATTGACTCATTAGGAAGAAGAATAAGAAAATGATGATAATGAAAGGAATAATTCCTGTAAAGAATTGAATCCATCCACTTGTTTCTGGTGCTGCTAAAAAACTAATATTACTATTTTTATCCTTAGCAGCTTCATCGATGCGGTCCATTAAAGATTGGTTTTCACGAGGGATGTTTGTAGTAAAACTTTCCCCTTTTTCATACCCCTTCAATGTTCCTTCAACGACGTAAACTGATTTATCAGGTTGAATTGTAGCACTTGTTATTTCTTTCTTATCTAGAGCTTCTTGAAACTCATGATAAGTTAATTCTTTCGTTGGTGAGTTTCCACCATTGAAAGTACCAAAAATACCGATAATCACTAGGAAAATCAGTAAATAGAATATGGTATATCGAAATATTCGATTCATCTCCAGCCTCCTCATTACAAACAGAAAAATTATAAGTAAAATCTTAACATATCATGATTTCATCATACAACGAAAAGCCCTACTTAAAAAATGTTTCGTTCACTTATTGCCGTTATCACAACAGTTTTTAGGCCATCTTTATATGTCCCAGCGTAATTGTACCTGTTCCTCGGGCTCGATATAGCTAAACATTGTGTCAAGATTTTGAATTATGTTAAACATAACTAAAATACGTGACTTGCGCTGGAGACCTTTACTTTTCATAGCTGGTCTTTGCTATCTTAGAAAGAATATACCTCAGGCTTCAAAATACCAATATAAGGTAAGTTGCGATATTTTTCAGCGTAATCTAGGCCATATCCTACAACAAAGCCATCTGGTACTTCGAAACCAACATAGTCAGCAGACAAATTCACTTTTCGACCTGATGGTTTATCAAGTAATGTAACAATTTTAATGGACTTTGCTTTGCGATATTTAAATAAATCTACTAGATAGCTTAAAGTTAAACCACTATCAATAATGTCCTCGATAATTAATACGTCACGTCCCTCAACGCTTGTATTCAAATCCTTTAAAATCTTCACTTCACCAGATGATACGGTAGCATTACCATAGCTAGACACATCCATAAAATCGAGTTCGATGAAAGAATCGAAACGTTTCATTAGGTCTGTCATAAATGGCATTGCCCCTTTAAGTACGCCAACAGCTAATGGAAATGCATCTTTGTACTCCTCTGTTAGTTGCGCGCCTAAGTCTGCAATTCTTTCTTGCAATTGTTCTTCTGTAATCATAATTTGTTCGATGTCGTTTTGTAACATATCGATTCCTCCTCGTGATGTATCAAAAAATCTTCACCCTATTTCGGTGAAATATTTTACAAAGACCTTAGTCTACGATGAGCACTGTATCATCGTTTGGTTGCGGAGTGGTTGAAAAAAATATTCCCATACGCACACCAATTACCGCTACCACCTCATCAGATTGAGAAATCAGTAACGGCCAGCTATTTCGCTCATTTAAAGGAATCTTTTCATCTATAAAAAGGCGAGATAAGCGTTTTGGCTGATCCATTCCTTTTAACAGCATTCTATCTCCATCCCTGCGTGCCCGAACATAGAGCGGTAGGTGGAGTTTGCTAGCGTTAAAATAAAAAAGTTGTGCAGTATCCGTCAGCAATTCAGACGATAAATCATGCAAATTGACTACGCGTAAGCGCTCACCATTTGTCAGTGTTGTCCAGCCATTAGCAGTCGTAATAACCTGTTTCTCAGGAGAAGCTAGGCCTTCTAACGGCTCCTTTTTCTGAATCGTTAAATTTCCATAACGGCGAACTGCTAGAAAATCTTCAGGTAAGTGAATTTCAGCATACCCTGCTGTTGTATCACAAAGCTTTAAAATTGAAGTCAATAAGGCATAACTTTGTATCGTATTTGAATCTTTGTAAAGATAGTTTAATAGTATTAAAATGAGCCTCCTTTGTAAAGCAAGTGGTATCAATTGAAATGCTTCAATTTCCATGCAATATGTATTTTCATTATTTCTTATGATGATTTTGGAAAATACATCTTGGGCCAATGTCATTAAAAAGGTATCGTCTTCTTGCAATTGCTTTGTGAAATGGGTCACCTGTTCAGTCACTCGCGGATTCTCTGCCTCTAGTAAAGGCACCACATGATGTCTAAAACGATTACGTACATAGGTATCTTTAGAATTGCTAGCATCTTCTCGATAATCTAAACCTTTTCTAAGTAAATATTCCCCTATTTCAGACTTTGTAACCGTTAAAAACGGACGAATTAATGATTTTCCTCCAAAATTTCTTTGTGGACGTATGCCCTGCATGCTATTCATTGTTGCATTTTTTGTAAGGGCCATTAATACTGACTCCAGTTGGTCATCCGCATGATGTGCAGTTACAAGCTTATTAGCATTTGTTTTTTGCAGCACTTCTTTGAAAAATTGATACCTTTCCCTACGACAAATTAACTGTGTATTACCATTTTCCTGTGCCAATATTGTAGGTATTGGAATTTCCTTGGCATGTAAGTAAACACCATTAGCATCACAATATTTTTGAACAAAAGCCCTATCCTCAGCAGAGGCTTCTCCTCTCAACATATGATCAACATGTACCGCTTCCACCTGAATGTTCCACTGCTCCTGTGTTTGCATAAAGTAATGAAGTAAAGCCATAGAGTCTACCCCACCCGAAACGGCGATGAGAAGATGGTCGCCTTGCTGTAATAATTGCTCTTCTTCTATAAATGTTTTGACCTTTAATTCAAATGACAAACGCTTCTCCTCCCCTTTTCGTTGTTAGTTTAAGATGATTTACTCATTGAATACTGAGCTGGTCTAAAGACAGCCCATGTCGGTACAACATGTGTCACCTCTAGCATTAATACTGTACAATCATCTTCTATTTCAAAATAACCTTGGAATGATTGCATAATGGTTGTTAGCTTTTCCTGAATCGTTTTATTTGTACTTGCTACCTGCTGTGCGAAAGCTAAAAATGTTTCCTCTTGTTCATCCCAATCAGCTACACTTGAGAACAGTCCATCTGAATGCATTAAAATAACATCACCTGCCTTCAGTTTTCTTTTTTCAGCTTCGACTGCTGAAATAGATAAGAATCCTACAGGTGCTGCATTACTTTCAACCTTCAGTACATCTTTACCACGTAAAATGTAGGTTGACATTCCACCAGCCTTCCACGACCACAAATCTCCGTGCTGTAAATCGACAAGTGCAAAATCAAGGGTTGCATACATATCATCTTGCTGTTTTAATGCCATGACATAATGGAGCGTATGCATCGCAGTTTCGGGATTCATATTGTAATTTAGACACTCTCGCATTAAATGGATCAATTTTCTACTTTCATGTTGTGCTTCTTTACTTTGCCCCATACCATCAGACAGCAATATCGCAAATAACCCTGGATGCAATTGGAAAAGAGCATGAGAATCACCGGAATATAGTGTTGCATCTTTAGACATGCTATATATATCATACTCTACTTCAAAGCTAATAGCTGATCTAAAGCAAATTTGAACATGACGAAATGGTATTTCACAGGCTACTACTTTTTCAATTTCAAAAGGTTCATCAAAAATTTCATAAAGAATCGGCAAAATCATACGTTCAGCTAATGTTGTATCCTTCTCCCAGTTGACACGCACTGGTGCTAATGCACAAACAATCTTTCTCGCCCCAGGCTTATTGCTTAGGACATCAAGTTGAAAGCACTCAATATTGGCTTCCTTTAAGCGTTCAACAATGTCCTTCTCAACACTTACAAAAGAAATTGTATCTTCCTTCATCTCAGCAATTAATTGATTTAAATGATTGCTCATATCACGCAGTTGTAGGGCAATCATTTTTTTACCATGGAAATATTGCCCGTTGATTCGTTCTCTATAAAGTTCTGTATCCAATTCCTCAAAGATTTTCGTGGACTTCACACATTTATAGCGGATTTGTTCTTCAACACGATGAATAGCTGATTCCTTGCCTACGCCTTTCATATGAAACCAATCTGTCATCAGCTTGTCCATACCATTATTTTGCGCACCCCAACAATGATCATAACGGAAACAACTTAAACAAGTATTCATTGGTGCTACTTCCTTCGCAGCTTCAACTGGTGCTGTCATAAAGCGATCAAACACAAGTTCCTTCATGAATTGCACAAAATGCTGAAAGTGCTCTAATTTATATGTTACATGTTCTGTTAACCAATTCTGTCGAGCTAGTAAAACCTCCTCTCGTTGTGGAAAGAGCTTGTCCCTTACCTTATCTGAATATTTCTTTGGAATGGTTAGAAATAAAATACTACCCATGGCAATTGAGGTGAAATAAACACTATCCAAGGGCAATGTGGCGTCATAAAATAAAAAAAATACACTAGGTAAAATACTACCAATAGCAACGCCAAATCTACCGCCTTTCGCTCCCATACCCGCACATAATCCAGTTAAGGTAGCCACCGAAAGCATACCGGTAAACGAAAGCTTGGCCACACCAATAAGCGTTCCTAGCACTGCTCCAATGACAGTTGCTAACGGCACACTTCCAACCAATGCGCCAAAACAAATAAAGAGCTGCAGTAAAAAAATAGGGAGTGAAAAATAGCTTATTACAACCGTTTGCATTCCAGTAAGCATGGCTGCAAAGACGACTAATCCTGAACCTAGCTTTTCATATGTCCAATGCGTCGTAAACCATTCATACGAATTAACAAATAATACTTGCATAAACAATGTCATAATAAGAGCTAAAGCTGCTTCACAGCCCACATAAAATTGTACAAGCACTGGTGGTAAGCCTTGATACATCACCCCTTGCCACATTATTTGTACCAGTAATACAGCTAAAGACACCGCAATACTTTGGGGCAGTTGCCAGTAACGAAAACGCATAATACATTCATACAGGATAATTTGTAAAGCGAGAATTAGGACTTGTCCAAAGCCTAGGAAAAAGCAACCCGCTAAACTCCCAAATAATACGAATTTGGCATACTCCCTATATTTTGTTCGAATAATGGCCCAAAAAGGAACTGAGAACGGTACAGCCGCTTCAAATACAACAGATTGAGCCAAGAAAAAGGCGGTTAAAAAAAAGAGAGAGCCTATTAGGATCTGCTTCTTTTTCAAACCTATTTTTTGGTCATCTACATTCGTTGTATTATACCATTCAATACTTGTCATTTAACTATCCCCTTTCCGCACTTTTGGTTATTATAAAAAATTATGTGTGGAAAGATTGTCTGACGTTGACAGAAAAAAATATAAATATTTCGACTAATAGCTATTCATAAATACGAGAATTGGCAACAATTTCTACAGTAAAGGACGTTTAGTTAATATTAATATCGGAAAATTCAATTATTTAATTCGTAAAATAGTCATTTACTATTCATCTTAAAGCCTAGTTTGAAGGGATTTCACGTACTATTAATGGTTTGATTTAACTCTTCTCTAGGATATATTTCTACGTAAGAACAAAAAATCCGCTAAAATATTCTTCTCTAGTTAAACACCTGAAATATCTTTAAATATTTTTTATAAACCTACTTGACACTAGCACGATTGGCTTGTATTATTTAACTTGTTGCTTAAACGACATGCGGAAGTAGTTCAGTGGTAGAACACCACCTTGCCAAGGTGGGGGTCGCGAGTTCGAACCTCGTCTTCCGCTCCATTTCTAAATTTGGCGGCCTAGCTCAGCTGGCTAGAGCGTACGGTTCATACCCGTAAGGTCGGGGGTTCGATCCCCTCGGCCGCCACCATAGTAGGCCCCTTGGTCAAGTGGTTAAGACACCGCCCTTTCACGGCGGTAACACGGGTTCGAATCCCGTAGGGGTCATCTCAAATAGGTATCTCAGAACTAGATTCTGAGATACCTATTTTTAATTTATCCATCTATTTATACCATCTATCTATTTCTTTGCAAATTCTATCCGTCCGCTCAAGTAAAGCTATGTGACAGAATATAAAAGTATGGCATACTAGTAAAAATAACGTTTTTAGGAGGTTTAATTCCCTTGAGTGCATTAACAAAAGCTGCTTTAATTTGTGGAAGTGGCTCAATGATTATTCTTATTTCAATTCTAATAAACTTACCGTTTTTTGTTCAAATAATCTTATTGCTTGGTGGACTAGCTGTGAGTGTATATGGTGTTGCTTTACTTGTCAAAATGGTTATCCATCCTGTGAAGAAAGAATCCATTGGTTCTACCGATGAAAAAACGATAACACCCACAAAAAAGAAAAAGAGACCTTCTTCTACTTTATAGGTATATTAAAAAAGGGAGTAGCTTTTTAAAAAGCCACTCCCAACTCTATTTCATACACTTTTTCTACGATTAAAACAGTCAGCAAACTACCCTCTTCTAGCTCCGCGACCTCCGCGTTTTGATTCTGTAGCACGTTTAAGTGTTGCTAGACGTTCATCACTATCTTTTAAGAAGCGTGCCATTTTTTGCTCAAAATTTTCTTTTGGCTGGTGGCGTTCGTTGCGATCATTGGAACGATTATCACGACGTGGACGTGCTGGACGCTCTGGTCGCTCTGGTCTTTCAGCTTGAGGCTTTGCTTTACGGATTGAAAGACCAATCTTTCCGTCCGCTTCAACATTCATCACTTTTACTTCAACTTCATCTCCAACTTTTAGATGCTCATTGATATCTTTTACATAATTGTCAGCAACTTCACTAATGTGAACTAAGCCTGTTTTGCCATCTGGCAGCTCAACGAATGCTCCAAAATTTGTGATTCCTGTTACTTTACCTTGTACCTTGCTGCCTACTTCAATTGACATAAAAAAAATGCTCCTCCTTAAAAATTAAGCGACTCTTTTGAGCCATGTAATCAATTTAATCAAACTTTTTACTGCAATAAGCTTCTCTTTTCATTATATATAACAATAAAAGAGTGTCAACAATACATAGCTTTTCAGTCGTCTTTTTTATCTTCCTTATCTGGAATGATGAAAATAATCTCACCTTTTTCCGATAAATAATACTCTTTTCTTAATAGCTTCGCGATATATTCATCATCCTGCAATTGTTTGATTTTAAGATTTAATGTATCTTGTTCTTCTTTCAATTCAGTGAGATGCTGATTCGCTTCTTCCTTGGATTTCTCTTTTGCTGCTAATGTTTCATTCTGATGTGACAGCACATTTAAGAGAAGAGCAATAATAATGACTGGTACAATCGCAAAAAAGACAATACGACGCATCTTACGCTTTCGAGCCTGTTGTTTGCGATTTATAGCTCTATCCGTGTTACGGACATAGTCATTATCAAGCTTAGTGAAGTTTTGGGATTCATCATTTGATGAATGACGTCTAGTCATGTCCGCACCTCCGATAATTATTGTTGCTTTTTATTATACTTCAAATATCGTAATTTTTTAAAAAAAGTGTAGGACAAATACGAATAAATTTTGACAAAAGGTCTTATAACAAACATAACAATATTTATTAATAATTGCAAAATTTGTCGAATAACCGTAATTATGAAACGTACAATGAACCAAAAAGGTCTCCATGTTATATTCACCAAAATTCTAGCAACGAAACGTAAAAAGGTTTGAAAAAATGATTGATACAAAAAAATTCCGGCTATTTGCGCTAGCGGGTCGTAAGCCCGCCAAGCGCCATCTTTTAGCCAAAATAATAAATAGTATGTCAACCCTCCAAGTAGAATCCAAGTTATTAACTCAACAACCATCATCCACTTTCGAAGGCTTGACCTTTTTGGAGTTGAAAAAACAATGAGCCTTATACTATCAATTATGAAACCAACTGCTATACCGCTCAAAACCATGACAATTAATTGATAAAATTGTTCACTGACAATCATCCAAATAACTTATGAAGGAAACCTTTCGAGAAGCCACTTTCCTCCTCGTCGTACTGTAAGGTTTTTACAGTTCCTTCAAGTGTCAATAATCCTTTGTCAACATCTAAATGAACGATATGCAGTTCCTCTCCACGGATTAACAAATGCCCTTGGGACGTCTTAATGAAAAACTCTTCCTGATCAAAGCGTTCAATTGATTTTACAGAAGTCATGTCCATTCTTTTACGATTACGAATCGTTAAAATATGCTCTCCAGATGGAATTGTGTAACGATTACTTTCTTGATGTAGCGTCATTTTTTTCCTCCTTTAGTCGTCCTAGCTTCTGTTCACTTTATGCGGACAACCTTCAAAGCATGACAACTTTATTTAAGTTGTGTCATACTTTCACCTACAAAAAGAAAGGCGGGACAACATTAGGAGGGCTAGAAAATAAATTTAGCTTTTATTCCTCATCGTCAATAAATTCAGGCTCAATCTTTTCAAGTCGTTCTTCTTTCAAAATGGTAAACATTTTTGCTGCATCTTCTTTTTTCACAGTCTCACGTATTTCTTCTACACGTGCTGTTACTATTTTTTGACCAAATCGGATAGCAAGCTCATCACCAGCTTTCACTGTACTACTTGCTTTTGCAATCTTTGCATTGATTGTAATACGTCCTTGATCGGCCACCTCTTTGGCTAAAGTACGACGTTTTATTAAACGGGATACTTTTAAAAACTTATCTAATCTCATAATCTTACTCCTTTTCTAGTTGCTTTGCTTCATTCCAAAATGCATCTAATTGTTCTAAAGTAAAATCGGAAAATGGTTTTCCACTTGCCTTTACCTGTTGCTCAACATAGCCAAAACGTTTTGCAAATTTCTCATTTGCATGTAGCATGGCTTCTTCTGGTGATAATTTATAGAAACGTGCTAAGTTTACTAATGTGAACAATACATCGCCAAATTCATCAAGACGGGACGCATTAGAGCCTTTCGTCACCTCATGGCGAAATTCCTGCCATTCCTCGGTAAATTTATCCCATGCTCCCTCCACATCAGGCCAATCAAAGCCCACTTTTGCAGCTCTTTTTTGATAATTGTAGGCTGTCTGTAATGCCGAAGATGCTCTATATTCTTCGTCTAGTAAAGGTTTATCGCTCGTTCCTTTTTCCTCAGCTTTAATAGCCTCCCAATTAGCCACAACACCAGCTGCGTCTTCTACCGCTACATCCCCAAAAACGTGCGGATGGCGGCGAATCATTTTTTTACTAATCGAAGCTAACACATCTTCAAGTGTAAAATAACCTTGATCTTCTCCAATTTGTGCATGCAAAAATACTTGTAACAACACATCACCAAGTTCCTCAATCATAGCAAAATCATCCTCAGCATCAACCGCAGCCAAGTATTCATGTGCTTCCTCAAGTAAATATTTTTTCAATGACTCGTGTGTTTGCTTTTGATCCCAAGGACAGCCATTTGGGCCTCTCAGCGTTGCAATGATTTGACGGAATGTTGTCCAATCTCTTAATGACTCCTCCTGTGTTTTTACAGGCGGTACATAGACTGTTGTTAAATTATTTACTTCTACACTTTGATCGAGTTCATAGAGTGGCACTGTGACAATCTGTTCCTGTGAAGATCCAGCCGCTGTCACAACTGTCACAGGATACTCATCATCATATTTCTCCATCAACGTTAGCTTCACTTCTGATGCACTGAATGTATCGTATACTTGAGCAATCAAGATATGCTGACGCATGTTAATGTCATGCATTGAAAAGCTAGTACCATCAAGTAATTGAAAGCCTTCAATTGGATCTATTTTTAATGCGCCAAAAATGGGATCTAAGAAACTCTGACCACCCTCAATGACTAACTCAATTTTCCCTTCATTTGCTGCTGCAATAAGTAATTGCACTGTTTGCTCTGCAACTAGTGGATGCCCTGGCACAGCATACATAACATCCTCAACAGCGGTAGCTTCTATAAGAGAATCAGCTATTTCTGCATACACAGGTTGAAATGTATCGTGTTTTTCATAAACGTCGTCAAAACTTTCAAATCCCACACCCTCTGCTGCTAATTCCTCTAAAACCGGATGATCCACTGTTCGTACATATAATTTTTTAGCAGCCTTTAATTTTTTATAAACACCCATTTGCAGCTGATTAAAGTCACCTGCACCTAAACCAATAATTGTTAATGTATTCAATATTACACCTACTTCCTTGAATTTAGCCAAAGTTGGTAAACAGCCATTCTACGTCCAAACGGCAGTAAATACCATTCTTTTTCTATTAGTACTCTTTTCTTTGCAATAATTGTTAGCATAACAAACGCCCCAATAGATACTGCTGTCAAACCCGCCACCATGGCTATCATACGTGAAGACATCAAATGGTTTAGCAAGGACGATACTAGCTGTAACCATATAAGAACGACGATTGTCATACTGAAGGAGGCTATACCTACTTTTTTATAAAATGCGCCTGAAGCTAATTGAATGCCAGTCAATGTTTTTAAATAAATAATTAGCAAGGCTGCTGTTATTAATAATCCTATATCATTTGCGATGGCAGCTCCTAGTACACCTAATCCACCAATTAAACGTACATTTAATATAATTTTTACTAGAAAACCGATTATGAGAAATAAAGCTGGTTTTTTTAATTTTCCATAGCCTTGTAAGATCGCTGTAAATGTAAGGATAATCGACAAAGGGACAATTTGAAATACATAGACAATCAATACCTCCGATAAGGAATTGGTTTTAAAAAGCATTTCATTTAAATAAGGCATAACTAGCATTAAGCCTAGTGCTGCAGACCAGCCGAACAGGACGGATGCTTTGTATGTTAATTGTATGAATGGCACTGCACTACGTCCCGCCTGTTTTTTCGACAAATGGGCGACAAGTGGCACAATGGCCAACGACAATGAGGATGCAATGACAACACCTAGTTGAACTAACGGTTGTCCTCGATCATAAATACCCTTCGTTTCCTTTGCAATTGTAGGAGTCATGCCATTATCAATTAATGAAGAATAGATTGTAAATGAATCGACCAATTGATAGCCAAGTAGTAGTAGACCACTCATACTGACACTCAAGCTGAGCCAAGTGACCTCTTTAATGATAGGTAAACTTGGATTACGTTGTAGATGCTGTTTAACTTGCAATAGACCAAATCGTTTATATGAGATAGAAGCAAGTAATAGCAAGGCTGTAATTTCTCCAATTACTGTACCGATAACAGCCATTCTTCCTGCACCATAAAGAGATTTAGTCGTTGTCATAATAAGAAAGGTACCTGCTAATATGACAGTTACTCTCACTGCTTGTTCAAGTACTTGGGCATAAGCAATAGGCTCCATAATTGCTCTAGATTGAAAGCTACCTTTTAAAATAGCCAGCGCCGGCATAACCAATACTACTAAGGAGCCTGTACGAATAAGTGGTGCTAATTGAATATCTCCCATTAAATGGGCAATCTTTTCAGCACCTCCAAATAAAATGGCAAAAAACAGTAGTGATAATACCGTTAAATACCTGAAAACTACCTGTGTTATAGTGCGACGTCTTTCATCACGTTCTATTGTATCAACAATACAATCATTGTCTGCAAGCATTTTAGAAATGGCTATAGCAAAGCCACTAGATGTCCAAACAACGAAGATTGAAATAACTGGATATACCTGTTGATAGATATAAAAGCCTTCATCACCTACTAGATTTTGAAAAGGCACACGGTAAATGGCACTAAGAACTTTTACAATAAGGGCTGCTATCGTCAATAAGGCGGCACCTTTCATGTAGCTTTTCATACCAAAACGTTGCGACATAAATTGCCCTCTTTCCTTCTTAACAATGCCAATAGTATAGCATATCTTAAAAGTTTGACGTGCAAGGTGGCACTACAGTTCCTATAATGATTCATCCTTATGTACGCAAAAAAGTTATTGTTCAGCCTTATAGGTCATCGCAATAACTTTTCCATGCATTAACTATTCATTTGTTTTGCTAAGAAGTTTGCAGCTGTTTCCACTACCTTGACTTCTACCTCACCAACAAAGTGTACTTTAGACAAGACGATAATACAGCCTATTGGGTCACCGTTCACCATAATAGGTGTCGCACAATAGGATTTTACTTGCTCATATTGTCCAGGGACAATTTCAATCGTTGTCTCCATTTTTTCTATTTTTGTGGAGCGCTCGTCCATAAAGCTTTCCGCAAAGGACGTAATGCGACGATTTATATATTCCTTTTTCCCGATCCCTGCAACAGCGATTACTTCATCACGGTCAGTGACAAATGCTGGTGTGCCCATCGTTTCATAAAGTGTTTCAACATATTCTCTTGCAAATTCGCCCAAATCATTAATGGGAGAATATTTCTTTAAAATGACTTCGCCTTCACGGTCCGTATAAATTTCTAGCGGGTCGCCTTCACGAATACGTAGCGTCCTACGAATTTCTTTTGGAATAACTACACGCCCTAAATCATCAATACGACGAACAATTCCTGTTGCCTTCATTCTAATGCCTCGCTTTCGCTACAATGAAATTTTTATTCAATGATAGTATGGTTTTTATTTGAGCAATCTATGCAAAAACTGAAGAAAAAGGATTTCACAACCATTAATTTTTTTCAAAAACGGTATTACATCAATCAACTCCTTATTAGATTACCCAAGGAATAAGTTTCTATAATTAATTCATAAAAAATATTGGAAAAAATCAATTATTCCTGTGAGCAAATACGTAAGAGATGGTAATTACTGAAGCAACATCAAAAAGGCTATTCTTCTCTTTTACAGGAAAAGATAAGAATAGCCTTTTAACTACTATTGCTGCTTTTTTGCTTTATCAATCATTTGCATTAGTTCTTCCAACATATCAAAGGGTTGATATTTCCCACTCTTGCGTTCATCTATTGTTAATTTTAACTGCATACCATCCATACCAAAACCAACAGCACGCTCAAATTTCATCGATTCTTCAATAATCTTACTGCCATCGACACTTGCCGTCCCTTGTTCTGACAATAGTATTGTAATAAACTTTTGCTTCTCCTTTACGGATACTACTCCCGCACCTAAACCCCAAACTTTCATTCGTGCTATTCGAAGTAAACGCTCTGTTTCAATTGGAAGATCGCCAAATCGATCCTCTAATTCCTCCATGATTTCGTCATACTCCTCCACCTGATCCATGGCTTTAATTCGTTTATACATTTGGATCTTTTGATAACCATCTGGAATGTAAGCGTCTGGAATATACGCATCAATACTCAGCAAAATTTCAATATCTGGCTTTTCTTCTTTTTTCACGCCTGTTTGACGTTCCGCGATGGCATCCTGAAGCATTTGTGAATATAAATCAAAGCCAACTGAATCAATAAAGCCATGTTGCTGCGCTCCAAGTAAGTTTCCTGCGCCCCGAATAGATAAATCTCGCATCGCAATTTTAAAGCCTGAGCCAAGCTCTGTAAATTCTTTAATTGCTTGTAAACGTTGCTCCGCTACATCTGTCAGAACTTTGTCGCGTTGGTACATAAAATATGCATAGGCTACTCTGTTAGAACGTCCAACGCGCCCGCGCAATTGGTAAAGCTGGGCTAGGCCCATGCGATCAGCATCATGGACTATTAATGTATTTACATTCGGTATATCCACACCTGTCTCGATAATCGTTGTCGTAACAAGCACATCATAGTCGCCCTCTAAAAAGGCTAAAATTACGGATTCTAGCTCTGACTCAGTCATTTTTCCATGAGCAAAGCCTATCCGTGCTTCAGGGACTAGCACTTGAATCTCCTCAACCCTTCGAGCCATATCCTCTACCCGATTATATAAATAAAATACTTGTCCGCCACGTGCCATTTCCCTCTCAATAGCTTCTCGTACTAATGCACCGCTGTGCTCCATCACATATGTTTGAACTGGGAAACGATTAGCAGGAGGCGTCTCAATAACTGATAAATCCCGGACCCCTACCATGGACATATGAAGTGTCCTTGGGATAGGTGTAGCTGTTAAAGTCAAGACATCGACATTTGTCTTTAACTGCTTAATTTTTTCCTTATGCGTCACACCAAAACGTTGCTCTTCATCCACAATTAGCAGACCAAGGTCTTGGAAAATTAAATCTTTAGATAAAATACGGTGTGTTCCAATAACTATATCGACTCGGCCCTCTTTTAAGCCCTTTAAAGTAGCTGTTTGCTCCTTTTTTGTCCGGAAGCGAGATAACAATCCAACATTAATGGCAAAGTCCTGAAAGCGCTCACGAATAGTCTCATAATGTTGCTGGGCTAGAATGGTTGTAGGGACAAGAAATGCCACTTGCTTTCCATCTTGAATAGCCTTAAATGCGGCACGAATGGCTACCTCTGTTTTACCATAGCCTACATCACCACAGACTAAACGGTCCATAGGGCGTTCACGTTCCATATCTCGTTTAACTTCAACAATTGAACGTAGTTGATCTTCTGTTTCTTCATAAGGGAACATCGCTTCAAAATTACGCTGGTCATCGTTATCAGGTGTAAAAGCATGCCCTTTCTCTGCTTCACGCTTTGCATACAACTTTATTAAATCATCCGCAATATCCTGTACAGCAGAGGATACCTTTGCTTTCGCCTTTTTCCACTCTGCGCCACCTAATTTATGTAGCTTTGGTTCTCGATCCTCTGACGCCACATATTTTTGAATTAAGTCTATTTGCTCTACAGGTACATATAATTTATCGTCTGCACGATATCGAATATGCAGGTAATCCTTATGTGTACCATTAACCTCTAATGTCTCTACACCAATATATTTACCAATCCCATGATGAACATGTACAACATAATCACCTGGCTTAATTTCCGTATAACTTTTAATACGTTCAGCATTGGTCATTTTTTGTGTGCGTGCTTTTTTCTTTGCCTGCTGTTTAAAGAGCTCGTCTTCTGTTACAATTGCTAAACGCTGTAGGGGCAATTCAAAGCCACTCGACAAGCCACCATCTACAATATAAATACCAGGTTCTGTTGGCTCACCTATCGCTGTATGAATATCGTATTCTTCAAGCATTTGCTGAACTCTTTTCACTCGTTCTTTATCCCTTGCTATGATGAGAACTGTAAATTTGCCAAGTAACCAGCGTTCAACCTCACTTTGAAGCAAGGACATTTGTCCATGAAATTGCTGCATTGGCTTGCAAGAAAAGTTGGTTGTTTTAGTAAACGTAATCCCTGCAAATGTTCGCGAAAATAATGAAAATGAAAGCTTTTGTTGTGACAACATCGCCAATATTTCTTTTAATGAGAAGGCAGGTTTGACATCATGAACCATTTTCCCCTCTTCGATTAAAGATAAAAACCATTCATCTTCTTCACGTTCCCATGCATCCATTACCTCTTGAATACGACCAAGCTCGTCAAAAAGTACGATACCATCATGTTCAAAATAATCTCCCAAAAAGGCTGTTTTATCGTATAATAACGAACCATATTTGTTTACAAAATCAGGTAAATCCCCTTGCTGTAGCAACTCAATATCATATTGAATATGCTGATACAGAAGTTCCTTTGTCTCCTGCTTTTTTACCTTTTTTAGGCTGGCTGCTAATGCCTCTTCTAAACGGTTTGCTAATGCCTGTCTTTCTGATTTCGTAAGAATGACCTCTGAAGCAGGAAGAATACGAATTTTTTGTAATTTATCTATAGAACGTTGGTCATCTGCTGAAAATGTTCGTATGGAATCAACCTCAGTATCAAATAATTCAATACGAATTGGTGATTCTAAATAGGGTGGATAAATATCTAAAATTCCTCCACGTAATGCGAACTCTCCAGGTGATGTCACCATTGAATTCCGTACATAGCCCATCTCTACTAATGTTTGCAACCATTTATCAATTTCAACATCTTCGCCTAATGCGGTTTGTAAAAAATAATGTAGCCAATGTTCTTTTGGTTGCATTATTTTACGTAGACCAGCCACAGGTATTACATATACGGCTTTCTCACCTCTAGCTAAGCAATCGAGCGTCGCGATTCGCTCCGCACGAAGTTCTGGTGAAGCCACAGAAAGATCAGCTGCAATAAATTCATCCGCAGGGTAATAGTGAACATGTTCCTCGCCTAATAGTCCAGCAAGCTCATCCACCATTTTTTGTGCCTGCAATAGATTAGGAGAGATAATGTAGATTGGTTTCTTTACATATTCAAATAACACATCCACCATTACTGGGCGTGCGCTTCCTGTTAAACCTGTTATAAGCTGTGATGCAGTTTGACCGCTCTGAATTTCCTTTAAAAATGATGTAATATGTTTATCTTGCGACACAAGCTGTCGTAAAACCTCCACAGTCAAAAGCTCCTTTCAGCATAAATTCTATATTTTTATTTCTATTATTCTAGTGTTTTTTTACATATCTCTATTAATGGCTGTTTTATGAAATGGAAAAAGCCTTGAACACACATAAGTGTGTCAAAGCATCCTTCCAATTATTGAATCCATTTATTGAGTGCGTGATAATCTGGATATTGTCTCAGCGAATCCTCACATTGCTCACAAATGCAGTGCACAGTCGTTTGACCATGTTGATCTTTCTCAACATAATCATCCGCTTCTCCCAATTCGAAAATATGCAACTTTCGAATTGTATCATCTGCATCAAATGGTAGTGTCCCTATTTCTACTTCACAATGCCGACATCGATAGCGAACTGACATCTCCAAATCATCCTCCTTTAAGCAACTTTCTACTTAAAGTATAGACATTTATAAAAGGGATTATGCACTTTTCACTGTCATCATCATTGCAATAACTTGAAAATTAGAGAATTAATTTTTACCTGTAGCTAAAACTATTCACTACAAATATTAGCTGTAATAATAGTGTAAGGCAGTTCATTACTTACCTTACACCATGCCAATTATCCAAAAACTTTAACAGAAATTTTATTACTTCCATCTATTTGCTTGTGTTAAAGTGATTCATCACATCAAGAAACGGCTTTGAAAGAGATGCTTCAACAGCGTTTACAGAATTTACAATGGCGTCTTGCATAAGAACTTGGTCTTCCTTCGAAAATTTAGCTAACACATAGTCTGCTACCTTCATGCCCGCTGGTGGACGATTAATGCCCACTCGAATACGATTAAATTCCTGAGTACCTAAATGTTGAATTAACGATTTAATGCCGTTATGTCCACCTGCACTCCCTTTTTGTCGTAGACGTAATTTACCTGTCTCTAAATCCAAGTCATCATAAATGACAATTAAATCTTCTACCTCTATGTCAAAATAATCCATCAGCGGACCAACACATTCCCCTGATAAATTCATATATGTTAATGGTTTAACAAGTAGAACCTTTCCCTCTGGTCGATGTACAGTCGTGTACATCCCGTTAAATTTTGAATTTGTTAAAGGTGTTCCCCATTTTTCTGCTAACGCATCAATAACATCAAAGCCAATATTATGTCTTGTATGCTCATAAGGTTTACCTGGGTTTCCTAAACCAACGATAATTTTCATAAGTACCTCTCTTCTTTCAAATCTAATAGTCATTATTTTACCATATAGCACACCTAGAAAGCATTTTGTACAATTGTTAATAGGCATAAAAAAATAAGGCTAACAAGAAAGCTATAGCCTTCTTATTAGCCTTACGTCATTTACTATTATACTGACTCTTGCTCTTCTTCACTTTCCGTAGTCTCTTCCTCTACAGAAACAGGCGCCACAATGGTTACTAACATATAATCATCTTCACTAATAATTTCAACAGATGTAGCATCGCGAATATCTGCTACTGTTAGGGATTCCCCAATTTGCAACGATGAAATGTCCACATCAATTGATTCGGGTAACTCAGTTGGCTTTACTTTTACTTTTAATTCTAAGTTAGGCTGCATTAGAATACCGCCCTCACTCACACCAACTGACTGTCCAAGTAATTTAATCGGGACATCAGCTTCTAACTCTTCCGCCATATTAATGGCTAAAAAGTCAATATGATTTACTTCATCTTTCAATGAACATTGCTGAATCTCTGACACAACAGCATTCACCTTTTTCCCCTCTAACTCTAGCGAAAATACACTATTTTGCCCATTTTTTTGAATGGACTTTTTGAAATCTTTTGCAGCAATAGAAATTGGGGTTGAATCTACTTTGTAGCCGTAAATAACTGCAGGAATGGCTCCCCCTTTTCTAAGTTGGGTTAATGTTGAACGATGCCCAGTTTCGCGCTTTGTAACACTTAATACTGTACTCATACTTCTTTATTCCCCTTCCAAGAAAATTATTTACGCCTCAACAATAATTCGTTGTAGGCTATGATAATACTTAGCTCTATTTGTTTAAGGTAGAGTAAATATTATTAAGTCACATTCTTATTATACCCCTTTGTGAGAAGGCTCACACATAAAACACTCATCTATTTCTTGGTCTTGATGAAACAGTGTCCAATTTATATAGAAAAGACCAACCTACTCAAAGAATAGATTGGTCTTATACTTACGATATTTATTAATCAAATAAAGTACTTACAGATTTATTTTCATAAACGCGAGAAATAGCATCCGCCATTAATTTAGCTACAGAAAGCTCTGTAATTTTTGGAGATTTTTTCTCGTCTGAAAGCTGAATTGTATTTGTCACCACTAATTCTTTAATAGCAGAGTTTTCAATACGTTCAATTGCTGGACCAGATAATACAGGGTGTGAACAGCAAGCGTAAACTTCTTTTGCACCAGCAGCACGTAACGCATCTGCCCCAATTGTAATTGTACCTGCTGTATCAATAATATCATCAATTAAGATTGCCACTTTACCATCAACATTACCAACAATGTTCATCACTTCCGCAACGTTTGGTTTCGGACGACGTTTGTCAATAATTGCAATCGGTGCTTTTAATCGTTCAGCCATTTTACGAGCACGTGTTACCCCACCATGATCTGGTGAAACAATAACGATCTCATCGCCTGGAATACCTTTAGATTTGAAGTAATCAGATAGTAATGGTACTGCCATTAAGTGGTCGATTAGGATATCGAAGAAACCTTGGATTTGAGGTGCGTGTAAATCTAATACGATAACACGTGTTGCACCAGCAGTTTCAAGTAGGTTTGCCACTAATTTAGCTGTAATTGGCTCGCGCGCTTTTGCTTTACGATCTTGGCGTGCATAACCATAATAAGGCATTACAACGTTTACTGTACGAGCAGATGCACGTTTAACTGCATCTACCATAATTAAAAGCTCCATTAAATGTTCGTTTACAGGTGCAGAAGTAGACTGCACGATAAACACATCACAACCTCGAATACTTTCTTCAATGCTAATTTGAATCTCTCCATCACTGAAGTGCTTAACAGAAGATTTACCTAACTCTACGCCCATTTCCTGCGCAATTTCTTGAGCTAATGGATTATTAGAATTAAGTGAAAATATTTTTAATTGTGAGTTTGCATAATGATACGGCATGATGGCCTCCTGTTTAGTTGATAATTATTTTGAATTTAATTTGCTTACATAATTCGGTTTGTTTTCTTGTCTTGCACGAGCTATGGCAAGTGCATCTTCAGGAACTTCTTTTGTAATTGTAGAACCTGCTGCAATAAATGAACCTTTTCCAACTTTCACTGGCGCTACTAAGTTAGTATTACATCCTACAAATACATCATCTTCAATAATCGTTTTGAACTTGTTTTTTCCATCATAGTTTACTGTAATGGAACCACAACCAATATTGACGTTACTACCGATCTCGGCATCGCCAATATAACTTAAATGTGAAACTTTCGAGCCATGATCTAGCTTGCTTTTCTTCACTTCTACAAAGTTACCAATTTTCACATGACTACCGATGTCTGAAAGTGGTCGAATATGAGCAAATGGCCCAATAGCAGTATCCTCTGCAATAGCGCTTTCACGGACAACTGAAGAATGTATAGTTGTACGATCACCAACGCGGCTATCTATGATTTGAGTGTTTGGCCCGATAATACAATCTTCACCGATCACAGTAGTACCTTCAATCATTGAGCCAGGTTGAATCACTGTATCACGCCCAATAACTGCATCTGCACTAATATGTGTTGTTTCAGGATGAATAATTGTTACACCATTCCGCATATGCTTCTCGTTGATTCTTGTACGCATTAATGTCTCGGCTTGTGACAAAGCCACGCGATCGTTAACACCTAGTGTTTCTTCAAAATTATCAGTGACATATGCTTCAACAATATCACCTTGCTTTTGTAAAATTTCAATGACATCTGGTAAATAATATTCACCTTGAGCATTATCATTTTTCACAAGCTTCAATGTTTCAAATAATAATTTGTTATCAAAGCAATATGTGCCTGTGTTTATTTCTCTTACTAATTGCTGCTCTGCTGAAGCATCTTTTTGTTCAACAATTTGCTCCACCTGTCCGTTATTGCCACGTAATATACGGCCATAGCCAGTTGGATTTTCAGCAATTGCAGTTAAAATAGTTGCTTTAGCATTCGTTGCTTGATGATGTTCGAATAGCGCTTGCATCGTTTCAGGACGAATTAGTGGTGTATCTCCACATACAACTAACGTTGTACCTTCTTCATTACCTAAAATGGCCTCTGCTTGTTGCACAGCGTGCGCTGTACCTAGTTGTTCAGCCTGCAGCACATACTCACTTTTATCACCAAGCTGTTGTTGCACTTTTTCAGCACCATGTCCGACAACCGTTACAATGCGATTCACATCTAACGTTTGAATATGATCCACCACATGTTGTACCATTGGTTTCCCACATACTGGATGGAGCACTTTATATAATTTGGACTTCATACGTGTACCTTGACCTGCAGCCAAAATGACAGCAAAAACATTGCTCATCTGTAAGTCCTCCAATACGCTCATTTTCTCTTATGACTATATAGCAAAATTCATCTATTTTCAAGGCATGTAGAATTGACAAAAACATGAATTCCTAAATCCAATGCACCTTATGCTCGAATGTCATGAAGTATATCCTGAAATTGCTCATATTATCTTTTTATCAAAATAAAAAGAACCCTTCCAACTAGAAGAGTTCTTCCTATCTTTTTTACCATCAGTTTGTAACATATACTTAAAAAGTAAGTTATTTACTATTTATTACACACCGATTCCCTCTAATTCTTCCTCTTTACCAGCTTCCTCTACTTCACTAGAGTTATGATACTCGTTTAAAATGATCTCTTGAATTTTATTTCGAGTATCAGAATTAATTGGATGAGCAATATCTCTAAATTCCCCATCTGGTGTTCGTTTACTAGGCATAGCTACAAATAAACCAGTATTTCCATCAATGACACGAATATCGTGAACAACAAACTCATTATCAAGTGTAATGGAAGCAATCGCACGCATGCGACCATCCGTCTGTACCCGACGTAACCTCACATCAGTAACTTCCATTTTCTCACCACCTCTCTTCTTAGATGCCTAAATGAAAATATCATATTCTCAATTACCGAATATTTTCCTTTTCATAGTCTATCAAATTTTCTAAAAAATTTGAATACTTATTAGAATAATATTTTTTCTTATATACGTAATTTTTGACAATTGTTTGTCGGCGTAAAAAAACCCACTAAAAAGAATAAAGTTTCTCTTTAGTGAGCTTAATAAGTTTTATTTATTTTACGATTGCAATTACTTCGATTTCTACTTTTACATCTTTCGGAAGACGGGCTACCTCTACAGCTGAACGAGCTGGTTTATGATCACCGAAATGATTTGCATAAACTTCATTCATCGCTACAAAGTCATTCATATCTTTCATAAAGACCGTTGTTTTCACAACATTATCTAAAGAAGTTCCAGCTTCCGCTAAAACAGCTTTTAAATTAGCAAATACTTGATTTGTTTGTACAGTTATATCGCCTTCCACTAAATCACCTGTAGCTGTTAATGGAATTTGACCAGAGCTATAAAACATACCGTTAACAATAATACCTTGTGAATATGGTCCGATTGCTGCTGGTGCATTTGTTGTTGCTACTACTTTCATTTGTCATGTCCCCTTTTAGAAAAATAGTTACCTTCACTTAATGCAATTGTTCGATCTTTTTCATTAACTTCATGAAGCTTTACAAGCGAATAATAATCATCTACTAATGTTTCGTCCGCGTGCTCAGCCTCCACAAGCACTGCAATGCCTGCTAGCTGACAGTCAAACTCCTCTAAGAGGTTTTTCATGCCATTCATAGTACCGCCGACCTTCATAAAGTCGTCCGTAATTAACACACGTTGTCCACTCTTCATGCTTCTTTTTGATAATACCATTGTCTGAATTCTTCTGGAAGAACCAGATACGTAGTTAATGCTTACTGTAGAACCTTCTGTTACTTTACTATCTCTTCTCACAACAACCACTGGTACATTTAAATGTCTTGCAATGGCATGGGCGATGGATATCCCTTTAGTTGCTACTGTCATTATGACATCGATTTGTTGATCTGCAAAGGCAGAAGCAAAGACCTTTCCTACACGATTAATTAAATCTGGGTTTCCAAGTAAGTCTGTCATAAATAGGTAACCACCTGGTAACAATCGATCTGAATGTTCTAGCTCTGCTTTTAAATCTTGAATCACTAAACGTACTTCAGCCTCGGACATTTTCGGAATATATTTTACTCCTCCTGCAGCACCCGGCACTGTCATCAATAACCCGATTCCTTTTTCTTCGAATGTTTCTTTTACAATCGTTAAATCTTCACTAATGGATGACTTAGCAGATTGATATAGTTCTGAAAAATAAGTTAGCGGGATCAGCTGATGTGGATGTTCTAGTAAGTAGTACGTCATATCAACTAGTCGTTCACTACGCTTCCATTTCATGCGACCCTCTCCTAAACACGAATATTTATAGGTAAAATTAACACAAATTTGCGTTTCTAAGCAAGCGTATTTCGCTCACCTAAAATTCGTACTGCATAAACTTCCTCACAAAAACCACGTAAACCGTTATAAACGCGACTTACACGAGCTTCACTATCCACTAGCCCAAATACAGTTGGACCGCTTCCACTCATTAACGTGGCATCTGCCCCAAAGCGCTTCATTTGTTCCTTTAACATCACAACTTCTGGGTGTAGCTTAAATGTTACAGTTTCCAAAACATTTCCTAATGAAGAACATAATAGCTCATAATCTTTTGTCTCTATAGCTTGTATCATCTGCTGTGTATTGGGGTGTTGCAGTCCTTCAACCTTAAGACCCCCATAAACTTCTGCTGTCGACACACCAATTTTAGGCTTAGCTAGTACAACCCAACAATTAGGTGGAGCTGGTAATTCCTTTATTTTTTCGCCTCGTCCTGTAGCGAGTGCCGTGCCTCCGTAAACACAAAACGAAACATCCGAACCAATTTTAGCACCAAGTTCCGCTAATTCATCTATTGATAAACCTAAATCCCACAGTTCATTTAGCCCTTTTAATGTTGCAGCTGCATCACTACTACCTCCTGCGAGTCCTGCTGCTATGGGGATTTCCTTTTCAATCGTAATGGATACACCTTGTCTAATGCCATATGTATCTTTAATGAGACGCGCTGCCTGATAAGCAAAATTACGATGGTCATTTGGTACAAAATTATCTGTTGAAATTATTTGAATAACACCATCTTCTCGAGATTCAAGACTGATACGATCAGCTAAATCGACTGTTGTCATAACCATCTCCACTTCGTGAAAATTATCCGGTCTTTTATAAAGTACATCTAATGTTAAATTAATTTTTGCAGGCGCCTTTACATAAAGCATCTTTCTTCCTCCTTATAGCTACACGTATAAACAGTTCTTTTTTTCGCGCAAGATTATTCATTTTATTTTACCATACTGAGAATACGAAAATGGAAAAAAAGAACCGTTTACCCTATTCGGAGTAACGGCTCTCTCTCGTCAGTTGTATTTGTTGTGTCAGTAAGGATTTTCATCCCTGCTGAATGAAACTTTATAAGATGACTATTTTAGCAAAAACAGCCTACTTACGCTCTTGCTCACTACTTGCCCGTTCAGCCATTTCTATGGCACGTTTGACCATATTACCAGCATCACGAGCTTTTATGCCGCCCCAGCCTTCCTTTTGCACAACATCATAAAATCCAAGTTCTTTTGCGATCTCTTCTTTTAAACGAGGTGACATGATACCTTTTCTAGGCATATAAACTCCTCCTTTAACAACTGACGAATTTAGTATGCCCGTGAAAACGCAAAACACTCATGTATTTTTAATATACATGAGTGTTTCTAAAATATAGAAATAAGTACTAGAAACTATTTTGCGACAGCAGCCTTTGCTTCGTCTAAAAATGTAATCTCTACTGCTTCAGTTAAAATATCTGTGTAGCTATACGATACGCGCTTGCACGTATTGTCTTCTTGATCGAGCTCTACTACAAAGATGGCGCGATATGTCTCACGTAGTATCCCTGCACACTCAACCGTTTTCTTGCGACCACCGTTTGCTTTTAATTGCAAACGTTTACCCAAATGACAATCCAACGACTTTTTAATGTCCGCTAAAGTTTTTGGCATTTTCGCTTACACCTCACTAATAACAAGTATAAGCTAAAGGCCCAAAAATGTCAACAAAATATAATATTTTATCAGCCTCTTATAAAACTTGTCAACTTATTTTTTATAAAAAAATATATATTTTTTTACATATCCGAAAAATTGTTAACAAAAATTTTTACTTTGCAAAAACAGGATGCAGTGCATCCGCTAATTTCCCAAACTCTTGAATTGAAAGTGTTTCTCCTCGGCGAGTTGGCTCAATATTTGCTAACTCTAATGCCTGTAAAATTTGATCCTTTTGTGCCTTTCCATTAGGTAAACCAGATTGCAGGTTATTATAGATTGTTTTTCTTCGCTGTACGAATGAGGCACGCGTTACAACAAATAAAAAATCCTCATCTATTACTTTTACTGGTGGTTCCTCATGCTTGATAAGGCGAATTACAGCAGAGTCGACGTTAGGTTGCGGCATGAAAACTGTTTTTGGAACTGTCATTGCAATATCTGCTTTCACGTAATATTGTATTGCAATTGATAAAGAACCATATTCTTTCGTACCTGGCTTAGCCGTTATACGGTCTGCTACCTCTTTCTGCATCATCACTACAAAACCACGGATCGGTAATCGGTCATTGAGTAATTTCAGTAAAATTGGAGTCGTTACATAATACGGTAAATTTGCTACAACCATAATATCATCAATACCTGGCATCTCATCTGCAATTACTTTCTCCACATCTGCCTTAAGTATGTCAGAGTGAATGATAGATACATTATTATATGGACTAAGCGTATCTTCTAGTACAGGTAATAAACGTTGGTCAATTTCAAAGGAAACTACCTTTTTAGCGCTTCTCGCCAAATGCTCCGTTAATGCCCCAATTCCAGGACCAACTTCGATTGCGCCACTATTCTCAGTTAAATTAGCGTGACTCACTATATTTCTTAAAATGTTCGGGTCAATTAAGAAGTTTTGACCTAAACTTTTTTTAAATGAAAATCCATATTTTTTTAAAATTTCTTGTGTTCGAATTGGTGTAGCAATATCCTTATGCATCATTTTCCTCCTGATCTAACTGTGCGATAGCCGCACCAAATTGCTCCTCTGTAATCTGAAACATTTTCAATCTTTTATGAAGTTGTTTACCATTTGTAGCACCTATATTTAAGATTTCCCCTAGTCTATCACGACGCTGCTTTGATTGTGGATGTCCAATTAAACAAGCAGTCATTAAATCTTCCAATGTAATTACCTCTTCGTTTAGCCCCTCATGTGAAAGGGTATAGACATGTTGTAGTGCCTCACGTATATCATCATCAGCAGCATGCTCAATCCCTAACCCTTTACCGTTTTTAGCAATCGTTTTCGCTTTTGGTAAAAAGGCATGCTTCACCCCTTTTACACGCTCCTCGATAATGGCCCGTATACGACGTCCTGGATAGTCTGGATCAGTAAATACAATAACTCCACGTTTTTCTTGGGCGTGCTGAATTCGCTTTAACGTTTCTTCAGTAATTGCAGATCCATTTGTTTCTATAGTATCTGCTTGTACAGCACGTTTAATAGCTGTCGTATCATCTTTTCCTTCAACAACAATAATTTCTTTAATTTGCAAAAAGGCTCCTCTTTTCTATCTACCTTATCTTCTGACCATTTTACAACTGCTCTATACAATTTGTACAGGAATACTAGGTCCAGATGAGCTTATCTTATCTAACTTACTCTCTACATACCTTACCGCATCATTTGCTAAAAAATAATAAAGAAGCCTTCCCGCCAGTCAAAACAGGAAAGCTCCATTTGTGAAAAAACATTTTGATTAATTTTACAATTTTTTTAATTTAATACTTTAACGCGCACTTTCTTACGTCCCCAGTTACGTGCTTGGGCATCTGTTTGTACAAGTATGTCAATCTTATTACCCTTAATTGACCCACCAGTATCCCCAGCTATAGCAGTTCCATAGCCTTCTACCCAAACCTTTGATCCTAACTTAATAACAGAAGGGTCAACTGCGATCACCTTCAAGCCAGAATTTGAACGTAGGTTTATACCAGTTGCTGATGTACCAGTGCAACCGTTGCAATATGGTGTATATGCTGTTGCCGTTACATAAAATTCTTTACCGTTAGCAGGCTCTGCAGAACCACGTGACACAGTTGCTGCACTTGCAACGATTGTTTTTGTGCCTACTGCAACCACTTGTTTTTTCGGCTCTTTTAATACTTTCTCAGATTGCAGGTTTTTTGCCACAACCTTACCGTTTTCTTTGACAACTTCATACGTACGAGAAACCGAACCCTTCTCGCCCGTTGCTACTACTTTTTGTTTCCCCTTTTGCAATGAAGCATCCTGCTTCTTTTCAACTGCGAAATCTAAAGAGTCTTCCACTACATCGATAACCTTTTCTACGCGAACTACTGTGATTTTACTCTCCGGAGTAATAACGTTCTCCAGGTTATTTTCGACACGATCGAATTCATTTAGCTGAATTCCTTGTTGTTTTAAAAAGTTAGCGACCGTAGTCGAAGTGGACCATACTTGTCTTTTATTTACGCCATCGACAAGCGCTACTTGAAACGCTTTTTGAATATCGATTTTGTTTTCTGCTCCTACTTCAGTATCTAGACCTTGCGCTAAAGAGTCATGTTCAGATACTTTAATATTTGCTTCCTTCAAAATGTTCTTCACAAGTGTTTCAGTTGTCCAAACTTTTGACTGATTTCCATCAACTGAAATAGTTACTTCTTTTGCCTGTTCCCATGTAATTGCTAATCCATTAACAATTTTGGTGTTCAGAGAGGGTGAAATTTTGTCATGCTCTGCTATATCTATATTTTGATTTTGTAATAATTGTTCTACAGTTTTGGCATGTGTTGATACTTCGATTGTTTCTCCATTTGCTTCAAGCTTAACGGATTTTTTCGTACCTTGATAAAGCACGAAAGAGATTACAGACACAAACAGGACAAGTGAAATAATTCTTATCACTGTTTGCTTACTCCTCAATGATCCTAAGAACAAGTTTTTCATGGAATTATTTGACATGAAAAAACGCCTCCTTAATACAAGGTTGGATTATACGGACTAGTTTTGGCACTGTCAACCCGAAAGTATTTCTCTGAAAATTGACTTCTTGTTTTTTGCCAACCACAAACCCTGTATTGGAGGCATCTAAGCTAGTTAATTGTCAATCCCAAAAAAATTTTTCGCATTGGCTGTAGTTGCTTGTGCAATTTCCTCAATTGTCAACCCTTTCAAACGTGCGATTTCCTCAGCAACTAAAGGCACGAAAGCGGGTTCATTGCGTTTACCTCGATGTGGATGTGGAGCTAAATAAGGAGCGTCTGTTTCAATCATCAAGTGCTCAAGAGCAATTTCTGTCGCTACTTCCTTTGGTAGACGTGCATTTTTAAATGTCACTGGTCCCCCAAGACTAATCATAAAATTCATAGCTATACATTCACGCGCTGTTTCTACACTCCCACTAAAGCAGTGCATAACCCCCCCTACGGATGCAGCATTTTCTTCACGTAAAATTTGTACAACATCACCTGTTGCATCCCTATTATGAATAACGATTGGTAAATTGATCTTTTGAGCTAATTGAATTTGCTTGCGAAAAAGTTCCTGTTGAACGTCTTTTGGAGACTTATCCCAATAGTAGTCCAATCCCGTTTCACCAATGCCAACTATTTTTGGATGTGAAGCTAATTGCTCAATCCACTCTAAATCTTGTTGAGTACAATCAATAGCGTCTACTGGATGCCAGCCAATGACACCGTAAACAAAATCATATTGCTCTATTAATTGCATTGTTCTCTCAATGGTTTTACGGTCGAAACCAATAACTACCATTCGTTCTACTTTAGCTTCAAGAGCTCTATCAATCACTTCTTGAAGATCTTCCTCATACTGATCTGCGTTTAAATGTACGTGTGTATCTATAAACATCTTCATTCTCCTAACATTGATTTTATTAAAATTTATTATTTCATATTTTTCGTGATCATTACAATTTCATTACAAACTATTCGACATTGTGACATTCCACTTAATCGACATTACTTCAAGTAGTTCTTCGGGCTCATAAAACCAAGTTTTTCACGCATCATAAATTATATCAAAATAATTTAATCCCGATTTCTCTAACAGATTTGAAAAGCCTGCTGAATAATTCATATTCAGCAGGCCTTCCTTAAGTTCATTACTTTACTTTTGCACCATTTTCAAGTTTAGGATCAACTGATGCTAATTTTAAAATTCCATCTTTCTCACCAGCTAAAATCATTCCTTGTGATATTTCACCACGTAATTTTACTGGTTTTAAATTTGCTACGACAATCACTTTTTGACCTATTAAATCATCTGGTGTATAGAATTTCGCAATACCTGAAACTACTTGACGTTGCTCATATCCTAGATCAACTTGTAGCTTTAATAATTTATCTGCTTTCGGAACAGTTTCACATGCAGTCACAGTAGCTACACGCAAATCAACTTTCATAAAATCATCAATAGTAATTTCAGGAATTTCTGGATTTTCTTCAGTTTTTGCTACCTTTTTAATTTCTTCATCCTGTGGTGTTTTCACAGACCCACGCATTTCCTCACGAATATAAGTAATCTCAACCTCATTTTCTAAGCGTGGGAAAATCGGTATCCCTTTTTCTACCACTTTAATGTTTGCTGGAATAGTATTGCCGAATGTTGCAATTGTATCCCATGCTAAGAATTTGTCATCTAATCCTAACTGATCGATCATACGTTTAGGAGTTGTTGTCATAAATGGTTGCAACATGACAGCGATTTGGTGTAAGCTTTCTGCCAAATTTCGCATAACTGCACCTAATTTTGGCTTGTCTGACTCTTCCTTTGCTAACACCCATGGTTGTGTCTCATCTATATACTTATTTGTGCGTGAAACAAGCGTCCATAAGTCAGCAAGAACGACACTAAATTGCATTTTTTCCATACTTTCTTCATATTTAATACGTACCGACTCAGCTTGCTCTTTTAAAGCTGCATCAAATTCTGTCGGTTGAAGATTTTCTGTCGGAATAATACCATCAAAATATTTATTAATCATTGAAATTGTACGATTTAATAAGTTCCCTAAATCATTAGCCAGATCAAAGTTTGTACGTTCAATAAATGATTCTGGTGAAAATACCCCATCAGAGCCAAATGGTAATTCTCGTAATAGGAAATAACGTGTGGCATCTAGACCATAACGCTCGATTAACATTTCAGGATAAATTACATTGCCTTTTGATTTAGACATTTTACCGTCTTTCATCATAATAAAACCATGAGCAAATACCTTTTTCGGTAATGGCAAATCTAATGCCATTAAGAAGATTGGCCAATAAATCGTGTGGAAACGAACAATATCCTTGCCAACTACATGTACATCTGCTGGCCAATATTTATTGAATAATGATTCATCTTCTGATAGATAACCTAAGGCTGTAATATAATTCGTTAATGCATCAACCCATACATAAATAACATGCTTTGGATCTCCTGGTACTTTAATTCCCCAGTCGAAGGATGTTCTTGATACCGATAAATCCTCTAGCCCTGGTTTAATGAAGTTGTTAATCATTTCATTTTTCCGTGATTCTGGCTCAATGAATTCAAGGTTTTCTTCATAATAAGCTAATAAACGATCTGCATATTTCTTCATATTAAAGAAGTACGATTCTTCTTTAACCTTATGCACCGGACGACCACAATCTGGACAGTTCCCGTCAACTAGTTGAGTCTCAGTAAAGAATGATTCACACGGTGTACAGTACCAACCTTCATATTCACCTTTATAGATATCACCATTATCTAAAAACTTTTGGAAAATCTTTTCGACAGCTTTCGTATGTCGATCCTGCGTTGTTTGAATAAAGTCATCATAAGAAATATCCATTAAACCCCAAAGTTTTTTCGCAGCATCGGCAATTTCATTTACATAATCTTGAGGATGTTTACCCGCTTCTGCTGCTTTTTCTTGAATTTTTTGGCCATGTTCGTCCATTCCTGTTAAAAAGCGTACATCATAACCTTTTAAACGTTTATAGCGTGCAATAGTATCAGATGCTACTGTTGTATATGCCGTACCAATATGAAATTTCCCACTTGGATAGTAAATGGGTGTTGTTATATAGAATGTTTTTTGTTGTTCACTCACAAGAACTGCCTCCATTGTTTTACAATATACTTTCTATTCTAACGAAGTACGAAATTCGTTTCAATGAAAGTTTATTAAACGCGAAAAATGTCGAATAATATATTTAATCCATTAAATGACTTAAATAAGAACCTTTTTTACTATTAACAAAAATATTTATTAAAAACCTTTTAAAAAAATTAAAATACCTGCATTCTTCTCAAAAATTTTTTTTAAAAACCATAATATTAGTGCATTAATTAATTGACGTTTATGGCATTACTTGGTATGATAACTATCAGACAACGAAATAATGTCGAAATTTGACGAAATACCAATATAACTTTTATAAATTAGGAGGAAATCTATTATGAAATCAACAGGGATTGTTCGTAAAGTCGATGAGTTAGGTCGTGTAGTAATTCCTATCGAGTTACGCCGTACGCTAGGTATTGCTGAAAAGGACGCTTTAGAAATCTATGTGGATGATGATAAAATCATCTTAAAAAAATATATGCCTAATATGACATGTGCTGTTACTGGTGAAGTTTCAGATGATAACTTCCGTCTAGTTGGAGGCAAATTAATTTTAAGTCCAGAAGGCGCTGAAATGTTAGTTAAAGAAATTCAATCTAACTTAAAAAAATAATTAGTTACTCACCTAAATCAAAACAGTGATTTAGGTGTTTCTGTTTATTAATATAACCAAATTCTTAAGCCCTTATAATGTCCATGTCAGACCTTTCTATTTTAAGATTACTATTATTTACAATTATTATCAATTTAAAATTGTGTCTCAAAATTATTACTTTTCAACTTTTAAGTTTCGGTGTCATTAACAAATAAAAATAAAGAGCTACCCTAATAAGGTAACTCTTTACTATTATTCACTATGATATTCATTATAAACATCTCGCTTTGCCACTTGCCTTAACTTAGCTACTTCTTTAATGGCCTCTTTTGAAGATACATTCGATTGATTGATAATGAAATCCACATGTTCAACAATGGACATGTTTTGCCAATAGGCTTCTTCACGATCTTCCTCTTCTACACAGCTATTACCTTCAAGAACAATACAAAACTCTCCTCGTATTTCTTCAGTTTGTGACCATTCTACAGCTTCAGACAAAGTACCTCGTAAAAACTCTTCAAACTTCTTTGTCAGCTCTCGAGCTAAAACAATACGACGTTCTCCGAGTATAGCTTCCATATCTTTTAATGTATCCTTTAAGCGATGTGGTGCCTCATATAGTAAAATCGTTTCTTGGCGTTTTTTTAATTGTTCTAATTGCTGGCGACGTTCCTTTTTTCCGCGATTCAAAAATCCATAAAAGAAAAATGGTTGTGGCGATAACCCAGATGCAATTAATGCTGAAATTGCTGCATTAGGCCCTGGTACTGGTACAACAGAAAAGTTTTGGGCAATTGCTTTTTCCACTATATCTGCACCTGGATCAGAAATACAAGGTAAACCTGCATCACTTACTAATGCAATTGTTTTTCCTTCTTGTAGTAATGTTAATAATTTTTCTCCACCTACAGCTATATTATGCTCATGGTAGCTGATTAGTGGTGTGTCAATCTCAAAGTAGTTACACAGCTTTTTGGTGTTTCTAGTATCTTCTGCAGCGATTATATCTGCTTCTTTTAAAATGCGAAGTGCACGCACACTCATATCCTCTAAATTACCAATAGGTGTTCCTACCAGATATAAACAACCTGTCTGATCGTGTATTGTACTTTTTTGTGATTTCACGATTCACCCCTCCTTATATAATTAATTTTCTGTGTTCTTGTTAATTGCTTAAAGGCATATTCAGCACGCATTGCTTCTTGCTTTGTCTCGAATATTTCTTTGTAAATACATTTCACTGGACCTCTAGCTCTTGTATATTTTGCTCCTTTACCAGCGTTATGTACAGCAACACGTTTTTCTATATTATTTGTATACCCTGCATAAAGAGTTTGATCAGCACACTCTAACACATAAAAGTAGTGATTATTGCTCTTTTCCATAAAGAATTTCTCTCACTTCTGTCGTGTATTCATTATTGGCATCATAAACATACAACGGCGGCAGAATTTTTAAATCAGGCTTGCCATCTTTTATTCCTTCTATTAATAATGTATTCGCCTCTTTTCCTTCCTTTGGATAAATGAGCTGCATCCGTTTAGGCTCTATGCGATTTGCTCGCATAGCTGTCACAATATCTAATAATCGCCCTGGTCGGTGGACAAATGCGGCCTTGCCCCCTTGCTTTAATAATTTACTTGCTGATTGAATCGCTTCTTCCAATGTTAAATACAATTCATGGCGTGCAATGGCATGATGCTCACTAAGATTTTTATCACTTGCTTCATGTGCTAAAAAATAGGGTGGATTACAGGTAACCACATCATACTTTTCAATGCCAAGTTGTTTCGGTATTTCTTTAACATCTCCAAGAATCATTTGAATTTGCTGTTCTAGCTGATTGTAACGGATACTTCTCTCTGCCATCTCAAACAAACGTGGCTGAATTTCTACTCCTGTTATCTGTCCCTTTGTACGTGCACTTAAAAAAAGTGGGATCACACCATTTCCTGAGCATAAATCAACAATTTTTCCCTTATGATAAGGAATACTGACAAACTTCGAAAGCAATACTGCATCTAATGAGAACGAAAAGACAGAGGGACTTTGAATAATACGTAAATTCTCAGCCAACAAATAATCTAACCGCTCGTCACCTTTTAGCCATTTTTCCATGCTTACTCCTCCTACGCTACAAAACAAAAGACTGACACCACCGTAGCGGGAATCAGCCTTTTATTACACATTTTGTTTATTTAAAAATGATAGACAAAACAGACAATCCTCACCCTTACGTGAACTTCCAAAATGAACATGGCAAACATGGAAGCCCTCTTGGTAGAGGCGAGCTAAGTTATCATATCCCTCACCAATATCTAGCGGACTCTCTTTCTTTACTTCAGCAGCTTGTACGGAGTTTGTATTAGAAAGTAGTTCTTCTAGACGTGTACGTAGGTGATGATTTTCTGTTTCAAGCGCCTTATGCTCTTCCATCATTAACGCTACAAATTGTTTCAATGCACCAAATTGCTCCTGCATTGCTTCGAGCTGTTGTTCGAACTCCATAACGGTATCTAAGAAATTACGGTCCTTCACCCAAGCCACCTCGTTAAATTCTCTATCTTAAATAAGATTTTTTTCGCATGCTAGCAGTTCTTCTAGTGTATACTCAACTGTGCGTTCCTGCTCATGTAAATATACTTGAATAAGTCTTTCCAGCACATTTAGCCCTACTACTTTCCCTCGGCCATCTGGTGTCATTGTTATCTCACCAACATCTGGCATGCCCTCTTTTGCTTCTTCATATTCATCATTTTCATACTTTAAGCAACACATTAAACGTCCACAAAGGCCAGATATTTTTGAAGGATTTAATGATAGGTTTTGATCTTTAGCCATTTTAATCGAAACGGGCTCAAAATCACCCAAAAATGTAGAACAACAAAGCATTCTACCACATGGACCGATACCACCTAAAAGCTTGGCTTCATCACGCACACCAATTTGACGAAGTTCAATACGTGTTCTAAAAACCGAGGCTAAATCTTTTACTAGATCCCTAAAATCAACTCGTCCTTCAGCTGTAAAGTAAAAAATAATTTTATTACGATCAAATGTATATTCAACATCTACAAGTTTCATTTCTAAATTATGCTCTATAATTTTAGTACTAGCGAGCTCAAATGCACGCTTTGATTCCGCTGCATTTTCCTCTACTTGTATACGATCACGATCATCTGCTGGTCTGAGTACTTGTTTTAGTGGTAATACAACATCATTATCACCCACAACTTTTTGAGGAACAACTACTTTTCCATACTCTACACCGCGGGCTGTCTCTACAATAACATATTGACTATCCTCTAGTAGAAATGATGCCGGATCAAAATAATATATTTTACCCGCCTTTTTAAAGCGGACTCCTACTACATTATACAAATGTATATCCCTCCTGCAGATTTAGCATTAACTGCTCCATCAATAACGTCCTATTCATGTTACGCTGTAAAGAGGCGCGTGCTTGTAAAATAGATTCCATCTGATTTGATAATCTTTCATAAGTGGAATATAACGCAACTTCTTTAAATAATGGTAACATGTCTGGATAAGTACAAGCTGCCTCGGGATTAGCTTTTATTGACACTATATCACGGTAAGCAAATAGTAGTAAATCCAATGCTTGCTCCATCTCGCTTTTTTCTTTAAAGTGAGGCAACCACTCTTCATGCACAATAAGCAATGCTTCGTGTACATTTTGCCGAATGGCCTCTACTAATTTTAACACTGTTTTTCGAGCGAGTGCAAACTGCTCATCATTTGCTAAAAATATCGCTGTTTCGAGCTCATTTGTCATCATGCTTACTGTTGAGGCCATTGAATGAGAAATATTATTTTCCTGTAAATGCTTCAACAAAACATGACGTGGCATTTTTTGAAATTTGATATGTTGACAACGAGAACGGATAGTTGGAAGAATTGACTGCATTTGCTCAGTTAGTAATATGGCAGTTACTTCTCCTTCTGGCTCCTCTAAAAATTTAAGTATCATATTTGCAGAGGCTGTATTAAGACGGTCTGCATGATGAAGCACATAAATCTTACGTCCTTCTTCTACACCCACCATTTTCATTTCTCCGATAAGTTCTCGCATCTGATCAATTTTTATGAATTGACCATCTGGATAAATTTGATGAATATTTGGATGATTTCCCGAATCTACACGTTTGCAATTTCGACATGTTTCACATGGAACATTTCCACTTGGTTGCTCGCATAACATTAATTTGACAAAAAAGTGCATAATATCTGCCTTGCCTGTCCCTTTTTCGCCATCAAAAATATATGCATGTGCTAATCTATTCTTGTCAAATATTGTTTGAAGCTGCTTCATTACGACTGGTTGCAGTGTGAGTAGCTCTTCAACATTCTTGGCCATACATTTAAATTCCTTCCTGTCTCTATAACAAAAGGTGATACTATTTTTGCACTTCTTGTAAAGAAACATTACAGTTGTTTACTTTAATGGCGAGTAGCCACATCAACATTTGAAAAAAGCCCGCGCCTAAATGAGAACGAGACACGGGTTTTACATATATAAATTAATTAGTAAGCCTTTAATTTCACCGATTTTATCAAGAAGATCTATTGCTTCTTTTTCTTCGTCTAAGAGATCCTGTGCAAGCTCGACAAGACGTGTATCAATGGTTTCAATGATTTTCAGACGTCTTCCTTCACCAAAACGATTCCAAGTATGTGATTGTTTTAACTCCATACCATGTTCTACTGTCTCTTGTAGAAATCGTTTAACAAGCATTTTAAACCTAGCAAGTTCTCGTAAATTACGTGATCTAGCTACTCGGTCCCCTGCAGTAGATATATCCCCTAACAAACGTGTGAGTTGTTCTGTTTGCAGCTTATTACCTTGCTTGACGACCATATCTCCAAATCGGTTATTTTGATTATTATTTTGTAGTGGCTCTTTGCGATTTGTATTTACCCCGACACGTATATCTTGATTAATCTTCAAGCTGGTTTCGCCCCCACAATTTTCATCTATTCTCCTAGGCATAATCGCTTTTAAATAAAATGTTTAATAGTAACAAATAATCAATGCTTTAGCTTCGGAGGCTACTTTTTAAAAATGATGGAATTGTTCAATCGGTAAAACAAATACGGTAGCTCCTCCCACCTCTACCTCCACAGGGTAAGGTATATAGGAATCAGCATTTCCTCCTAACGGAGAAACGGGTGCAACCATTTGCTCTCTTGCCCGACAATTATCCCGAATAATATCTAAAAGTTTGGGTATGAGAGAGTCTTCAGTTCCTATAAGAAATGTCGTATTTCCTGAACGTAAAAATCCTCCTGTGCTCGCTAATTTAGTTGCGCGAAACTGATTTTTCGTTAAAGCATTTGATAAGCGGCTGCTATCCTGATCTTGCACTACAGCTACGACTAACTTCATTCGCACTCACCCCTTTTATAAAATTCACCTAGATAGATTTCAATTCTATTCTTAAGCCTTAGCTTATAAATATTTATCTTAGTTCATCGGAAGTTTAAACTTCTGTTAAACTAGAGGAACATCATCATGTTGACACAAAAACTCTATAAGAAAGTTTTAAAAGAGACATCTACAAGGTTCCCTAAACACATAATGTATCTACACGAAGGCGTGTCAGACCTAAGAGGTACTTTTACCAATGATGCCCTCTTAGTGAAGATAAATTAATGGATAGTATCATTATATCACATTGTTGTAGACAACTTCATGCATTTACTGCATTGCTTCCAATAATAATGACCATACATCTTCCACAACATTTTCAATATCTTGATCCGCGTTGACTACACGTATTCGATCTGGATACTGCTCTACTAATTGTAAATATCCTTCACGTACCTTCTGATGAAACGCCAAGCTTTCAACATCTAAGCGGTTTACTTCCCGATTGCCAGTTGCATGAATACGCGCTAAGCCAACCTCTGGAGCAAGATCAAATAGGATGGTCACGTCAGGTAATTTCTTTCCAATAGCAAATTCATTAATAGAAAGCACCTCATTGACACCTATACCTCTTGCATATCCTTGATAGGCTAAAGAGGAATCGATAAAACGGTCACATATCACTAACTTCCCTGCATCTAATGCAGGACGTACTTTTTCAAAATAATGCTGACTTCTTGCTGCAGCATATAACAATGCTTCTGTTCGTTCATCCATAGCAGTATGTGCAGGATTTAAAATAATCGTTCTTATTTTTTCCGCAATCTCAATTCCACCTGGTTCTCTTGTTGCTAGAACTTCAATATTATTTTTTGTTAATCGCTCTGCTATCATTTGAATGACCGTTGTTTTCCCTGCTCCCTCTGGTCCTTCAAATGTAATAAATAAATTGCTATTCATGCTGTTATTGCCTCCAACTATTTAATAACCTGAATCATTTTTTCTGCTAAACGATGATTCCCCTGGAATGTTGCACCTGCTGCTAGTAGCTCTTCCAATTGACTTAACTTAGCTACTGTTATTCTTTCTCCTGGTACTAATAATGGTATACCAGGTGGATAAGGAATGATCATATTCGCTGAAATTCGCCCCATTGTACGCATATATGGTAACCATTCTTTCTTTAATGATGCAACCTCATTAAAAGTATATACAGGCTCAGTAATCGGTACAAAATGATAGGCTGTTTGAGAGGCCGTTATGCTATCTGATTTAGCTGTGTTTAGTAACGTTGTTATAGCCTCTTTTATACGAACCCTGATTTCAGCAAATGGGTAGGTATGTCCTTGCTTCAGCAAAGGTAACACAAATAAAACCTGATTGGCATCTGCAAGTTCTCCATACACATGCTTTGCCTCTAATGCCTCCTGTAATTGAAAGCCACTATAACCATTAACACGTAACAATACTTTAAGTGGATCATCTACTTCAATTACTTCTAATGTTCCAATTGCTCGTAATGCATCTACCCATTGATTCTTTTTTTCTATTATATATGCCCCATCACTCTCCATATATGTCTGTACATAATAGCGAGCATCATCTAATGATGCTAATAATAAGTAAGATGGACTACTAGATTGTAACATGCGTAAGTAATGATGTATTTTGTCAGCCTCTATCAATTCCGACTTAACATGCATAAATGAAGCCATCGTCATAGCAGGTAGAGTCTTATGAGCTGATTGCACAACAACGTCTGCACCAAGTGTCAATGCAGATAGCTGAAATAGCGTACATGCATTAAAATGAGCGCCATGTGCTTCATCAACCAATACAGGTATTCCCCTCTCATGACAATAAGCAATTTGTTGCTGTATTTCATTCGAAGTCATCCCATAATAAGTAGGATATGTTAAAACGACTGCTTTCGCCTCTGAATAATTTTCTACGGCTTCTTTTAAATCTCTATAAGTTACATGTGTCGCCGACATTGTCCGTTCATCCCATAGCGGAGACACAAAAATTGGCTTAGCCCCAACAAGTTCAATAGCATGGAAAATTGATTTATGTGCATTACGCTGAACAATAATGGTATCGCCTTTGTTACAAGTAGCATAAATCATTGCTAAATTGCCAACAGTAGACCCTCCTACTAAAAAGAAACTCTTTGTTGCTCCATATGTATCTGCCAATAAATTTTCGCCTTCTAATATCATTTCTTCAGGGTAATGTAGATCATCTAATCCAGATAACTCCGTTACATCATAACGCATTACATCCTTAAATGCTTGTGGAAGGTGGGATAGTTCGCCATGCTTATGACCTGGGACATGAAAAGAAATATTTTGTTGCTGTCGAAAACGTTCTAACCCTTCTATAATTGGTTTTTTCTTTTGCAAAACAAACACCCATTTTCGTTAGATTCTCTTTTAATTATACGAAATTATAAGGAGAGAAAAAAGCTATCCCTCCGCTAGGTAATCCACTTTTTATTTAATAAACAAACCCTTTCATCAAAATTAACCACAGCTTGATGGCATTATCGTTGACGCCTCACTCAAAAATAGAGTCATCTAGACCCAAACCATCTTTTTTTGCAGCAGTAAGACTTACTTATTAAAATAAAACCGATTATTGCTGTTCTCTGTCAAAATCGGTTCACCAATATTTCCATATAACTAATCTTGTAATGCTTGAATGGCCATTGCTTCCACTAATTGCTCAACCAGTCGAGGTACAAAATTATCTAATACTGGATTCATCATTCCTGCTAAAAATCCACTAGCTTTCATTGTTAAATTACCAGTGAGTTGTAGTGAATCATTTTGATCTTGTATGATTTCAAAAGAGCCATTACCATTTATCGGATCAGATAAACCCTCTAAATCAAACTGTATTTGATGAACTTCTGATTTTTGTACTTTAAGTTTTACTTTAACAGCTTTCTGAATTATGCCAAAGTCTCCTTGGAAGACCCAGATCATATCATCTTCATTTAGTAATTCGTGATGTAAGTAACCTGGTATTAAAACTGCCCATTGTTCCTTATTATGAATAAAGCCCTCTAATTTATTTTTCTGTATATTGATTACCTTACTATATTGTCCTGTTGCCATTCTATTACACCCCTTTGAATATTTTGATCACTCTATTAAACTTTAACATTTTCCAAATTTCAAAACACACAAAAAAACCACTGATTTCTCAGTGGTTACTTTTTTGCCTAGCGACGTCCTACTCTCACAGGGGGAAGCCCCCAACTACCATCGGCGCTAAAGAGCTTAACTTCCGTGTTCGGTATGGGAACGGGTGTGACCTCTTTGCCATCATCACTAGACTTTGTATTTAATTGAAAGATTTATTCTTTCAAAACTGGATAAACGGTGCATTGAATGTTTCAAACGTTTTGGTTAAGTCCTCGATCGATTAGTATTCGTCAGCTCCATGTGTCACCACACTTCCACCTCGAACCTATCTACCTCATCGTCTTTGAGGGATCTTACTTACTTGCGTAATGGGAAATCTCATCTT
>NZ_JANWTB010000016.1:0-90149 GCF_024919535.1 Lysinibacillus sp. A4 | reverse complement strand
TGTTCGCTCGACTTGCATGTATTAGGCACGCCGCCAGCGTTCGTCCTGAGCCAGGATCAAACTCTCCATAAAAGAAATTTGATTAGCTCAAATTGTTTTGCTGGCATCATGTTTGATGTCCAAAATTGTGTTTCGTTCACTAGCAAAACTAGCTACTTAAAACTTTATTGATTACGTTTTGCTTGTTCAGTTTTCAAGGTTCATTTACTAGTTACACTAAGTAACTTTTTATAATTTAACATAATGTTAACTCACTGTCAACTGTTTATGTTAATATTTTTTAAGTTGTCCGTTTGTTTCGTAACAACGTGTTTAAATATATCATCTTAAATTTAAGTTTGCAAGTGTTTCATTAAAGTAAAACTATTCACATTATTTAAAACCGAGTTCCTTCTATATAACTGTTAAAATAATAACTTCTTTTATTTTGAATCAACTCAATAAAAAACACCTCTAATTGTTAGCAACTTACTAACAATTAAAGGTGTCTGTTTAACTAACGTACCCAAATGAAGTATGCAAGGAAAACAAAGAATAGACCGTACATCATTGGGTGAATTTCTTTTTTACGACCGGCTAATAACATTGTAATTGGATAGAATACAAAGCCGATTGCAATACCAGTAGCAATTGAATAGCCAAGTGGCATCATTAACACTGTAAAGAATGCAGGTACTGCTATTTCGAATTTGTCCCAATCAATTAAACGTAAGGACGATACCATTAGTACCCCTACGATTACTAAAGCTGGGGCAGTAACTGCTGGTGTTACCACTGCTAGTAATGGTGAGAAGAATAATGCAACTAAGAACAGTACTGCTGTTACGACTGCTGAAAATCCTGAACGAGCGCCTGCAGCAACTCCAGAAGTTGACTCTACATACGCTGTTGTTGTTGACGTACCAAATAAAGAACCGATAGTTGTTGCTAGTGCATCTGCCATTAAGGCACGTCCTGCACGCGGTAATTTATTATCTTTTACTAAGCCTGCTTGTGTCGCAACAGCCATTAAAGTACCAGCTGTATCAAAGAAATCAACAAACAAGAATGTTAACACTACTACTAAAAACTTCACGTTAAATAATGTACCGAAGTCACCAAGTGGTTCTAGTGCTACCATGAATGTAGAATCTACACTTGGAATAGCTGATACAACTGCTGTTGGAGGATCAATGATACCTGTGATCATCCCAATAATTGCAGTAATCACCATTCCTAAGAAAATACCGATACTGCGCAATTTAATAATAAGAATAACTGAAAGAATAATTCCGAATACCGCTAATAAAGTAGCGCCTGTGAAACTTCCTAAAGTGACTAAAGTCGCTGGGCTATCGACAATGATCCCTGCTCCTTGTAAACCAACAAAAGTAATAAATAAACCAATACCTGCAGAAACTGCATACTTAAGTTGTACTGGAATAGCATTAATAACAGTTTCGCGGATACCAGTTAAAGATAAAATAATAAAGATAATCCCTGAGAAAAACACGCCTGTTAAACCAGTTTGCCACGGAATACCGTATGCTCCGACTACAGTAAATGCAAAGAATGCATTTAACCCCATCCCAGGAGCAAGTGAAATCGGAAACTTAGCGAAAATCCCCATAATCAAAGAACCGACTGCTGCTGCTAATGCTGTTGCTACGAAAACAGCACCTTTATCCATCCCTGCATTTTCTAGAATACCTGGGTTAACAGCTAGAATATATGCCATTGCAAGGAAGGTTGTAATACCGCCTATTATTTCGCGGCGATAATTAGTTCCTAATTCATCGAACATGAAATATTTTTTCATTATCAAAAAATCCTCCGTGTGGTCGTCTTCAATATCGAAAACAAAAAAGACACGCTGACTACTCTACTAGTCGCATGTCTACGATATATTTCATCACAATTAGTGTGTGAAACAAATTAGTGTTTATACGTTTATGTATAAACCTAAATCGTAGTCAAGTTATTTACGGTAACTTGGTAGAAACTCACGGGCCTTATCCCCGACATTATACGACGACGTATTTAATTTACATTCGTAATATATCATTTCGTTTTTTAGATTTCAACCCTATTTCCGAACATTTTTCTAAAAAGAAATACGAAAGTTCGTGTAAAATTCTTATTTAATGTTCAGGTTCTATTAAATACATTACTAAAGAGGCTTTGTACTGAACATTCCACCAATCAGTTTAAAGAAAAAATCCCCTAGAAATTCTAGAGGATCCTTCTTTTGAGCTTATGTTTTAACTCATCACTTTACTTTGCAAGATTTGAATTCTTTTTTCTAATTTTTCTTTCCAATCTTCTGCTAATGCATCTACTGCTTGTATTTGTTTCATAGCGATTGCATCATTGTTTTTGAAGTACACTTCATTGCAATACAAAACAGAGATACGTGCAGGATGCTTTTCTACAAGCTCAATTGTTGAATCTGCACAGATTGTCCCTTCTTCAAGTACACGCGCAAGGAAACCTGTATAGCCTGTTTCGATTAAACGTTTGAGTAATGTGTTTGCCTCGGTATATCTATCAATCGTACTACATGGAATACGTCCCTGTGTAATTTGAATGACAGCATCTCCAATTTTATAAATATCACCAATACACACATCTGCTTCTAACATATTTGTTACGGTTAAATTTTCGCCAAATGCAGCAATAGGTAACGTTTTTCCAAGTTCCTGTTCCCATTGTATGTAATGCTCCGCAGGATATAAACAAACTGCTCGATCAGGGCCACCGTGATGTTTTTTATCTGCCACATCATCCCCTTCAAAGCCTTGAGAGGACAAATAAACTTCTTGCACTCGTTGCTTTTCAATCCCTGTAATCATTGAACGTCCTTTACTATCAACCAATTCTTTTGGCATCCCAACCGTTAATGTATGAATCATTGGTTTATTTTTCTCCATTTAAATCCCCCCCTAATCTGAATAGTATAATTTCTTGTGCATTCATTTAGTTTACTACATACAACACTTTACCAGCAATTTTTGCAGTTGAGATACTTCATTAAGCCATAAATTCAGAAGGAATTAAATCAAAAAGGCCCTAAAAACCTCTCAGGGCTTTTAGGGCTTTTGCTATTATTCCCACTCAATCGTTGCTGGTGGCTTAGATGTAATATCATACAGTACGCGGTTCACGTGTTTTACTTCGTTTACAAGGCGGACAGAGATTTTCTCTAGTACATCCCAAGGAATACGTGCCCAGTCAGAAGTCATACCGTCGATAGATGTTACGGCACGGATACCTATTGCATAGTCATACGTACGAGCATCGCCCATTACACCAACTGAACGGATATCAGGTAATACCGTAAAGTACTGCCAAATGTCACGCTCAAGACCAGCTTTTGCGATTTCTTCACGTAGAATGAAATCAGATTCACGAACGATTTCTAATTTTTCTTCTGTTACTTCACCAAGCACACGGATACCTAATCCAGGACCTGGGAATGGTTGACGCCAAACGATTTTTTCGTCAAGTCCAAGCTCTAAGCCTAGCGCACGTACTTCATCTTTAAATAAAGTTTTCAGTGGCTCGATTAGTTGGAATTGCATATCTTCAGGAAGACCACCAACGTTATGGTGTGATTTGATTGTTTGTGCAGTTGAAGTACCAGATTCAATAATATCTGTGTAAAGAGTTCCTTGTGCTAAGAAATCCATACCCTCAAGCTTAGATGCCTCTTCATCAAATACATAAATGAATTCATTACCGATAATTTTACGTTTTTTCTCTGGATCAGAAACGCCAGCGAGTTTGTCCATGAATCGTTTACGTGCATCGATTTTAATAAGATTCATGTCAAAGTCTTCTGTGAATGTTTTCATTACTTGTTCAACTTCACCTTTACGGTTTAAGTTGTGGTCTACGAACATACAAGTTAATTGATCGCCAATTGCTTTATGGATTAACACCGCTACCACTGATGAGTCTACACCACCAGAAAGTGCACATAATACTTTTTTATCGCCAACGATTTCACGAATTTTTGCAATTTCAAGCTCAATGAAGTTTGCCATTGACCAATCGCCCTTCGCTTCACAGATGTCGAATACGAATTGACGTAATAGATCATTACCATATACAGAGTGACGTACTTCTGGATGGAATTGTACAGCATATAGTTTACGTTCAACGTTTGCCATTGCAGCAATCGGACAAGATGCGCTAGTTGCGATGACTTCAAATCCAGCTGGAACTTCTGTTACATGGTCACCATGGCTCATCCAAACGATTTGTTCTGTAGGTAACTCACCAAATAATTTGTTTGGTGTTGTTACTTGAATTTCGGCTTTACCATACTCACGTGTTTCAGCACCTTCAACTTTACCGCCGTTTGTATGTGCCATTAATTGCATACCATAACAAATACCTAAAATCGGTAAACCTAATTCGAAAATAGCTGGATCCACATGAAAGGCATTTTCATCATAAACAGAGTTTGGACCACCTGAGAAAATAATACCTGTTGCGTTCATATCTTTAATTTCTTCTGCAGTTACCGTATGTGGATGTAGTTCACTAAAAACACCAAATTCACGAATACGACGTGTAATTAATTGGTTAAATTGGCTGCCGAAGTCTAATACAACGATTTTTTCTTGCTCTTTTAATAAAGGGCTAGCTGTCAAAATTTCCACCTCTTCTATTATTTTTAAAGGATATTTTTCATGTGTTCAAAGAAAAACGCGAAGAAAGTAAAAAAACTTTCTACGCGTCCATAAGCTCTAGAATATTGATAAAGGCGAATGCGTAGCAAAGTAAAGTGATTTACTATACTTTTCACCTAACGAAAACATCCGCCTTCATAGAGAAATCATTTAAGGTGATTTCGTAGAAACATCCGAACCCTATTATCGAACTTATATGAAAGCAATCCTTACATTTAATTTTTTTCATTTTACTCTTTGTCTACGTTAAAATCAACTGATAGTGCGATTGATTAAATATTCCCAACTTTCTTTCAGCTTCATGAAATCAACATCTTCTTTGTCTTTTCCATAAATATGTTGCTCGTAGACTACCGTCAGCTTTTGCATTTCATCTGTTTCTAATGCTGCATCTACACGCTCTGCGAATGCACTTAACGTTTCTCCATCTTTTCTGCGCAAACCAATGCGAGATAATTGCTTCAGTAAAACATGGTAAGAAGAATCGAAATTTGACCAATCCGCTACTTTTTTACGGTATGCTCGAACATGCATCTTAGGAATCCACGTTTTACGCTGTAAGAATAAAGAAATACCCGTGATTATGAATAATACAACAATTATTACCCAAACATAGGCAAACTTTTTCATCCATAACCACATTGCATCAAAGCTAAATGTTGATTTCATCTGTTCCTTCTCGGTTACCTGTTCTTGCGGTTGTGGCTGCTCGGGTTTTGATTCTGGCTGCACCACTTCCTCCTCATCAGACGTATCTAATGGGATATCATAATCGATATTGACATTTCCAGAAAAGCCGATTGTCGGTTCAAACTCCATCCATCCCGTTCCAGGTATAAATGCTTCTACCCATGAGTGCGCATTGTCATTCGTGATGCGATATTCACGTAACCCATCTGACACAGGGCCTGCAGTTCCAGGCGCAAAACCTTTCACCCATCGAGCTGGGATCCCTACTGAGCGTAAAAGTACCACCATTGAAGTGGAGAAATTATCACAATACCCTACTTTTGTATCGAACAAAAATTGATCGACATAGTCTTGATTTTCACCAGGAATAGCAGCTTGCGTTTTATCGTATTTAAAACCATTTGTTCTAAAATAACTTTCTACAGCCTTAATTTGTTCATAAACCGTATCTTTCTTTTGCGTTATTTCAGACGCTAAGTCCCTTACACGTTGAGGAAGTTGGTTTGGTAACTGTAAAAATCGATCAAAGGAAGAATCCATTGTTTCAAGTGTTGCTGGATATGACAATTGGAGCTGCTCCATACTATAAACAGGCTCACTATAAGACAATGAATAGTTTGATAATGATTTCGATTCCCCCACCTGTTGTTCTATATTCATTCTTTCAGTCTGCTCATCTTGAATAAATAAAGTGGAATCTTGAGCCGAAACAGAAAGCATACCATATGTTTGAATTAAAAATGGCATTGGAACAGCAATGTCTAATTGAATCTGACGTTCATTTTCAGGTGGCCCGACTTGTAAAGAAGTCAGAATGGGTGTATTTGACTCATAAACATTTTTCCCAAAGTTCCCCTCTGAAACAATCCAACCTTTCGACGTATACGTATCTTTTGTTTCAATGCGCCAGTAATGGCGATCACGAGAAGAGGCAGTGAAAATTAACGTATTATCTCCTTGGAAAGGACCACCTAACTGACTATCATCTTGGCTATAACCAACTGATTTTTGACCATTTCCATTTCCATCTTGTCCAGTAACACCTTGGATAAAGGGCACAGGATCTGCCCATGTTGGTCCAGTCTTTGGTAAAAAGAATGCTACAGAACTAATGAGCAATACAGCTACTAGCATGGGAATCACAATTTTCCATTTTTCCATTGCCGTACTTGTAGTTTCCACTTGAAGCCATAGACGCTTGACAAAAAGAACACCTGTCATGATTAATCCTAAAACAACAACTTTTACAATTGCCACTTTACCATCATAGTCACTAAATGTATCCAAAGTAGCAATAAAAAATACGGTCATGGCAAAGAAGTAGAATATATTTTTTCGCACCGAAACCCAATGGTGAATTAAATAAACTAGCATCCAAATTAACACAAGAAATAATACTGTTCTGAAAACATCTGAAACCCGTCCAAAGTCACCTGTTAGAATCGTGGTTATGTTCCCTTTCCCTTCAGCCAATAAAAAAGGCAATGTATTACCAGATAATACAGGACTAGGGCTATAGATAAAAACGATAAACCAGGTAATATAACCAAACTTCACTAACCCTGATAGCAAAGGATGTACGCGGAAAAGACTTAGCGCTAAAGACATACCGATAAAGACTAAGAAAAGATGCATCCCACCTGTATTCGTTAATTGCATAATGGGAATAAGCCATTCACGCAAAATGAAAAATACAATAACATAAGCTATGGCTAATTCTAAAAATTCTCCTAATGTTTGCTTCACGGTCTCATCACCTCCGTGAATAAATGATAGAAATCTGCTGGATTTACATAAATAACTTGAATATGTTTATACCGCATCGCAAGCTCAGATTGCACTGGTGGCTGCTTGGCCACTACAAAACAAATACAGCTTTTCACAATATTTGCAAGAGTATGTAGTAATTCATCTGAAACATCACTTGTCACATAAAGCAGTGTTGCAACTTGCTTAAAGGCTTGTTGGTCATGAAATCGAAACTTGACATTCTCCGTAGGTTTTATCGCAGCTAAATAATACATGACCTGATCTAAATGCTTGTCCCCCTGTATAGCAGGGAATACTTTCGTCATTTCTCCAGCAGAAATAAAGGATAAATCTCCTCGTTCCTGAACGATCATCTGTAGCATTGAAGCCACTAACTCCACTTTTTCTTCAAACATTATGGATTTTGTTGCGTCTAGCACTAACATTAGTTCTGATGATTGTCGATCCTCAAATTCCTTAGACTGCAACTTTTGTGTACGTGCAAATGATTTCCAATGAATCCATGAAAAACGATCTCCAGGAACGTACTCTCTTAATCCAACAGCCATCGATGTGTCCTTCACAATAGAGTATGGTGACATCATCGGGCCAACATCATATTTTGTTTGAAGCGCAGCATATTTCATCTCTTGTATTCTTGGGTAAACTAAAATAGTTTGGTCCTTTTCTGCTACGACAACCTTTTTAGCCCAGCCAAAAAAATCGTAGAAAATAATTGTAACACCTAGGTAGCGATGTTCACCACGTGGCATATTCTCCAATTCATATTGCCAGCTAAAGTCTTTTTTAAATCCAACGAACTTAATGGCATTCGCATTTTGTATTTTAGCTTGCACTAATCCCTCACTATCCACAAGTTCCTCCATTACGATATAGGCAAACGGAAAACGTGTTTTACGTTCTATCGTAATAAGCACCTTCGCTGATTGACCGCGTTCTATATGAATCGGGTCAATCTTACGTTCGATTAGTAAAATATCCTCTCTAACGATAAAGAACATACATGCATACACTAAAAACGGACTAACCGTAAAAAATACAAACCAGCTCACAAATCCACCTTGGAACATTGCATAACAAAATGTTACGATCATCAAGAAAGCGATTAATAGGAAATGTTTACTTTTTTCTACAAAAGCTTTCCATCGCCTCATTGTTCTGCAAACCTCTTTGTCGGAACTGGTGTTTTAGCAATGATACGCTGGATAATTTCGTCTGCCGTCACATTATCATAGCGTGCATCTGGTTTTAAAACTAAACGATGACTAAAAACAAATGGCACTAAATATTGAACATCATCAGGGGTAACATAGCTTCGCCCTTTCAAAAATGCGTAAGCTTGAGAAGCTTTCATTAGTGCTATTGTGGCACGAGGACTCACACCTAAATAGACATAATTATTTTCCCTTGTTAGGGTAGCAAGCTCCACCATATAATTTTTAACAGAATCTTCTACATACACACCTTGAACAAGTTCCTGTAATTCGATTAATTGCGCTACCGATAATACCGCTTCGATTTTTTCAATGGCTTTACCATTCTCAGCTCTTCGTAAAATTTCAACTTCCTGCCCCCTAGATGGATAGCCCATTTTTATCTTTAAGAGAAATCGATCTAGTTGTGCTTCAGGTAAAGGATAGGTACCTTCATGCTCAATGGGATTTTGTGTAGCCATCACAAAAAATGGCTGATTGATTATCAACGTTTTCCCATCAATAGTAACAGAAGCCTCTTCCATTCCCTCTAACAAGGCTGATTGAGTTTTCGGAGACGTTCGGTTAATTTCATCGGCTAGTACAACATCCCCCATGATTGGACCAGGACGAAATTCAAACTCCATTGTCTTTGGATTATAAATAGAAATACCGACTACATCTGATGGCAATAGATCTGGCGTAAATTGAATACGCTTAAATTGTGCATCAAAAGATTTTGCAAGTGCTCGCACCATCATTGTCTTTCCTACTCCAGGTACATCCTCCAACAAAACATGCCCTCTTGCCAATAATGCGACAATACTGAGCTCGGCAATTTCTCTTTTACCAATCATTACTTTTTCTATATTTTCTAAAACATTCTGTATTTGAGCATTCATTAATCGAAAAGCCTCCCATTCCATCAAGCAATTGTGTGAATTGCAAGCAAACTTAATCTAAGCATAGCGAAATCTGTCCTGTAAAACAATTATCTGAAACTTCTACTTCCTATGAACATTCATAAAAAAGGCTTGTTTGATAATACCCAAACAAGCCTAACCCTTATTATATAACGTCATTAATCATTAGAATGTTACAAATTCAATCTTTTTAACCATATTTCTTCTAAAGATGTAGAATTTTCTTGTAAGAAAATTTCAGTTATCGCCCCAGAAATGATAATTTCCCCTTCATGTAAAACTAATAGATCATCCGCTATTTCTTCCGCAAAAGACAGCAAATGAGTAGAGAAGATAACGGTATTGCCTTTTTCCTTCTCCTCCAACATCATGTTTTTCAACTGTGCTATCCAAAAGGGATCTAGACCATTCGTTGGCTCATCTAAAATTAGCAATGACCCGTTACCAAGTAGGCTTTGAGCTAGGTTTAGGCGCTGGAGCATCCCTTTAGAAAAGTGTTTAGCTCTTTGCTTCCGAACATCCCACAAGGAAACACGCTTCAGAACATTCTCTTGCTCATAACTATCTACTTCTTTTAAAGATGCCAACAGCTCTAATACTTCAGATGCAGTTAGCATAGTTGGAAAGTTTACATCATCAGGCATAAAACGTATTGTTTGTGGTTGATGCCATATTATTTCACCAGATTGCGCTTTCTCTTGACCCGTTAACAAACGAATCAAAGTACTCTTTCCTGCCCCGTTTCCTCCAACCAACGCTAGAATTCGACCAGCTTGCAGCAGAAAGGAGGCTTCTTTTAATCCCCTATCATTTTCATAAACCTTGACTACATTTTTTCCCTCTAACAGAATCATCGCCGCTCCCCCTCCTTTAACAGCTTCGTAGCAAGCATTAACGGTAGTACAATCCAGAGTATTGTTATTATTCCATACACCACCTGACCAAGCGGTGATAAGTAAAACCTCGTAACATCATAAAAGGCTGGACCAAGCACACTAGCTTGATTACTAAATATAAAATAGCCGAAGCGCAGCCATTCAACTGGATTAATATGTATCGTTATGATGATAAACTTTTGTAAAAGATGCCCAGGAACAACTGCGCCTATAGCCATTAATGCATACGATATGAGCAATAAAAGTAAGGACCATACTACAAGTGATAATGCAAGTGCAAATAATCTTGTTTTTGCAAATACCCCTAGCAAGATTCCTAAAGACACAAAGATAATAATACATAATAGTGTAAGCATAACTAAAACAATTGGTAACCGTACCCCACCTAGTAACCCACCTACGGCTAATACAAAACCAAATGCCACTACTATTACTAATAAAAACGCAAGTGCTGTCGCTACATATTTGCCTGTAATATATTGCATCCGTTTCATAGGATATGTTTTTAATAACGATAACCAACCTGACTCTATGTCACCAGCTACACTCATACTACCAATGGTGAGGATAAATAGCGGCAGCAGAAATAACAACACACTTAAAAACGATGCAGTTTGCCGTGTAAAGCCTTCAATATCTGGCAAAGCCATCTGTTGAATGACGATAATGGCAACGAAAACAAACGTAAAAAGAAAGGCTACAAGTTGCATCCATCGACTTCTTAAAATCTGCTTCAGCTCTATTTTTACAAACATCACTCATGAATCCCCCAATTCAATGTCAACAAATCACGATAGACTAATAGTTGACCTTCTCCTTCATCATTCATCCATTCTCGCGCTTCGTCTTTTGTAGCAAATGCAATAACGCCATAGTTCATAGGCGTCCAATAATTTTTGTTGTATACATAAATCGCTTTATAAACATCAATCCATTCATTCGTTGCTTTATTTTTAATATAGGCTGCCCCAACTTCATCATCGCCATTTAGCTCAATGTAATCCATCAAGCATCCAATATCATCAAAAATCTCATCGTCTCCATTTTTCAAAACAATCTGCCCTGCGTATTCATTATGAACAATACTCATATTACAAACTTTACAAACATCTGTTTCACTATTAATTTCACGTGGATGGTATGCTTTTTCACCACAGCCCACTAAAATAACGCCACATATAATTAGTATCATTATCCATCTAGTCATACTCGTCCCCCCCTTTTCCAAAGCCACAAACTTCCCATAAACACGATAAAACCAATCATTATTTGTAGGATATCTAATGAAAACTCTATCTCTTTCCTATTGCTCAGTAATTTTGGCTCATTATCTACCAGTAGATTTCGTTCTGTTTTATTAATCTGTTGATCTAGTGACGTCAGGATAACAACGCTGGGTGATGCCACAAAAAATTGATAAACTGGCTGTCTCACCATCCATTGTCCAAAACTCGACACAGCCACATATGGAACATCTCCAAAACCATCACCTGTAACATCTAGCCCTGTATAATCATCATAAAAATTATGAATTAAACGTAATCCCTGATTGTCTGACCTTGCTGTTAATATATTGCCTGTAAACTGATTATCCATAATGGTTGAACGCGCATCGACTTTTGTACCTTCTAATGCAGTTTGATTCATCTGAAAGCGATTTTCATGTATTTGAATCACTGAACTCTTCTGCAACGCTACCCCTACACGATTATGTAGAAAGCTATTTTCTCTTATCATTGCCTCCTGTGTGTCATACATCATAAGTCCATAACTATTGAAGCCATTATGAGTACTGATTGTATTACTACTTATTTCTAAATTAGTAGTCATCATCACCATAAGACCTGTAACATTGTGTGAATACGTATTGAACAACACCTTCACACCACTTGAATACATAAAATGTGTTCCATATCGACTATTTGTTACTTTATTTCGCTTTACATCCATTCGCGTCACTTCTTCAACGTATATACCATCTTGGACATGTTCGATCGTATTTTGATCGATCACAACATCCTCACTTTTAAAAACTGCAATTCCATTTCCTTTTTCAGCAAAGTGTGTTTCATTTCCAATGATCTTATTTTCCAAAACTCGAATATGCCTTGAATGTTGAAGATGTATACCAACGCGGATATCTTTTAATTCAATAGCTCTTAGCTCTAAATTCTCCACCTCATTAGCAACAATTCCTTGATTTTTTGCTGTTATTCTTATATTTTCTATCAAAACATTCGATGCAGATTCAATTTTTAATGCAGGTTCATCATTTTGAGCATAAAGCTCAGCTCCTTTTTGTCCGTACAGTTTGATCGGTTTTTTCACAATGAAATTCCCTTGGTAACGACCAGCAGGAATATGAATACTATCTCCAGCTTTTGCTTGATCGATAGCATATTGAATATCAAATTCTGCATACGCCGTTTGACTTGTAAATAGAAAAAACAAAAAGAACAACATCATTTGCTTCATCACTTTCCACCTCCTTACTCAGCAAGAAAAGACTAGAGGATTTCCCCTAGTCTATGATTTAATGACTGTGCCCTTCTTGATTCATCTCATTCGAATGCACAGAACCAGATGCATCGTTTTCATCCTCAGCCTTTTTTTGCATCATTTTCTTACGTCTCTCCAATGCATCATCTTTAATTTTTTGTAGTTCCTCCACATAAGCTTTCGAATTTTCTTGCATATATTTATCTGCTTCAGCCTTGTCCACGAAATAAATATAGCCCCAGTTCATCGGCGATTTCAGCTCCGTTTTTATAATTGTTACATCTTCAATCTTTGCCCAATCTTTCGTCACAAAATCACGTACAAATTTTTCGTTTTTTTCTTCATTAGCAACCTCTGCATTTAATAAACAGCCAATATCGTCATAAAAAGCGATTGTTCCATCTTCTTTTATTGCCTGCGCTGAAAATACACCCATCTCATGGTCTTTCATATAAACTTTCATATTACACATTTCACAAATTGTATCTTCTTCTGGCTCTTGTAACCGTGTATCTACTAGTGAAGCAACTTGCACGGTTTCTGATTCGTTTTTCGTAGTTTCTTGTTCAATTCCCTTTTCTTCTACCTGTTTTTTTTCGCTACCACAAGCTGCAAGTACAAATAATAATATTAGTGCAGGTAACCATAATTTTTTCACAACTTTATCCTCCAAGTTTAGTTTTCTGTTGCCATATCCTACATTACAGATTAGTTGTGAAATTAGTTAAAAATCGCTGTGAAGAAATGGAAAAATTACCTTGAACATTCCATGAACATCTTCACTTCAAATATTTTGAATTTAGTGCTTTTATTTACTTCTCCTCAAAAATAAAAACTCCCCACACTGATGTGGAGAGTTTGGCTTATATGGAAGAACGATAACTATTGAGTCGCTTCTTTTGTTTGTTTAAACGACTGAGCTTTAATGCCGTTTCATTTAATTCACGGCGAATCTCCAAATCACTAGCGCTATCTACATGGATAGGTGTAATCGGTTGCTGCTGTTGTGAATTTACAGAAACAGTTGTTGAATTGTACGTTTTCTCTTTATTTTTTTGTAATCTATTCCGAAATTGCTTTTGTGGATTTTGCCCAAAGTTATGGCTGAGATCACCAGCATGTAAATACTGCTGTTCCTGCCGAAAAACACTACTTGTCGTTGCACTCACTCTAGAAGTCCTCATAAAAAGTTACCCTCCCCTACATTTTATTATCCTTATAGGTAATTATATCGACATTATATGCTGACAATTAACAACATAGAACCATAATACATAAAAAAAGAGCGAAAAGAGCTATTTTTAAAAGTGAAACCACTTTCTTTATAACCCTTTTCGCTCATCTTACTTCCAAAAATCATCAAATATTGTAATTGGCATATGACGTTTATGTTGGGAACGCAAATAATACTCTTCTAATCTTTGGCGAGGTTCTTCTGGAATTTCTTTCCCCTCTAAATAATCATCTATTTGATCATACGACACACCTAGCGCCACTTCGTCTGGCAATGAGGGACGATCTTCTTCTAAGTCTGCTGTAGGCACCTTTTTATAAAGATGCTCAGGGCATTGAAGTTCTGCTAACAATTGCTTTCCTTGTCGTTTATTTAAACGAAAGATTGGCATTAAGTCTGCTCCACCATCCCCGAACTTTGTATAGAAGCCTGTAATAGCTTCCGCAGCATGATCTGTTCCTAATACAACCGCTCCATTCATTGCAGCAATTGAATATTGGACCTTCATACGCTCACGAGCCTTTTCATTCCCTTTCACAAAGTCATTCAGCTCAACCCCCGCATTTGTTAGAGCTCTCACACTAGCATCCACTGCGTCTTTTATATTTACTGTATAAACCTTCGTTGGCTTTATATAATCAATGGCATCTTGGCAATCCTGTTCATCAGCTTGTACGCCATATGGTAATCGTACAGCGAAAAACGAATACTTCATTTCTCCCTCTTCTGCATTTAATTCATCAATAGCCAACTGCGCTAGTTTTCCTGTTAATGTTGAATCTTGACCACCAGAAATACCAAGAACAAAACCTTTTACAAAACTATAGCGTTTTGCATATTCCTTTAAAAAATCAATTGATTTACGTATTTCCCTCTGTACATCAATGTTAGGCAGTACGCGTAATTCCTCAATAATTTGTTGCTGTAAAGTCATTGCACCCGTCACTCCTTTTTACATTCGTTTAACCATCGCATGCACTTCTTCAATATTACGCATCTTATTATCCCAGCATTTTTGACTGAGATCGACCGGATATTCTTCAGGATTCATCGCACGCTTATATTCATCCCACAACAGCTCTAAATTCTCCGCCGCGTAATCACGCATTTCCTCTAATGTAGGGTTTTGATAATTGATCGCTCCATTTTTAATAACATGCTGATGTAAATTTTTTGCTTCAAAATTTGTGACAAACTTTGAGACAAACGTATGAATCGGATGGAACATTTTGATACGTTCCTCAGCTTGAGGATTTTCATCGTGCATTGTGATGTAGTCTCCTTCTGCCTTCCCATTCTTTTTATCGATAATACGATAGACATTTTTCAAGCCTGGCGTTGATACCTTTTCCGCATTAGCTGAGATTTTTATTGTATCTTCAAGTTGCCCTTCGCTATTCTCGATAGCCACCATTTTATATACTGCACCTAACGCAGGCTGGTCGTAAGCTGTAATAAGCTTTGTACCAATTCCCCAAATATCCACTTTTGCTCCTTGAGCTTTTAAATTTAAGATGGTGTATTCATCTAAATCGTTTGAGACAATGATTTTGGCATCATGGAAGCCTGCAGCATCCAACATACGACGAGCTTCTTTTGATAAGAAAGCAATATCGCCGCTATCTAAGCGTATGCCAATAAAGTTAATTTTGTCTCCTAGCTCTTTAGCTACTTTAATTGCAGTTGGCACCCCTGATTTCAATGTATTATAAGTATCTACCAAAAACACACAATCGCGATGACGTTTTGCATAAGCATGGAATGCATCATAATCATTTTTATAAGCTTGTACTAATGCATGGGCATGTGTACCAGAGACAGGAATTTTAAAAAGTTTACCTGCTCGAACATTACTTGTGGAAGCAAAACCACCGATAAACGCGGCACGTGTTCCCCAAATAGCAGCATCCATCTCTTGTGCACGCCTTGTACCAAATTCCATTGCCACTTCATTTTTAATAATTTGCTTGATACGGCTAGCCTTTGTAGCAATTAATGTTTGATAGTTAACAATATTAAGTAAGGCTGTTTCAATTAGCTGCGCCTCTACTAATGGAGCTTCAATTCGGACGATTGGTTCATTAGCGAAAACCAGTTCCCCTTCTACCATGGAATACATTTCTCCAGTAAATCGGATGTTCTTTAAATACTGTATAAAGTCATCTTTATAACCTACTTCATCACGTAAATACGCAATATCCGATTCACTAAAATGAAAATCACGTAGATAATCAAGCATTCGCTCTAACCCAGCAAATATGGCATAGCCATTACCAAAAGGTAATTTTCTAAAATACAATTCAAAAACCGCTTTTTTATTATGTATGCCATCCGCCCAGTAGGATTCTGCCATATTGATTTGATATAAGTCTGTGTGTAGCGCTAAGCTATCATCTGCATAGTTCGATCTCAAAAGAAACCCCTTCTTCCGCTTTGATAATTAGTCCTAGTATACACTATATACCCAAATTCTTGCGTATTACATTCCCACTTATAGATGTTAGGTTTTCTAACATTAATAGTCAGAAAATTTAGAACTATTCACATTTTAGACACAAATTTTAGTACCGCTTTCATTCCCTTTATAAAAAGCTTTTTTCTAAAATACTTCGGGACTAGAAATATTCTGTGTAAACTAACCTTACACAGAATTCAAAAAAACAATTGCACTGTTTTTAATACCGTTTTAACATGTAAATTAAATTTACGCAAGGAGCTGGTACACATGAAAAAAATTGAAGCAATCATTCGTCCTGAAGTTTTTGGAGCTGTTCGGGATGGTCTTGCACAGGAAGGAATTGCAGGGTTAAGCGTTTCTGAAATCGCTGGTTGTGGTCGTCAGCTAGGTCGAACAGGACTCTTCCGCGGCAATACGTATGAAATTGAATTTTTACCTAAATTAAAATTAGAAATGATTGTAGACGATGGCAAAGTTGATGCCATTGTAGAGATTTTATTGCGTGAAGCAGCAACCGGTAAAGTTGGGGACGGGAAGATTTTTATTTATCCAGTAGAACAAGCAATTCGTATCCGAACAAAAGAAGTCGGATCGATTGCAGTAGAATAAAGGGGGCGATATAGATGGATGAAGTACTATTATCTGTTAATTTAATTTGGGTGATGCTTGGCACTATTTTAGTATTCTTTATGCATGCAGGTTTTGCTATGGTTGAGGCTGGATTTACCCGCTCAAAAAATGCAGTCAATATCATCATGAAGAATTTTCTTACCATTTCTCTTGGTGGGATCGTCTATTTTTTATGTGGCTATGCCATTATGTTCGGAGACTCAGTAGGTGGCATTTTCGGCACAAGTGGCTTTGCTTTAAAAGGAGTAGATGATCTTTCTTTCTTTATCTTCCAAACGATGTTTGCTGCAACTGGAGCAACTATTTTATCGGGGGCTGTTGCAGAACGTACTAATATTTTTGCTTATGTTGGCGTTATTATACTTATGTCTTTAGTTGTTTATCCTGTAGTAGGCCACTGGGTTTGGAGTGGTCAAGGTTGGTTAACAGATTTAGGTTTTGTTGATTTTGCTGGCTCGACAGTTGTCCACTTAACAGGTGCTGTTGCAGCATTTGTCGCAGCAGTTATGGTTGGACCTCGACTAGGCAAATATGAAAATGGTCGAGTAAATGTTATTACAGGACACAGCATTCCTTTAGGTGCATTAGGCGTATTTTTACTTTGGTTTGGTTGGTTCGGCTTCAATGGCGCTTCTACATTAGCTGCTGATCCAGAGCTAGTTCCTAGTGTTATTGCTAATACGTTTTTTGCAGCTGCAGCTGGTGTCGTTGCCACTGCTTTCTATACAAAATTTCGATACGGACATATCGATGGCTCTCTTACATTAAATGGTGCATTAGCTGGGCTTGTAGGGATTACTGCTGGTGCAGCGAATGTCAGCATATTTGGCTCACTTATCATCGGCTTAATTGCTGCACCTTTACTTGTGGAAGGTGTTCGCTTCCTAGAGTGGAAGCTAAAAGTTGACGATCCTGTTGGAGCAATTGCTGTTCATGGTATTTGTGGTATTTGGGGTACACTGGCAGTTGGCCTATTTGATATTGGTGGGCAAGGCTTATTTTATGGTGGGGGTTTTGGTCTATTAGGCATTCAAGCAATCGGCGTTATTGCTACTATTGCTTGGGTTAGTGTATCTGTAGCAGCAGGTTTATTGATCATCAAAGCATTTGTCCCATTACGAGTAACGGCTGAAGAAGAAATAGCTGGATTAGATGTAATGGAACACGGAACGCCTGCCTACGAATACCAAGATATTTTCAAAAGCTCCGCTGTACGAGGCGAAACCTTCGCTCATCGTTTAACACATTTCGGTAAAGCTCAGAACAATGTTCAAGAAGAACAACATGTATAGCTAGTAGAAACATCTGCTCCTTTATCTCTGGATAATGGGGGCAGATTTCTTTTGGCGCACTCCTACATCGGAAACCTTCATTTACAGAGGAGGTAGGATACTTTGTTTGGAGTGATCAAATCTATAGAAAAAGCGCTCTTTCCACGATTTAAGAAGATACTAACATTTACAAGAAATTATTTCGCTTCAATCCATTGATTCTTTCTCTAACTCAAGTAAAAATTGTTTCATAGCTAAGCCGCTTCTGAAGCCTGTTAATTGACCATTTTTACCAATGACCCGATGACATGGAATAATCGCCAGGATTGGATTTGCTCCAATAGCAGACCCTACAGCTCGAACCGCTTTGGGATTACCAATGCGTTGAGCAATATTTCCATAAGTTGTTGTTGTACCATAGGCTAATTCTTTTAATGCATCCCACACCGCTAATTGAAATGCCGTCCCTTTCACATGGATTGGAAGATTAAATTCAATAAGCTCCTTCTTAAAATAGGCTGTTAATTGCTCTTTATATGGGAGCAACGTTTCTGAATTCTCTTCAAAACAATATCCTTTAAATGGTTTTTTAGCCCACTCCTTTACTTCATCGAATGATGCATTTGGTGTACCTATATAAACTAGTCCTTTATCTGAAGCAACAACATACATATCCCCTTGCGCATATGTTAATGTATCGAAATACAATATTTCCATTCCCAAATCCCCTTCTTTCTTTTATTTCAACACCATCTTCCAGTCATTTCATGCTACAGTTATTTTACTGACTAAAGTAAAGGAGTTTCAATAGATGAATATGTTATATGAACCTGCCATTCACTTCCAACAAGTTCATTTTTCAGTAAATGACAAAATGATATTAAAGTCAATTACTGGGTCATTTCCAAAAGGGCAAATCACCACGCTCGTTGGCCCCTCTGGCGCTGGAAAAACAACATTACTTAAGTTATGTAATGGCCTTCTCTCACCATCAAATGGGCATATACTCGTTGATAATCAACCTATCTCTACATATGATCCAACAGCTTTAAGAAGGCATGTTGGTATTGCTTTACAGGCAGCTCCTATGATAGCAGGTACAGTGTTAGAGAATCTTGCACTTCCCCGCACACTGCAAGGACAGAAACTTTTGCAGCAGGAGGCTATTCAATATTTAGAGGACGTTGGGTTAAACGAAAGCTTCCTGCATCAATCTACAAATGATCTATCAGGCGGACAACGTCAAAAGGTATCCATCGCTCGAACACTTATCAATCAATCCTCTATTTTATTATTAGACGAAATAACGTCTGCCTTGGATCGTCAATCCGTTCAGGATATTGAAAAATTGATTGTCACCATTAACAAAAAATACAATGTCACCATGATTTGGATTACCCATAATTTGCAACAAGCGCTAACGATTGGTCACTATACATGGGTGATGATGAATGGGGAGCTCGTTGAAACTGGTAAAAGTTCATTACTCAATGCACCAACAAATCCACGTGTTGCCGAGTTTGTACAGGGGGTTAACAAATGACATATACAGCCTTATCACTGACATTAATTTTTGTTTGTATCCCTTTACTATTATCCAAAATATTAAAATTAGACCTTGAAAAAGATACGCTTATTGCAACATTACGCTCCATCATTCAATTGCTTGCTGTTGGCTATATATTAAAATTTGTGTTTGATGCAAATAGTTATAGTTATATTTTCCTGATGGTAGCACTAATGATTATCGTGGCCACGTTAAATGCACGAAAAAAAGGAGCAGGTATTAAAGGAATCACCTGGAAGATAGCACTGACCCTTGTCATGATAGAAATAATTACACAAGGTGTTTTGCTAGGCTTTCATATTGTTCCAGCAACTGCTCAGTATATCATTCCCATTAGCGGGATGCTAATTGGTAATTCCATGGTGCTATCCATTTTATTCTTAAATCGTTTTACAGCTGAAATTATTAACCATAGGGATCAAATGGAACTAATACTATCCCTAGGTGGCACACCAAAACAGGCTATTCATCGCCAATTAATTCATGCCATAAAAGCTAGTATGATTCCTACGATTGAGAGTCAAAAAACAATCGGGCTAGTACAGCTACCAGGTATGATGAGTGGTCAAATTATCGGGGGAGCCGACCCTCTTCAGGCAGTCCAATTTCAACTATTAATTATCTTTGCTCTCTTAACAACTGCAACATTATCCAGCGTTATGATTGGCTTTTTAAGTTATCCTGCACTATTTAATGAACGTATGCAAATACTTGAAATGAAATAATTGTTAGGCTGAATGTAATATAGTTTAAAAAATTTATGTTATACTAAAAAGAAAATGCAGTTAGGAGAATGACCATGTTATTACGCGATTTTTTCATCCACTTATCTGAGAACCAACTATTAAATAGTGCTGCAAAGAAATATGGCCTAAAATTAGGAGCACAAAGTGTAGTAGCTGGTACAAATATCGAAGAAACAATTGCAAGCATCAAAGAACTAAATGCACATAATATTTCTTGTACAGTAGATAATCTAGGTGAATTTGTTTCAAGTAAAGAAGAAGCGACTGCTGCTAAAGAAAAAATCCTTACTGTGATCGAAGCTATTCACGAAAACGGTGTAGCTGCACATATTTCATTAAAGCCATCTCAATTAGGCTTAGATATTGATGTTGATTTTTGTTATGACAATCTGTATGAGATTGTAGAGAAAGCCGCTTCATACGATATCTTTGTTAACTTTGATATGGAAGACTATGGACGTCTACAAACTTCCTTCGATATGGTGGAAGAATTATCGAAAACATTTAATAATGTTGGTACAGTCATCCAATCATACTTTTACCGTGCAAAAGATGATATTGAAAAATTTAAGGACTACCGTTTACGTATCGTAAAAGGTGCTTATAAAGAGCCAGTTGAAGTAGCTTATCAAGACAAATTAGATATTGATTTAAACTTTATTGAGTTGATTGAATATCACCTACTAAACGGTAAATTTACATCAATCGCAACTCATGATCACAATATCATTGCGCACGTAAAACGCTTTGTAGCTGATCATAATATTCCGCTTGATAAATTTGAATTCCAAATGCTATATGGTTTCCGTACAGATATGCAAAAAGAGCTTGCAAAAGAAGGCTATAACTTCTGTGTGTACGTTCCATTCGGTGAAGATTGGTACGGCTATTTCATGCGCCGTTTAGCTGAGCGTCCTCAAAACCTTAATCTTGTCACAAAACAAGTATTTACGAAAAAAACGAATACTGTTCTTGCAGTAGCAGCAGGTGCATTCGTTCTTGGCCGTTTAACTAAACGCAATAAGTAAAAAAAACGAGAACCTTTTCGCTTATGATGCGATAAGGTTCTCATTTTATTTATTCCATCCTTTTTCTTTAAAGCGTGCAATGGCCTCAATTCGATTGCCAACGTTTAGTTTTTCTAAAATCGTCGAAATATAGTTACGAACTGTGCCAGCAGACAAAAACAGCTCAGCAGCAATTTCCTTTGTCGTTTTGCCCTCTGCTACAAGTGTCAGTACTTGACTCTCTCGCTCCGTTAAAGGATTTTCACTATCATCTTCATAGACAAAATCAACGAGCTCTGGTGCATAAATACGTTTACCGTCCATGATTGTACGGATTGCGCTCACTAACTCCTCTATAGGGCTATCCTTTAATAAATAGCCTCTGACACTCGCTTTTCTAGCACGTTCGAAATATCCAGGTCTAGCAAATGTAGTTAAAATAATGACTTTACAACCTGAGCCAGTGCTATGCATTTCTTCTGCTGCATCTAGTCCCGTTTTCACCGGCATTTCAATATCCATAATACAAATATCAGGCTGATGCTCTTCCACAAGCATCAATGCTTCCTCACCATTTTTTGCTAAGCCAACAACCTCCATATCCTCCTCCATACTAAGTAAAGAGCGAAGCGCGCCTAATAGCATCCCCTGATCTTCAGCAATCACAATTCGTATCATGTCACAATCCTCTTTTCTATATGTTCTTCAGATTGTCTTTGACATTCTGATGCGTAATAGCTACTGGGATAGTTACCGTTAATGTGGTCCCCTCAACACTTTCAATTTTGAAGGACCCATTAATAAACTCTAAACGTTCCCGCATTCCTTTCAATCCATTACCAGTTCTCCAGGCTTGTTTTTTCGTAATGCCCTGTCCGTTATCTCGCACTACTAAGTAAACTTCTTTAAAATTTTGATGGAAGGCAATTTCGCATTTTGTTGCTCCACTATGTTTGACAACATTATTAACCGCCTCTTTTAAGCACATAGATAAAACATTCTCTACAAGTGGTGGAACTTGCAGTGCGTTTTTATCCCCTTCAAAGACAAACTCCATTTCAGCTGCCTTTAGCATTTGTGAAATACGCATGATCTCATCTTCAAATTTTGCCGTGCGCATATCTGAAACTAATTCCCGAACCTCTTTTAAAGCAATACTAGCCGTCTGGCGTATATCCTTAATCTCAATCAAGGCCTGCTGGGGATCTCGTTCAATCAGCCTAGAAGCTAGATCACTCTTCAAACCAATCATGGACAATTTTTGTCCTAATGTATCATGCAAATCTCGAGCTATTCTTTGTCGTTCTTCAAAAACAATTAACTCAGCAATACGTTCATTGGCTGTTTCTAACTGTCCCTCTAAATTTTCACGTTTATTTTTGGAATAAAGCGTTAGCGGTAAAAGGACAACAGCTAAAATAGTTAATACAACGAAAGGCAACTGCGATAAAAATAGGTTGAGCTCTACAAAAAATCCAGCACCCGTTGAAATAACTGTAAATCCAATATGTAGACCATACATAATATAAAAGCCGACGGGTCTTCGGATATTGCCAATAAAAAATGCTGTGAAAATGGACAAATAGACATAGCCATACAAGATGGTCATAATAATGTTTATGACCATTTCAAAGCTAATCCACATATAAACTAAACCGCTTTTCGAATTCATGGCAAATCGATAGAAGATAAAATAGAGCATTAAAAATGTAATGCCTATCGATATTTCGATATAAGATGATTTCCTAAAAATGAAGAAAAACGGTAGGAAACAAAAAATTATCCACAAATATACACTGAGCATCGGACTATTCGGAATAATACTATGCCATTTCCTCAACATAATCTCACGCTCTTTCCTACTTTTCCCTTATTATAACAAGAAAATTAAATTTATGCCTGTACATGCTTTGACCCATATTCCTCTCTTTATATAAAACAGCCATCTCCCTTGCAGAGATGGCTGTTTTCAACTAAGCGGCAATACTGCCTCTTGCTTTACGTTTTATAATTTCATTTACTTCTTTAAACGTCACAAATTTACCTTGATCTTCATCATATAACTTGTAACGTAGTGATTCTAAACTCGTACGTAAAGTAATCGTTGTTGCCATGTGTAATGGCGGTGTCTCATTGTGTGCCTTTTCAAGATTATAATTAGGTACACGAGGAGCTAAGTGATGAACATGATGGAAACCAATATTCCCTGTTACCCATTGTAAAAGTTTTGGCAATTTATAATAGGAGCTTCCTTCAACTGCGGCTTTCACATAATCCCACTCTGAATCATGTTCAAAATAAGAATCTTCATACGTGTGCTGGATGTAAAATAACCAAATTCCTAAAGAACCTGCAATAAATAAAGTAACGCCTTGCACTAATAAAAACGCTTGCCAGCCCATGAAGAAAATTAAAGCGGCACAAATTCCCACAATGACAATATTCGTTAAAATTGTATTGAGACGTTCCTTCTTCTTCGCATCCTTACGATTAAAACGATTTAAGACAAGAACCATATAAAGTGGGCCTAATCCAAACATCACAAATGGATTACGATAGAAGCGGTACCATAGACGTTGCCCTTTTGAGGCTTGCATATATTCTTCAACTGTCATCATATCAATATCACCGATACCACGCTTGTCTAAGTTTGAGCTTGTTGCATGGTGAATTGTATGTTCACGTTTCCATTTTTCATAAGGGAATGATGTTAGCACCCCAGTAAAAAATCCAACCCAGTCGTTTGCCTTTTTACTTTTGAAAAATGAGCCGTGTGTACAATCATGAAAAATAATAAAAGTTCGTACGACAAAACCTGCTGAAATAGCACTTAAGCCGACTGTTAGCCAAGGTGATACATCCACTAACAAGTAACCAGCCACCCATAATGCAATTAACGGTACAATTGTATTTATAATCTGAAAAACACTTTTACGCGTATCTGATTTGGCAAATGGCGCTACATCTTGGCGTAACTTTTTTGTTTTTTCTTTAATAGTTGCCATCTTTTACTCCCTCGTTTCTTTTTTTCTTATGACCTCATCATAAAACAAGAGTACAAGTCAGTAACAGACGCAAACATCACAAAAAGGATATGACATTTGTCATATCCTTTTATGATTTCGGTCCAGTCAAATGAAGTTGATAGAACACAAGGTCTAGCCATTGTTCAAATTTATAGCCTGCATTTTTAATGGTTCCTGCATATTCAAAGCCTAATTTTTCATGTGCTTTAATACTACCAATGTTTTCTCCATCAATACCAGCAACAAGCGTTTTGACACCATTTTCTTCAGCGATCTCTATCAGCTTGTTCATGAGCTTTGTCGCAATCCCTTTTTGATAATGTTCTTTGTGCACATAGACAGAGTGCTCCATTGTATATTTATAACCTGGGTAAGAACGGAATTGACTATAGGTAGCAAAGCCAGCGACAAGCCCATTATCCACAAATACAAGTAAAGGATTATCTAATGCTTGTTGCTCCCTAAACCACTGTACTTTTTCATCTAAAGTTTGTATTTCGTATCGATAGACAGCCTTGCTTGTTAAAATAATATCATTATAGATAACCAAAACCTCGGGAATATCTCTTTCTTCCATGAATCGTATCATTCTGCTCACTTCCCTTAACCAAATTGTTTTCTTCTATAAAGAAACAGAGATAGACAGTCATTGAATAGACTATCTATCTCCTCTTATTTATGCCTTAAACATTGAAGTAGCGAGCATCAGGATGAGCAAAAACGATTGCAGATACAGATGCTTCAGGCTCCATCATAAAGCCTTCTGTAAGATGGACACCAATATCCTCAGGTTTTAATAGGCCGAATAGTTTCTCTTGATCCTCCAAGTTAGGACATGCAGGATATCCGAATGAAAAGCGTTGACCCTGATATTTTGCAGCAAAACGATCTCTCATAGTGAAATCTGTTGCATCAGGGAAGCCCCATTGGTCACGAATTTCCTGATGCATACGTTCAGCAAAGCCCTCTGCTAATTCTAAAGCAGTCGATTGCAAGGCATGACTTTCAAGAAATTTCCCAGCCTCTTTTAAATGGCGTGCTTTAGCCATAACTCCTTGACCTGCTGTTACAACCATGAGTGCAATATAGTCCATTTCACCGCTCTCTACCGTTTTTAAGAAATCTGCAAGACATAAAAATGGTTCAACTTGCTGACGAGGGAAGGTAAAACGTTCAATTTCTGTCTTACTATCAGCAGGATCATACACAACGACATCATCACCATCTGCTTGAGCAGGGAAAAATTGATACAAACCAGATGGCTTTAATAGATCACTTTTTAAATAATCATCTACTAAATCCTTGAGCTCTGTTGCTCTTGAATCACCCGCATCAAGCAATTGCTGAACTTGCCCTTTCAAGCCTAAATGGTGTCCCAATAATGTACGCATATTAACATAAGGATATAAATGAGATACAGAATAGTCTTTTTTCACATGACGTCGTAAATCAGCTGGTAAAAATACTGGCGCTCCTTTTACTGTTCGTGCAGGCTTTATTGTTACCTCTTTTGCTGGACGAGCAGCTCGTTTTTCATCGGCCGCTAAACGTTTTTGACGGGATTCTTCAATTTCTGCTAAGAAATTTTCACGTGTCCCTTCACCCATTAATAGATTCGCTTGCTCTAAGCCTTGCATAGCATCCTTTGCATAAATAACAGGACCACCATATTCATCTGCAATTTTTGTTTCAGTAAAACGACGTGAAAGTGCAGCACCACCAACTAAAATAGGAACATCAATTCCCGCCTCTTTAAAATCTTGAGCAGTAATAACCATCTGTTGCGCTGATTTCACGAGTAAACCTGACAGCCCAATAAAATCAGGTTTTTCCTTACGAATCGCTTCAATCAATTGGGCAGGGGTTACTTTAATGCCCAAATCGACTACCTTATAGCCATTATTACTTAATATAATATCAACAAGGTTTTTCCCAATATCGTGAACATCGCCTTTTACCGTAGCAAGTACCATTTTTCCTTTTCCGGCACTCTCTTCATCCTTCTCCATGAATTGCTCTAAATGAGCAACTGCGGCCTTCATCACACCTGCTGATTGTAAAACCTCTGCTACAATGAGTTGATTATCATTAAATAATCGACCTACCTCAGCCATACCCTCCATTAAAGGACCATTAATTATATCAAGTGGCGCCTCGAAGATTTCCCTTGCAGCGTCTAAATCCTCAATTAGCCCTTCTTTTGTACCTTCTAATATATAGTAAGCTAAACGACCTTCAACCGTTTTCGGAATATCCGCTTCCGTTTTTTCCTTCTTTTTATCTCGATAAAAATCTGTAAACACTGCTAATGTTTCATCATTTGTATTAAAGAGCAGGTCATTTGCGAGTTTGATTTCCTCTTCAGGGATGGATGCATAACGCTCCAATTTCTCTGTATTAACAATGGCATAATCTAAGCCCGCCTGTGTACAATGATAGAGATAAACAGCATTCAGTACTTCACGGCCAACTGGTGGTAAGCCAAATGAGATATTACTTACGCCAAGTACTGTCAATGTCTGCGGCAATTTTTCTTTGATGAGACGAATGCCTTCAATCGTTTCTAACGCTGAACCAATATACTGCTCATCTCCAGTTCCTACAGGGAACATTAATGGGTCGAAAATGATATCCTCTGGTGCAATCCCCCATTTCTCTGTTAAAAGTTGATAGGAACGCTCGGCAATTTCAAGCTTTCGATGACGGTCAACCGCCATTCCCTTTTCATCTATCGTTCCAACAACTAACGATGCACCATATTTTTTCACAAGTGGTAATACTGCATCAAATCGTTCTTCACCATCCTCTAGATTAATAGAGTTAATGATGGCTTTCCCTTGTGAAAACTTTAATGCTTCCTCTATTACTTTTTCATCAGTTGAGTCAATCACAAGAGGCACCTTAACCTTTTTTACAACCTCCTGCATAAACCCACTCATATCGGCTAATTCATCGCGATCAGGATTGGCTAAACAAATATCGATAACATGTGCACCATTTTTGACTTGAGCACGTGCAATCTCTGCGGCCTCCTCAAATTTCCCATCAATGATTAAATTCTTAAATTTACGAGAGCCAATTACATTTGTTCTCTCCCCAATAAATAACGGACGCATAGAATCGTCATATAATAATGGTTCAATTCCTGATACCGCATGACCATGTGTTTTTTCTGGTAATTGACGAGGTTTTTCATCTTTTAAGACCTCACGAATGGCTGCAATATGAGCGGGTGTCGTCCCACAACATCCACCTACAATATTAAGCCAGCCCTTTTCTGCAAAACCTTTTAATTTTTGCGATAGCGATTCTGGTGATTCATGATAACACCCTTCTTCATCTGGTAAGCCAGCATTTGGGTAACAGCTAATATAGCCTGTTGAAAGCTCTGCTAATGAACGAATGTGATCCGTCATAAACTCAGGTCCTGTCGCACAGTTTAGGCCAACTGATATTGGTTTAATATGCTCGATCGAAATATAAAAGGCATCGATTGTTTGCCCTGCAAGCGTTGTACCCATCGGTTCTATTGTTCCTGAAATCATGACAGGTAGCTCTTTGCCAGTTGATGCAAAAGCGCGCTTTACGCCAAGTGTGCCTGCTTTGACATTGAGCATATCCTGACTTGTTTCTAATAACAAAACGTCAGCTCCTGCCTCAATTAATGCCTTTGCCTGTACATAAAAATTTTCCTCTAGCTCATCAAATGTAATACCACCAGTTACTGATAACGTTTTTGTTGTTGGTCCCATAGCACCTGCGACAAAACGTGGCCAATCCGATGTCGAATAACGATCCACTGCTTGGCGAGCAATTTCCACTGCACGCTTATTAATTTCTTCTGCTTTTGTGCCAAGATCATATTCATTTAACACAAGAGGCGTCCCACCAAATGTATTTGTACAAATAATATCTGCGCCTGCCTCTAAGTATTTATGGTGAATTTTTTCAATAACATCTGGTCTAGTAAGCACAAGATTTTCGTTACAGCCATCAAGTTCCTCGCCACCAAAATCCTCTGCTGATAAATTTTCATTTTGTAGCATTGTTCCCATTGCGCCATCAAGAATTAAAATACGTTTCTCTAGTTGCTCTTCAATCGAGTGCTTAGCCATGTATACTTACTCCTTTTTTCTGTTCATCCAATTGCTCTATATATTTCATCAACTCTAGTGTCACATCGTAACGTAAAAATGGTGTAATAAGGTAAATGCCATTGAAATATTGTGTAGCCACTTCTACTAATTCTTTAGCAATGGCAATCCCCTCCAATGTCGCTCTTTCCTTATCTTCTCCACATGCTTTCATTCTTGTTAAGGCATCTTCAGATAATTTGATACCTGGTACTTCATGATGTAAAAATTCAGCACTTTTATAACTCGTAACAGGCATAATACCGATGTAAATTGGAGCTTGTAAATGCTTTGTTGCCTCATAAATCTCTACAATTTTTTCTTTCGTATATACTGGTTGAGAAATGAAGTAGTCTGCCCCATGCTCAATTTTCTTCTCTAAGCGTGTCACAGCACGATCTAACACACGGACGTTTGGATTAAATGCAGCAGCAACTGAAAAATTTGCTTTTTTTCGAAGTGGCTTACCTGAGAAAGAGACCCCTCCATTTAATTGCTTAATTAATTGGATTAGCTCCATTGAAGATACATCATAAACACTTGTCGCACCTGGGAAATCTCCTACTTTCGTTGGATCACCCGTAACAGCCAACACATCATGAATACCTAAAGCATTTAACCCCATTAAATGAGATTGTAGACCAATTAAATTACGGTCGCGACATGTAATATGAGTTAGTGGACGTACACCATGTGTGCTCTTCAACAATGCTCCCATTGCAATATTGCTAATACGTGGAGAGGCCAATGAATTGTCTGCCATCATAACTACATCTGCACCTGCATCATATAATTGCTTTGCTCCTTCAAGGAACCCGTCAATCTCTAAATGTCTAGGTGTATCCAACTCTACTATGACAGAACGTTCACGTTTAACCTTTTCATGAAGAGGCTCATACTTTGTTGGCTCCGCTTCCCGAACAATCTCAATCTTTTCAGGTTTCGCATGCTTCTCCTGAACCGGTGATAACTCTTCTAAATACTTCTTTGCTGCTGCAATATGTTTGGGTGTTGTACCACAGCAGCCCCCTATTAAACGTACACCTTGATCACGCAATTCAACAGCCGCTCGACCAAAATAATCAGCTTCTGATTCATAAACGACACGCCCATCCTCTAAGTCCAGAAGTGATGCATTTGGATAGGCCGACATAAATGCCTTATTAGGAAGTTCTACACCTTCAAATGCTAGAATAGTATGGTGTGGACCTAGTCGACAATTGACACCAACAATATCAGCACCTAGGGCTTCAAGCTCATGGAGAGCATTATTTAAAGACATCCCATTTTGTAGAACACCGGGCTCATGCATAGAAACTTGTGCAATAATCGGCAATTTTGTTTTTTCTCGTAGCATCTTTAAGGTTGCTGTTAATTCTTCAAAATCATAATAAGTTTCAAGTAAAAGGCCATCTGGATTCCCTGCAAGTAAGACGCTTGCTTGTTCTTCAATAGTCGCTAATATTTCATCCAAGGTTGCATCACTTTTACGAATTCCCCGAATACCACCAATTGTTCCTAAAACAAATTGACCGCCATCAGCCGCTGCTCGTTTTGCGATGGTGATAGCAGCTTCATTAAATTGTTGGACTTTTGATTCTAATCCATAGCGAGCTAATTTAATGGCATTTGCACCGTACGTATTCGTTTGAATGATGTCAGCACCAGCTGCAATATATTCTCTATGAATCTTTTCAATTAACTCCGGTCTCTGAACATTCATTTCCTCATGGCAATACTCCAATCCATAGCCATATAGCACTGTGCCTATTGCACCGTCTGCCGTCAATACATGCGTTTTTAACCTTTCAAGCAATCCCATAAAATTAGCCTCTCTTCCTATGTCTCTATATAATAAAAAGCCTTCTTTCATAAAAAAAGAAGGCTTTAACGATTCATCATTGTTGTTCCTTCTCATCTTCGACTCAACGGTCTTCTGGATTTAGCACCTGACAATAAAGTTGGTTGCTGAAGCTTCAATGGGCCAGTCCCTCTGCTTCTCTTGATAAGAATTAAGTATGAATTTTTTAAATAATTAAAAGAATCATATCGTTTACTGACGAATGAGTCAAGACTATTTCACATAACAAAGTTTTTTTTCACTTAAAATCTTAGAAATTGGCAAGTTCATTTGCAAGCTCTTCGCCAATTTTTTTCCCGTTTTGAATACAAGCACCAATACCTACGCCAAAATATGAGCACCCTGCAATCGATAAATTAGGATAGTTCTCATGTAATTCTTGTAGTAGTCCTTGTAATGCTTCACGATGCGCTAAATCATATTTAGGCATTTGATCAATCCACTTTGTTACATTCACAACAGTTGGCTGCTCCTCTATTCCTAGGCTCTTTCTCACATCTTCTAAAGCAACTGCTGCCAATTCTTCATCAGTCATGGCACGTAGTTGCTCATAGGCTGGATTGATGCTCTTATAAAAGAGTCGCACAAGTAATTTATTTTCTTTCGATGTATGCTTCCATTTACGACTAGTCCAAGTTGCTGCATTACAAGTAACGTCTGAATTATGGGAAACAATATAGCCCGTTCCATCTGCTGGCAATTTAGCGTCTGGCACATCAAAACCTAAATAGATAGTAATTGCTGACGCTGTCGTAAATTGGTTAAAATAGCGGTTTAAAGATTCATCCTGTAGCAGATTTTGGACAGAATCATTCGGTAATGCTAAAACGACATAATCTGACTCAATAATTTCACCATTAGCTAAAGAAATTGTGTAGTTCTTATCTTGTTTTTGAACATTTAGTGTAGTAACACCCTTGATAATTTCTACATCGGATAAGGTTTGTTCAAGTCGATTAATTAAAGAAGATAAACCATTTTTAAAGGATATAAATTTTTTGTTCGCTGCTTTAACAAATTGCTCACGATTCGCATCAAAGCCTTTAATAATACTTCCAAAATCATTCTTATAATCAATTAAATACGGTAAAGTAGAGCCAATAGAAAGCTGATGTAAATCTCCCGAATAAACACCTGCAAGGACTGGTGCAATTTGGTTTTTCACCAGTTCCTCTCCTAAATAGTAAGTTAAAAATTCACCGATAGAACTTTCCTTTGTGAAGCCATTGTTTGGCAATGTTAAATCCTTCAACGCTTCTTTTTTTCCCTGCTCGGAAATAAGTGTACTTTCCTCTAAGGATGCTACACTCATCGGTATTCCGAAAGTTGAATCTGCCGGAATAGCATGTAACTCATTATTCGTATAAATATAAGAAATACCTGTTTCGTTGTAAACTAATTCCGCCTCAAAATCAAGCTCCTGCACGAGTTCCATAACGCCTTGATGACGGGCTACAATAGAATCAGCACCCGTTTCCATGATGAAACCTTGTTCATGTGCTGAATATAATTTGCCTCCTAAATATGTATTTTTTTCTATAAGCACTAGACGAACATCTAAATTATGTTCCTTCACTTGACGTTGCAAATAATGCATTGTACATAGTCCTGTAATACCGCCGCCTAAAACAACAACTGTTTTCATCATAACCGCCCCTAATATTCATTCTTTCTACAGTATAATCTTTTTTTCATTGAAAATTACGTTAAACCCTTTACAAATTTAGCAAAAATAGAGCTATTTCATCAGTGAAATAGCTCTTACTTTCTGAATCTCTATAAAATTGATCCTCTATAGCGATAACTTCACAACAAACATTTAAATAGGTACTATAGTGTTTATTACGTCTAAAAATATGAAAAATAGAATATAAATGTTAGTAGTCTATCCTTTTAAATTTTGCGCAAAGCTCGCTAATTTTTCAGCTGAATTTGTTACCTCAGTAAATGAAGTGCCTAATTCACTTAATATGCCTACAATTGCTTGTATTTTTGTTGCCATACACTCATTTTGATCTTTTGCTTCTGTCATGGCTCCCAATATACTCGTAAATTGGCCTTCAGTTTGTAACATATTTTCTTCACCTGCTGCAACTTCATCTTGAATGTTGGTCAAAGAATACTCTAATTTCTCTGTTCGTTCACCTGTCTTTTTCAATAACAAAGCCACCGCTGTAACAGATTCTTTTGTCTGAATTGATAATTTACGTACTTCATCGGCCACTACGCTAAAGCCCTTTCCCGCTTCCCCAGCACGTGCTGCTTCAATTGCAGCATTTAAAGCCAATAGATTCGTTTGATTCGCAATATTGGTCACAACACTCATAATTGTTTCCATTTCCTTAGACATACCTGATAATTGTTCAATATTTTCTTCTATATCATGAAGAGAATGACTAATATTGAGCATATTTTGTGATTGATTTTTTAAACGCTCGCGACCCTCAAGTGCTTGGTTTTCAGCCAGTGTAGACACATCGAGTGATTTTTTTGCCAAATGTTTAATTTCGTCAGATTGCTTACTTAAGCAGCAAAAAGAATTATTGGTTTCCTGCGAGATAGCTGCAAGTGCTTCCGAAGAATCTACAATCTGTCGCTCAATCGCTTCTTTTTCATGAACCATTTTTTCTTTCAGTTGTTCTACAGTGTTTTCAAAAGCTTCTAAAACGAGTTGTTGCTCAAAATTACAAATTTTCGATATAGCTCTGATCGTATTAAATTGATCTTGTGGAAATTCTATATTTTTTTCGACTAAATCTATAAATGATATCGATAAATCTTGGAATGCACAGATATACCACTGTGTTCTAAGCCCAATGTGGACATGCACCTTTGCAATCTTTACACGCCTTTGGTAATACATCTCATCAATGGTTCCGTTAAACATTTCAATAATATGCTGCCGTAATGTTACTTTAAGCTTTTCTACAGAACTATGATGGCTGATGATATCTACCAAATGATGCTCTGTTCCAATCATGTTGTAAAAACGGTTTACGATGTGATCTACATTATCCATAACTATTGGCTGGAAAGCTTTTAAATATTGTAAATCGTTCTTCGTTAAGTTCAGCATTTCAATTTGCTTCGCCATCGATTGACGAGAGGACAAATCCATTTTCACTGTGTATTGCTGTAAATCCAATACCTTCGTCTTTCTCTGTCTTTGAAAAATCACACATCTTCCCTCTTTCATTCCGTTTACTTTCATCAGGCTGAGAAACATCAAATCCTTTTAACATATTGATGGATACACGAAAAAATACCGGTAAAATCAGATTAGTCAGATTTAATGGTTACATTCGATAGCGCAATTCCGTATGACAGACTTCCTCCAAAAGTATGTCGGGTACCCCTTTGCTAATTTAGCCTAAGGTCATATGCTCTCAGCAAACAGATATAGTCCTACATGACTAACAGTAAATTATTTACGTATGCTTCTTTTCAAAATCACTCATTTACATTAATCATTTTATAAATGACTGTCAATCTTATTAATACCATTATTTTACACAAAATGTATAAAAAGTCCTTGTTGTTAAATAAAGCGTAATAAACTATAAAAAAGCTACCACAATATTATTGGGTAGCTTTTTTAACCATTTTTTTGTTTATTATGCTTACTTGCTTTATATTTATTCTACTTTTTTATCGAACATCTTCAAATTTCACTATATTAATATTTTTTACCCTGAATTACCATCTATCTACATACCCATATACAGTAGTTTATTTCAGACTAAAATACCCATACTCCATAGCTTTATAAATCATTCTAAAAGCCTATGTTTTTTTAACACTAAATTTACAATCCTTTAAGTTCCTGTAATATTTTAGCCGCTTCTTCGGATCCTGCATCTGCCGCGAGTCCATACCATTTAATAGCTTCTTTTAGATTTCTATCTAACCCTGTATCTTTATTAAAAATATGCCCTAATTGTAGCTTGGCTTCTACATCTCCTTGAAGTGCAGCCTGCTTAAACCAATGAATACCTTTTTCAAGATTGCGTATTCCAGCCAGACCATTACTCCATATATAACCTAAATCATAAAAGGCATCTACATGATATTGTTCCGCAGCTCTTTCATACCAAAACAGACCACGATTGACATCTTTCGCTTGGCCTAAGCGCCCCTCTAAATAAATTCCACCAAGTCGATATTGTGCTTCCACATACCCTGCCTCAGCTGATTTTTTATAGGCGTTAAAAGCTTCTTTCTCATCTACCTCAACGCCTAACCCCTGCTCATAAATTATTCCTAACGTAAACATTGCCTCTGCCACATTCTTTTGTGCAGCATAATTAAACCATTTTTTTGCCAATGTATAATTCGTTGATACGCCCTCGCCATTAAAGTACATATCTGCTAAATTATTGGCAGCATCCGCATGTCCCTGCAAAGCTGCCTTTTCATAGTATGAAAAGGCAAGGGAATAATTCTCCTCCATACCTATGCCCCCAAAGCAAAAATTCCCAAGCATATATTGAGCATCAGCATTTCCCTGGACAGCAGCTAGCTCAAACCATTTCAATGATTTTTCAGGTTGAAAATGTTTACCCTCTCTAGAATTATAGTATTCGCCCAGTTGATATTGGGCATCTCCATCCTGCTCTTCAACCGCTTCTTTATACAAATCAATAATCAGCTCATGATCTAAGTCCTCTTCATCTAGAGCAGCAACTTGTTCATCTTGATGGCAAAAAAACCACTCTACAATATCAAGCACATCATCTACTACTTCTATACTGTTTTTTAACTTTTCTAGCGAAGAAATTTGCCAAATGAGTATATAGATAGGCTGTGGAATGGCATCGCGCAAGACATCATCATATTCTGCCAACAGCGTTAATACATTCTCCTGTATCGATTGAGATTGCACTGTATGGACAATCTGCAAATGACGTTGTTGCTGTTCTTTTAATAACCCTCGTACTACTTGATACAGTATTTTCTGCAAGGCTGTTAGGTTAACTTCAGCGAATGTAAGTAATTTTATATTTTGAGCAAACCACTGATCTTGAGTTTGTGTAAGATTTTGTAGGGAAATTATTCGTTCTTTATTTCGCTTGGCTAAAATTTGCTCGTACATTATTTTCCTCCCTTGCACACTATGTAAAAAACTGCCTTACCACTATTATATGGAAGACAGTTGAAGTTTGGTTACACATATGCTCTTAATAGTAAGCCTACGAATAGCGTAATAATTAAAAATACTGTGACATGGGTCCATTTATACATGGCTAATAAACCTATAAATTCTCGTGTGAATGCATTCGGAACATAGTAAAAAGCAGTTTTTGAGCCAATTCCCTCGGCATCTAATGCTGCTTTTCGAGCATAAATACTTGCGCGAAACACATGGAAATTATTCGTAACAAAAATGGAACGATAGTTAACTCCATGAGAATGGTGGTCCATTATTTGCTTTGAAAAGATCATATTTTGTTCTGTATTGGCTGAACAATCCTCCATTATTATCTTGTCAGTCGGAATATGATGTACTTCTATTAGGTATTGTTTCATTGCATATGCTTCTGATACCTTTTCATCATTTCCTTGACCACCAGAGACAATGATATAAGGCTTCATCTCATACTTTATATATTGCTTTACTGCTTCATCTAATCGGCTTGCTAAAAGTGGAGGTACTCTATCGCCAATTAATCCTGAACCTAATGCAATAATGTAATTTGGTTTATAACGTATTGGTGTAAGAAGATACAATATTGAATAAGCAAGGACACTAGTGTATAAGAACATTGTATAACCAAAAATCAAAAACGCATAGAAGAAAAGAATATGCCAAAATACATTTTCAATTTCAATAAAAATGACGAATACATACCATAACATCATAATAACAAAACTTAGCCCTAATATGGCTAACATTAAGTTACGGAATTTGCGTCCTTCCTTTTCCAATAATACTTTACTATTAAAAAACATGGCTATTGATAAAATAAACATAATACTTGGAAAGCTTCCTAATATAATGAATATCCCCATTTCAGAAATAATCCCCTGATCATTTGGCAGCAATAAAGGATAATGAATAATAAACGCTCTGACAATATATATCCCTATCAGGCCAAGGGCTACAACGTTGAGAAAGCGCCTTTTTTCTGTTAGGTACAAAATGATAAAAATGGTAAGGAAGATTGATAAAGTTAGTAGCATTTTTTCACTCCTTCCTATTGCATAATTTCTACAATCATTACATCTGCCACTATTTGTCCATATTTTTTGATATAGCTTAATTTTTGAAAGCGTTTGTTTTATTTTTTAATATAGTTCATGTAATATTACTATATAAGAACTAGTTTATGATTAGATTAAAAATTATATTGGAGGAATGTATGTAATGAAAAAAATTCTTGCCGCTCTTTTTGCAGCGACACTGATATTTTCGACTGTTGGTGCAACATTATTTATTTCTGATACACCAACGGCAGAAGCTAAATCCTATAAATCGGGTAAAAAGGGCTTCTCTAACAATAATAATAGCTCGAATATCCAAAAATCGGATACTACTAAAGATCAAAACAATGCAACAACAAATAAAAACAACTCAACATCTACTAATAAAGCAGATACTACTAAAAAAGGTGGCTTTTTCTCAGGTGGTCTGATGAAAGGATTAATGCTTGGCGGACTTGCTGGATTATTATTCGGTAGTCTATTTAGTGGTATGGGTATACTGGGGAATATTTTAGGTTTACTCATTAATGTGGCAGCAATTGTTGTTATTGTGATGCTTGTTGTGAAGATAATGAATATATTTAAAGATAAAAAGCGCAAAGAGGAAGCACAATGGCACAAATAATCAGTGAACAAGATATTATTAATGCTATTTGTTTATCTCAAGCCTACTATCAAAGCATTCGCCCTGAGGATGTTCTTGTTGAATTGACTTACGAGGATGATGCAGGTTTTGGTGCAGAGGTCGAAGTCAACGGTCAAATCGAGGTGCTTAATACAGCAGCCATGATTGGTGCCTTACGTGTTTGGATCAAGGATGTTCTACATGGTGATCCATTCTCGACAGGGATTGAACTTGTTTTAGATGACGAAGAAGGCATTATTGCCAAACTATCATAAAAAATAGCAGTACAATGAATCGTCCAAAAGAATTCATTGTACTGCTATTTTACTTTTTCAAACGTTTTTTAACCTCTTCTTTTTCTTCTTCATTAAGAGAAAAATCTACGATAGAGCGTCCCAGCATTAATAACATGATAAACATTACTCCTGTACCAACAATTAAATAAATCATTGTAAATACTTTAGAATAAGCCGTTGTTGGATATAGTCCTGTTTCGACTCCAGTTGGAATTAAGCTCACTACAGCAAAATACATGGCATCCAACCAATACCATCCTTCTGTCCCCTTATAGAATAGAGTTCCTGATAGAATGATTAAAAATAGTGTAGTAAATAATGAAAGGAACTGTGGACGTTTAAAGGACCTCCACAAACCTTTTCCTAATCTTTTAGCAGATAATATAAATGACAACATCCCATTCTCCTTTTATCTAGTTAGACTTTAACTTCGTTTTTTACGAAAACGTCAAAAGGTAGAGGAGACAATCCCCCTACCTTTTAATGATTATTGAATGAGTAGCTGACTAAGATTGGTAAATATTTTAGCTGCTTGACCTCTTGTTGTGACAGCCTCAGGTGAAAATTTGCCTCCATCCCCTGTCACGATTCCTAATTCATACAGCATTGTGATGGCTCGTTTGGTTTCTGCATTATATGAAGCAACATCTACAAATGGCACATTGCCTTTTGCAATATACGGCTGATTAGATTGCTGTTCATAGGCGCGATGAATCATTAAAGCTAATTGAGCCCGTGTCACAGGGTGTCCGGGCTTAAATTTCCCATCTGTTCCTTTAATAAGACCATGTACATATGCTGCCGCAATTTCTGATTGGGTTGCTGCATCATAATTTGTGATATCAGTAAATGGTGCTTTTTCTTCTGTAGTTAAGCCAAGACTTCTTACAAGAATTGCTGCAGCTTGGGCACGTGTTACACTACTCTCAGGCCTAAATGTTCCATCTGTATAGCCATTCATTAAACCTGTATTTGCGGCTTTTTGAATATAATCTTTTGCCCAATGATTCTGTGTATCTGTAAAGCTAACTGTTCCTTTCGTAGTGAACGTTACTGTAGGATTTTGAACACTTTCATTACCAGCAGCATCAATTGCTTTGATAGATACATTGTAGCTAGTATTTTCTATTAAATCTGTGAGCGTAATCGTAGTAGTGTCAGCATTTAATGTTGAAGTTAATTTTCCATTCACATAGACAAGGTAATTTGCTATGCCTACATTATCTGTCGCTTCTTGCCAGCTAACCTTAACAGTTGTACGATCTTTTACATCTACTCCAATAGCCTGCGTGACATCCCATAAAGAGCTTGTTTTAATGATTGGTAAAAATGCTTCATTTGCTACCGCTAAATAACCAGCTTCACTTAAATGAATATTTTCAGGGTTTGGTAGATAGTTGGCAACATCTTTTGCAACAACATCATATGTAGGAACAAAAATAGCGCCCGCTTTTTCAGTAGTTGTTTTGATTGTTGAATTCAATGTAGCTAATAACAGATTAAATTGTTTTTGTAAGTTCTCACTATAGTATGGGAAGGAATTATAATAGCCCATTACATATACTTCAGCTTGTGGATTAATCTTTTTGATTTCAGATAGAATAGTAGCAATGTTCGATACAGCTTCTTTAGTAGCTTTTATGATAGCCACCGTGTCAATTCCCGTTGCTTGGGATTCTTTTAATATTGGCAATAGATCATTTGCCCCAGCTGTTAATGTGATGATTTCAGCTTCTTTAATAGAAGCTCGTAACTTTGCCTGTTCCTCTGTATAGCCAAAACCAGTCACTGTTTTTGCCACATCATTTTGTAGATCAGCTAAAATATTTTTAGTTGTGTAGCCTGACATAGCAAAGCCCTTATTAAAGGAAGTAAGGAAGCCGTCTTGCTGTAATGCCTGTGCAATAAAATCGGTATAGCCTAATCCAATTCCACCAACTTCATTCATCCCATGTGCTAATGAATCACCAAGTGCCACATAATCAGTTTGTACAACCCAACTTGGTGCTATATGGTCACCCTGCCCTTCCTCTGCACTAGCTGCTACAGGTATAGCTAATTGCAAAGCCAATACACTTGAAGCTAAAAAACGAAATTTCTTTGATAATCGCATTTACTCTCTCCTCTACTTATAAAATAGTCGTTGTTTTCACTATTTTACTAGAGGAATGATAAAAATAGGTTAAATTACAACAATCTTTTTGAAATATTTCATTTTTTATCTAATCAACCTGTATCTTTCCATAAATCCCACCTCCACCAACTTCAATGGCTAATTGACCCGTTCTCGCTAAATCGATTAATTGGGCTAGTTTATGTGGTACAGTTTGTTCAAGCTGGTCGATTGTTACTCGATGCAAAATATTCATTTCTGTACCAAATGCTTCGATTAAACGTTCCATCATTTTAGGACCAATACCTGGAATAAAATCAAGTGGTATCTGATGAATGTAAGGTGGTCTATTTCGTTTATTGGGAAAGTCTTCAGATAGCTCCTGTATACGGGTAGCTACTCCCTTTATAATTTGATTACTCCCACATTCTGTACAAATGGTAGCTTCTTTACTTAGCTGTTGACTACATTTTGCACAAACTGTTTGATGATATTTACCAAGCAAAGGATTTAGGCCATAATTGGCTATTACTGCTCGTCCCTCTTGCTCATGCAGGGCCATTTTTAATTCTGTAAAATTTGCTTCTGCTAATCGTAACTTTTGATATTCTCGTGCCAATTTTCCAAGCGAATGTGCATCAGAATTGCTAACGAATGTATATGCTTGTAATTCTTTAATATGACTTACCATATTTGTATCAGAGCTTAAACCTAATTCAATGCCATCAATAAGCTCCGGATCAAAGACTTCAGTTAAACTTCGACGAACCCCTTTGCCAAACAAGCTTTTAAATGGTGTAAATACATGTGCAGGAATAAAAATACCTCCTAATTCATGCACCTTTTGCTGCAAGGTCTTGCCATCACAATAAATACGCTGTGAACTTAAATGGATATTCTTCATATGTTGTGACATCCATTCTGAGAACAGCTTCATGAGCTCTAGTGTAGGAAAGTAAGCAAGCACATGAATAGGACCCTGACAATGTTGATCATAAATTTCGATCTCTGATCCGGGAATTAAAGTCGTTTCCTGAAATCGCAGACCACCTTCTTTAAGTTCTTGCAGTTCTCCTTGTTCAATCATCCTCACCATTTCTTCGATTACTTCAGGTGAGTGACAGTCAATGATCCCAATGATGTCTAATCCCTTTCTTGCACTAGCCGTCTCTAAAATTCGTGCTAATGTTAACGTTTTACTGCCAGTAATTTTCACTGCCCTTCCACTAGAAGTACGTCCAATATGAATATGTAAATCAGCATAGAATTCATTCAATTCAAACACTCCTTTAAATACATTCTATAAAACGAAAATACCTTACATTACTGCAAGGCATTTCTCACTTCATTATGATGGATGATTTGTAGTAGTGCTATTATTTGACTCAAAAGCGCCAGAACCGTGTGATGGTGTGGAGGAAGCATCATAGGCAACTAATGTTACACCAATCTTTTCTTCAAGCTCATTAATTTTTTCTAGTTGCTGCGGGTCTAATTGTGCAAACTTAATTTCTTTCATGGTTATCAATCCTTTCAATTATACAATTCCCCGAAATATAGAAAATATACTCTTACGCATAATTGTGGAATGACAAACGAACATTGGATAATAAAAATGACTGATAATCAGTCATTTTTATTGACATTATTTTTCTTATTCTATAACATAATAATTAAGTAAGGCAAAAGTGAGGGATTGCATGTCAAAAGAAGAAAAAATTATTCAAGCTGCCATTGAGGTTTTTCGAGAAAAAGGTATAGAAAAAACAAAGGTTTCAGATATCGTTAAAGCTGCTGGGATCGCTCAAGGAACATTTTATCTTTATTTCCCATCACGCCTTTCTGTTATGCCTGCTATTGCAAAAAATATGGTAGAAAGAATTATTGCTACCTTAGATGAAGGTATTTCAAGTCATAAGCCCTTTGAACAGCAACTTGAAGAGGTTGTGGAAATGGTTTTCTTAATCACGAAAGATTATGGAGACATCGTTGCACTTATTTATGCAGGTATTGCGCAAACTGAGCATTTAAAAGAATGGGAAAATATATATGCACCCTATTATGACTGGATGAGTCATTTCTTACTATCTGGCCAGCAACAGGGAATGATACGTGATTCAATTGACCCAACACGTTCTGCTAAACTGATGATTGGTCTAATTGAATCTGCTGCTGAACAAATTTATTTATTTGATGATAGCAAGGACGAAACAATGAAATTGCTCAAGCTTGAGCTTATAGACTTCCTATCTCACGCACTTGGCCTACGTCACCCATAAAAGTGACGTTCTCTTTTACCTCAAAAATGACTGAATGTCAGTCATTACATTGCCTAATAGAAAGGATTTTATTGATGAAAAAAGAATGGATGTACGTCGTTTTAACAAGTTTATTTGAATTGCTTTGGGTATTTGGCTTTAACGTAGCAAGCTCATGGTGGCATTGGATAATTATTGTGACAATCATTGCTATAGATTTTCATTTCTTATCGAAGGCTTGTGAGAGCTTACCTACTGGTACAGTCTACGCTATTTTCGCCGGAGCAGGTGCAATCGGTACCACATTAATGGATATTTTCATTTTCGAAGGAGAATTTAATGCCGTTAAAGGACTGTTCATGATTATTTTATTATTAGGTGTGATTGGTCTAAAATTAGCGGATAATTCCTCTAAAGAGCAGGTGCAAACGAAAGGAGAGAATGTATAATGGGTTGGGTACTTATTATCTTAGCTGCATTGTCTGAAATTATAGGTGTGGTTGGCTTACGCTTCTATAGTCAGTATAAAACATTACGAAACTTAATGTTATATATTGGTGGTTTTGGTGTGTCCTTTGCCCTTTTATATACATCCTTCAACTATTTGCAGTTAAGTATTGCCTATGTTGTTTGGGTAGGAATTGGTACTGTTGGAGCTGTACTCGTAAATATCATTTTCTTTGGCGAATCCAAAAATCTATCACGTATTATCAGTATCATAGCAATTATCATAGGTGTAGCAGGCTTAAAAGCAGTATCTTAATGGCTTTACAATATAGGACGCCACCCTTAAATCGGAGGCGTCCTGTATTCATTTATTTAAAATGGCATGACGAAGAAGGATGGGAGTAATTAAGATAAAAATTCATAAATACCATCTGCAATAAATGCTGCAGGACCACGCATCCAGATATGGTCATTGTCAGCCCATCGTATGGCTAAGTCACCGCCACTAAGTTGGACTACTATTTCTTCCCCCTTCTGACAAAAACCATTTAATATAGCAGCCACTACCGCTGCACAAGCACCTGTCCCACATGCCTCTGTTATACCCGAACCTCGTTCCCAAACGCAGCATTTTAATGCCTTCTCATGAACAACCTCTACAAACTCAACATTGCAGCGATAAGGAAATCTCATATCGTTTGCTATAATACCGCCTAATGTTCTTAATGGTGCTTGCTCGATCGCATTCACAAAAACTACAGTATTCGGATTGCCCAAAAACAAAGCAGTTACCATAAGAGACTGTTGGGGTAAAGGAAATATCTCATTGATGACAAGCTCATTTGGGTTTCCTAACATCGGAATGTCTTTGCGCAATAAGAGAGGTTTGCCCATATCGACAATCACTTCTATTACACGATTGTCTTGCACCACTACCTGTGCCAGCATAATCCTGGATTTCGTTTCAATCGTAATTAGCTCTTGTCGTACAATATGACGTTCAAAAATATACTTAGCAACACAGCGAAGACCGTTACCACAATTTGTCCCCTCAGATCCATCTTTATTAAATACACGCATACCACAGTCAGCAATTTTAGAGGGTTGGATAATAATCAATCCATCTGAGCCAATACCAGTATGGACATTGGCCATTTTTTGAGCCAATACACAAAAGATATCTTCCTTGTAATCATGTTGGAAAAGATCAAGATAGATATAGCTGTTGCCAATACCATGCATTTTCGTAAAGGCTATTTGCATACAGTCACTCCTTAAAGGATGTTTTATGTATCTAATAGAAGATGACACTTTTCTATATTTGGCTAACCCCCTTCGTGAACTGTTCAGGAACATATGTAAGATACGGCTTCCCTGTCATTGGATGGATTTGAATATCCGCAAAAACACCAAATACATCTTGCAGCACTGTTGGCGTAAGTACTTCCTCTGGTGTACCATGACAAACTATTCGCCCTTGCTGTAAAACGTAAATTTGATCGCAATACATAGCAGCAATATTCAAATCATGTAAAGCTGCTACTACGGTTAAATGCAAAGTCTGAATTAAATCCATAAGTTGAAGTTGATGTTGAATATCTAAATGATTCGTCGGCTCATCTAATATTAATATCTGTGCTTGTTGAGCGAGTGCCCTTGCAACCATGACACGCTTTTTCTCGCCACCAGAAAGCGAACTAAAGCTTCGTTTCTCTAAATGCGATATGCCCGTTTGCTTAAGAGCCTCTTTAACAATTTGAAAATCTTTCTCTTGATCAAGCTCTAACAGCTTTTTATGTGGGGTTCTTCCCATACTGACTAAATCATGCACAGTGAAATCAAATAATACGGGTGTCTCTTGGCTTACAACAGCCAAATTTTTCGCAATTGCTTTACTTGATTGCTTTAATATATCTTGCTCATTTAATACTACCGATCCACTTTCAGGTTTTAGGAGACGATACATATTTTTTAACAATGTTGATTTTCCGCTCCCATTAGGACCAATTAATCCAACAAATTGCTTTTCTTTTATTTGAATGCTTACATCATGCAGTATACGCTGATCGTAAATGGAGAATGATACTTGTTTCGCTTCTAATGTCATGGAAGTTAATCTCCTTCACCGAAAGAATAGTTGTTACGACGGAGAAGCCAAATGAAAAATGGTCCTCCACAAAAAGCTGTAATAATACCAATTGGCATTTCCTGAGGAGCAATAATAATTCGAGCAAAGGCATCTGCCCACACTAAGAATATTCCACCTATTAAAGCACTGATAGGTATTACGTATTTATAGTTTGAGCCCACAATTAAACGCACAATATGGGGAATAATTAATCCCACAAATCCTATAGAACCACTAACTGCGACAAGCACACCTGTTAATAGAGATACTAGTAGTATTAACTGAATACGGAATTGCTGAAGATTAACGCCTAATGTCACTGCCGCCTCTTCTCCTAGTAATAATAAATTTAAATTGCGATAGTGTAGCCACAGTAGCCCAAATACAATAAAGAATACGAAAGCTGGAATCACAATATTATTCCATTTGGCTCCAGCTAAACTACCTAGCATCCAAAACATAACAGCCTTTAAGGCCCCTTCTTGCTTTGACATCATTAAAATAAAGTTAGAGATAGCCGTTAAGATAAAGGACACAGCCATGCCTGCCAATAGCAAGCGGAAAATAGAGACACGTCCCCCAACACGTGATAAGAAAAAGACAAGTGCAATGGCAAGTAATGAACCAAGGAATGCGGATACTGAAAGAGCGTAAATACCTAAAAATGAAAAGGCTCCTAAAATAATCACAGAAGTAGCGCCGACAGCTGCCCCTGAAGAAATCCCTAGAATATACGGGTCTGCAATAGAATTACGTACTAGTGCCTGAATGGCTGCCCCTGCAATAGCTAACCCCGCTCCTACTATCGCTGCTAGCAAAACACGAGGTGCTCTTATTTGCCAGATGATGATTTCCTGAGAGCGACTCCAATCTTGCTCGATCGAATTTTGTATAAAAGGAATTTTAGAAAGAATAACTTTCCATACATATAGCGGTGTAACTGAAACTGAGCCAACCATTACAGCAAAGGTCATTGAAACAATTAATACCATGAAAAGTACGAAGGAAAATAACATAAATTTTTTATTCATCTGTTTTAAACTCCTACTGAATATATTGATGAATGAAGCAATAAAAAAAGGTATCCCATGCGAAAATGCGCATAGAAATACCCTAGATTAAACAAAGTCAGAAAAATATCCAGCTATTGTCCGTATTGCTTGCATCCTCGTGGGCATTACAGGTATTACTAAATGGCAGGTCTCCTGGCTTCGATTCACTATCCTATAATTGCCTTCCCATTCTTAAACAGTGGCAAATCATATTATAGGATTCCTCGTTACAGTTGCGGGACAGCGTCGGACTTCCACCGACTTCCCTTTTAAGTGACATTTAAAAATGTCACACCAATAGTATTTGAAGTTATAAAATGGTGACGGTTCTATCATACATTTTTATAGATAGATAGTCTACTTCAATTTAATTCAGCAATTGAGTTAACTTAAATAAACAATAAAGTTGACACAAATACATTCGTTTTTTACACTAGCAGTAATAACTTATAAAGCGAGGTGAAATTCATGGCAACTGTTACACAACATAGTCACCATAAGTTAAGAACTGTTGACATTACCTACATTGGGTTATTTTCAACGCTAATGATGGTGGGTGCTAATATCACTTCCTTTGCACCTTTTATGGTAGTTGGTGGTGTACCCATTACGCTTCAAACCTTCTTTGCAATTTTAGCAGGGCTTATTCTTGGTAGTAGAAAAGGTGCGCTCGCCTGCACAATTTATATGTGCGTAGGATTGGCAGGAGCCCCTGTCTTTGCTCGTTTCGGTGGTGGAATTGGCCAAATTTTAAGCCCTACCTTTGGGTTTATTATTACATTTATATTAGCTGCATTTGTTGCAGGATTGATCGTAGAACGAAGCGGGACAAAGAAAAGTTTTATCGTAGCTGCTTTGGTAGCAACGGCTATAAATTATTTGATAGGAACAAATTGGATGTTTTTTGCCTATAAGCTTTGGGCAAGTGCGCCAGAGAATTTTTCATATAAGCTCGCTTGGCTTTGGATGATTCCTCCACTACCAAAAGATATTATTTTAGCTATTTTTGCTGGTATCTTCGCCTATAGATTACAAAAAACATTGAAGATTATGCCCATTCAATAGTATATCTCCCCCTACTTGTGCTAGATATTTTTCATAGGTCATATCCATCGTTTCTGCACATTTATTTGCTACCTTAAGAGCAAATAATGAGGAGGATATCATATGAAATTCAATAAAAGATGGTCAGTCGGACTATTATCAGTGGTCACTCTAATTAGTTTAACGGCTTGTACAGAGGAGCAAACAAAACCTGCGTCCACTTCTAATGAAACTGCTGAAAAAATGGATCATTCTACAATGAACCATTCAAGTTCTGGCCATGTACCAGTAACGTTAAAAAATGCTGAAAACCCGAAATTTCCTGTAGGGGGCACAGCCATTATTACAGATGGACATATGGAAGGTATGAAAGGAGCCGAAGCAACAATAGTAGGAGCCTATCGTACAACTGCCTATGTTATTTCCTATGAGCCTACATCTGGTGGAAAGCGAATAGAAAAGCATAAGTGGATAATTCATGAAGAATTAATTGACCCACAAGAAGCACCACTGGCACCTGGAACAGAAGTAAAAACGGACGCAACACATATGGAAGGTATGGAAAATGCGACTGTCCTTATTGACGAGGCTGTGCAAACAACTGTATATATGGTTGATTATACTTCCACTACAAGTGGTGAAGCTGTAACAAATCATAAATGGGTAACAGAAGAAGAGCTTAGTTCAAAATAATAGAAATAACCTCTACCTTCAATTCTGGTAGAGGTTAATTTCTAGCTTTTATGTTCCATTTGCTTTCTCTTTGCAGACTTATGCCATTTATAGCCGATGCCCCAAACGGTTTGCAAGTAATCATCCGCCGGAAAACCACTTTTTCTTAATTTTTCTCGTAAATTACGTACATGTGAATCGATGGTACGATCTTCAATCGTTACATCAAATCCCCAAACGGCATGGATAAGGTGTTCTCTAGAAAATGCTCTATTTTGATAATCTAAAAATAGGGCGAGCATGGCAAATTCCTTTGGTGTTAATGGAATTGCCTTATGTTGAAAATATACTTCAAAGGACTCTCTATCTAAACAAAGCCCTTCAAAGTTAATCACTTTGTCTTCAGATATCGTTCTTCTTAATACAGCATGTATGCGTGCTAACAACTCTTCCTCATCAAAAGGCTTTAAAATGTAGTCATCTGCACCAAGGTTTAAACCTTTTACAATATCAGCGTGTTCTCCTTTTGCAGTAAGCATAATGATAGGAACATCCCAAAACTTCCTAATTTCCTGGCAAACCTGCCACCCATCCATCTCTGGCATCATAATATCCAAAAGAACTAAATCCACATGCTCTTCTTCTAAAAAATCCAATGCCTCTTGTATAGAAGACATTGCTTTACAAATAAATAGTGGTTCCAAATAAAGGGTTAATAAATCTAACATTCTTGGTTCATCATCAATGCATAAAATCGTTTTCATTCGTTTCTACTCCTTTAAATGACAATTCAAAAGTAGTCCCTTTATTTATTTCACTTCTAACCTTTATTTCTCCCCCATGTGCTTGTACAAGCTCCTTGACAATAGCAAGCCCAAGTCCAGATCCACCTAATGCACGACTACGTGATTTTTCCACTCGATAAAACCGATCAAAAATATACGGTAAATCCTTCTTTGGAATTCCTTTCCCTGTGTCTTCAACGACGATGCTTAAAATTCCACTGTCTTGTTTTACAGTAACTGTAGTCATATCTCCTGACGCACAATAGATGAATGCATTATTTAATAGATTAATCACGATTTGCTCAAGTCTTGCTTCATCTGCACATAGTGTTAAGCCATTATCACAACGTACAACCAAATAGATACCTTTATCTTGAAACGCGGGACTTAATTTTTCTTCAATGTTTGTAAAAAACGGCTCTAAATATAAGCAATGTTTTTCAATTACAAATGAATTTTCATCCATTTTCGCTAAATCAAATAAATCTTTAATTAATCTTGAAAGTCTATTTGTTTCTTCTATTATAATAGCTAAATACTTTTGACGATCTTGCCCTGTTAAATCCCGTTTAGCAAGAATGTCTGTATAGCCTTTAATAAAAGTTAGTGGTGTACGAAGCTCATGTGCAATACTCGATAAAAACTCCTTACGCTCTTGCCTTAGATGATTTAAATCATTGGATAAAAGCTGGATAGCATTTGATAAATCCCCAAGCTCATCTTTTCCATTCGTAGAAAGAGCGACTGTAAAATCACCCTTACTCATTTTCAATGTAGCCTCTTTCATTTGAATAAGTGGTTTAGCCAGCTTGCGAGATAGAACAACAATGACTGCAATACTGACAAGACCAGATACAATACCTACGATGAGAAAATGCTTATTGAGCCGTTTCATTAATGCATGGATGGAATCGGTATTTTGAAACATAAATACATAGCCAATCGTTCCTTGCTGGTTTTGAATAGGGCTTATAGTCGCAATAGCTTTAACTTCTTGCCAATTGTCTTGTAAAACCCTTCCTTCATAAGGTATTTCCCCCTCCCCCTCAATCTCACGAATCAGATCACTGATTTCTTGATGTGGTTGTGAGGATGCAAGGATTGTCCCGAAAAAGTCAGTCACCACGACATCTGTACTTGCTTCTGATTCCATAAGAACGACATGTGCTAATGTTTCATTATTGAAGTTCTGTTCTAATATCGTACGATGTGAATTTCCTCTCGCTTGTAAACGCTCTAGTTCCTCTTCCACTCTAGAATTCGTCAGGGAAACATGCAAAAAAAACATCATAAAGGTCTCAATACAAAACAATGTAATGAAAAAGATAATACCAAGCTTTAATGATAATTTTCTCATCCGTAACCACCATTTTAGAATTTCTTAAAAGTATATCGTGAAAGTGTGAAGATTTCATGCAGAAGTAGCATCTTTCTAAACAAAAAATGCCCATAAGTATATTGTATACTTATGGGTTAGAATTTAATTAAACGTATTTTTTTGCCCAACTTAAGAAATTATCAATGACTACGTCAAGGAATTTCACTGTTCCTTCATCAGTTAAATTGCCTTCTTCATCAAATTTAGTGTGAACAGCACCAATATAAACGTCATTGCCGCTAAGTAATGGTGAGTTAATGCCTGGAGAGAATAAGATATCACGTAAATGTAATTGTGCTTTTACAGTACCTAAGTTCCCCATTGATGCACCCATAATGATGGATGGTTTGCCAATCATTACTTTATCTACACGAGATAGCCAATCAATAGCATTTACCATAACCCCAGGCACTGTACCATTATATTCTGGTGTAACCCAAAGCACAGCATCTGCAGCTTTTACTTTTGCTTTAAAATCAAGAACTGCTTGTGGAGCCTCATTTTCAATATCTTGATTATACATTGGTAGGTCCTTTAGGCTTAATACTTCAAGATCTAACTTTTCTGTATAACGTTTTTGAATAAATTGAGCTAATTGCATATTATAAGATTCTTTACGGATACTACCTACGATTGCTACTACCTTCATGATGTTTCCTCCTAAATGTACATTATTCATAGTATTTGTATAGCTATTGTATTTTATACCATTTCAATAATAAATGGCAAATTCTTCAACTGGCTTGCGATACCCACGTAATCGACGACTGCTTTCTTTTTCTTTCCCAATAGTAATCATTAAGGCTATTTCATGTGTTTCTGGCACATTGAAAAGCTCACGCATTTTCTGATTATCAAAGCCAATCATTGGGCAAGTGTCCCAACCACGATTTTTCGCAGCTAGCATGAATAACATTGCAGACAGAGAAGCATTACGAATGGCTTCATCTTTCATGAATCCTTCACCGCGATCCTCATAAAATCTTGTATTCTCTGCTACAATATCCTCTAGTTCGCCCGCTGTAATTATGCCTAAATCCACCATGCCCTGGCTTAGCTCAGCAGTATTTTTATATGCTTCCTTGTCACCTAGTACAAGAATTACACCTGAAGCTGAATGTACTTTATATTGACCATATGCTGCCTCTCTCACCTTTTCTTTCATATCCTCATCCAGCACAACAATATAATTAGCATGCTGTAGGTTAAATGCTGAAGGGGCAAGCTTAACATCCTCCAAAATAGAGCGTATATCTTCTTCAGTCATCTTAACGTCCTTGATAAAATTATTAGCAGAGCGACGCTTATCAATCAGCTTGGAAAATTCCATTTTTTATCCCCCAATACAGTTATGTATACATCCAGTAGGGCTTTTCTTTCCCAACTGGATGAAATGGTATTACTCATATTCTTTATCGAACATAATGGAACTTCTTACAGTGTCAATCGGACGAACAAGACTTTCAATCTGTTCACGTTTTGGTTCTAAAAACGGTGGTAATGACAGTTTTTCTCCTAATGTTTCATATGGCTCATCGCCCATAAATCCTGGACCATCTGTAGCCAATTCAAATAAAATCTGCGGAGCTACTCGTGCATACAATGATTCAAAGAAATGACGATTTACATAGCCAGAAGTGTGGAAACCAAAACTTTCAAAGCGTGCAGTCCATTCATCTAATACCGCACGATCCTCTACACGAAAGGCAGCATGGTGTACAGTACCAAAACCTTGACGAGCAACGGGTAAGACTGTATTGTGCTCGACAATAATCTGGGCGCCATTTCCTCCATCACCTACTTCAAATAAATGGAAGTCTCCTTCTTCTGCAATCTCTCTAAAGAGCATTACCTTTTCTAATACATCTTTAAAGTATTTAAAATTAGCGACACGTACAAAAACTGGCCCTAAACCTGTAATGGCATACTCAAGTGGGATGGGGCCATCCTGCCAAGGTGTACCTGCTGCCACACCAGTATTGTACTCATCAGAAATTAACTGATAGTGCTGCTCATCAAAATCTACGAAAGATAGTGTTTTCTTACCAAATTGTTCTTTCATACCTGTATGCTTCACATTTAAACGATCAAAGCGCTTTATCCAATAATCTAAAGCAGCATCCGTTGGTACACGGAAAGAGGTCTTTGAAATTTCATTAGTACCATGTACACCCTTTGGGATATTAGGGAAATCAAAGAACGTCATATCTGTACCCGCACTACCCTTATCATCTGCAAAGAATAAATGGTATGTTTGAATATCATCCTGGTTCACTGTTTTCTTTATTAAGCGCATTCCTAAAACATAGGTAAAGAATTTATAATTTTCTTCAGCACTACTTGTGATAGCCGTTACATGGTGTACACCTTTTAAATGATTCATAATATGCTCCTCCTATATATCTCGATATCGAGATATATATTTAAAATTTTTTATTGGTTAGTGGCGTTCTTGCCAACTTTTTTAAGTGATAAAATCATGTTGTCCAGCTCCTGAGCTTCCAATACTTCAAATATCTCATTTATTTTCTGTTCATGCTTAGGGAATATTTCCTCCATCAAAACCTGTCCCTCAAGCGTTAGTAATACATACGTAACACGACGATCTTTTGGACATGCCTTACGGTACACATAGCCCTTTTGCTCGAGCTTATCAATCACATAGGTAATACTACTGCTTGCAATTAATATTTTTTTACCAATCATTTGAACTGGTTGTTCTCCATGATGATACAAAAATTCAAGAACCGAAAATTCAGTTGGATTTAAATCGAATTGAAGTAAATCTCTTTTAGTTGCATCTTGAATCGTTTGATATGCTCGGAACAAGACCGTAAATGCTTTTAAGTTACGATTGTTTTGCTTCATACGACTCCCTCTTTTTACTTCGAATTTAATTATCTTTAATTCGAGATAATAATAACATATACATTTTTAAACAGCAAACAATTTGTTTCTTCATGTTTGCCATCTTTTCGTTCGGGTAGAAGGTAGTTGTAACTTATAAAGGAGGATTCTAAATGAAAAAAGATGTCAATCAAAAACAACAACAGCTAGAAGCATTCCGAGTAAGTGATAAAGATCAACCTCTCACAACCAATCAAGGATTAAAAATATCGGAAGATGAGCATTCACTAAAAGCAGGTGAGCGAGGACCCACTTTACTAGAGGATTTTCATTTCCGTGAAAAAATGACTCACTTTGACCATGAACGAATTCCTGAACGAGTAGTACACGCACGTGGCTCAGCCGCTCATGGAATTTTTGAAACATATGAATGCGCAAGTGATATTACAAAGGCACAATTTTTAAATGGAAAAGGAACTAAAACCCCTGTTTTTGTCCGCTTCTCTACCGTTGCTGGATCTAAAGGCTCTGCAGATACTGTTCGTGATGCACGCGGCTTTGCTACTAAGTTTTATACGCAAGAGGGCAATTATGATTTAGTTGGAAATAACATTCCAGTGTTTTTTATTCAAGATGCTATTAAATTCCCCGATTTTGTACACGCTGTAAAGCCCGAACCAAATAACGAAATTCCACAAGCACAAAGTGCCCATGATACATTTTGGGATTTCATTGCAAATAATCAGGAGTCTGCTCATATGGTTATGTGGCATATGTCAGATAGATCGATTCCACGAAGCTATCGAATGATGGAGGGCTTTGGTGTTAATACTTATCGCTTTATCAATGCCGAAGGAAAAGCCCATTTTGTTAAATTTCATTGGAAACCTGTACTTGGGGTAAAATCATTAGTATGGGATGAAGCACAAATCATTGCTGGGAAAGATCCCGATTTTCACCGCAGAGATTTATGGGAATCGATTGAACGTGGGTATTTCCCAGAGTGGGAGCTTGGTGTGCAACTTATTCCCGTTGAAGATGAATTCAAATTTAGCTTCGATATTCTTGATGCCACGAAAATATGGCCTGAAGAAGAAATTCCAGTACGCATTCTTGGGAAAATGACCTTGAATAAAAATGTGGATAATTTTTTTGCAGAAACGGAACAAGCCGCATTCCATGTCGGGCATGTTGTGCCAGGCATTGATTTTTCAAATGATCCTTTATTACAAGGTCGTTTATTCTCCTACACCGATACACAGTTAATACGACTGGGAGGACCTAATTTCCATGAGCTTCCTATTAATAAACCAATTTGTCCATTTCATAATAACCAACGAGATGGCTATGGCCGACAAACCATTAATGTGGGACAAGTTAGCTACCATAAAAATTCCTTAGCCAATAATACACCACATCCTGTTTCTGAAGAAGATGGTGGATATAAGCATTATGAAGAAAAAGTTGAAGGGCATAAAGTACGTGCACGTAGTGAGAGCTTTAAAGACCATTTTTCTCAAGCAAGATTATTCTGGCTTAGTATGACAGATATTGAGAAAAAGCATATTATCGATGCCTTTAGCTTTGAACTTGGCAAAGTAAAAAATAAAGCGATTCGAAAACAAGTTGTAGACATGTATGCTCATGTCAGTTACTCACTTGCTTCAGCTATCGCTGAACGAATTGGTATAGTTCCACCTGTAGAAGTGGAAGTACCACATATTCAACAAACTTCTCCTGCTGTTAGCCAAGTAATCAATGCAAAGGAAAGTGTCAAATCTAATAAAGTAGCTGTAATTGTTACAGAAAATAGTGGTGAAAAATTAAATGAACTTATTGCTACATTTTTAAGTGAAGATATTGTAGTTGAACTAGTAAGTAATAAACAAGGCATAGTAAGCGGCTATGAAATTCACGAAACATTTGCTACTACCTCCTCAGTTCTTTATGATGGGGTTTATGTTACAGGAGCCTTTCAGAATTCCTACGAACAAGCAAAAGCAGAACAGTTTATTGAACAAGCCTATCAGCACTGTAAAACAATAGGTTATACGGAAAATGTTTTATTTTTACAGCATATAGCCAATAAACATGGGGTTGCAACCGATCCAAAATCTTTTGTTCATGCCCTTGCTAAACATCGACATTGGGTTCGAGAATGTAAATGAAAGAAAAGCCAGCTAACTGATTAAATCAGCTAGCTGGCTTATTTTTATTATTTAATTCGTTTAAATTCCTTTTCATTGCCGTCTACAAATTCGACATCTACTTCAATGGATTGATAGTTATCTTCAATATTGAATACTTTGATTACTTGATCAATCACTTCATCATTAGATGTTGTAGAATCAAAATTCAACTGCTTAAATAACGGCTCTAATTTAGTATAAGCTTCATCGCCCTGCAGTTTTTCTTGTTTTCGATCATCTTCTAATTTTGCTTCTATTCCTGTTTTTTTATCCTCATATTCTACCTCATAAGACTCCGTTGCAGAGTAATCAACATCTAAAGAAAACTCTAAAAAATTAAATGTCACTTGGTCAGTTGGCGTCTCACCAGTCTGTTGAGTAGCATTCTGATCTGCTGGAGCGTTTGCAGGCACATCTTTTACCTCATCCTTATTACAGCCGTAAAGAATAACAGTCATTAAAGAAATCACTAAAATAAATTTCAATTTCAATTTATTCACTCCTTTCTTTACTTATTATTTCCCCATTCTTCTACAAACTAACCTAAAAAGGGCATCTCCTACAATTAAGGAGATACCCTCTTCATGGAATGCGACTTAATAATAGAAGTTACGATCCACTTTATTTTCTTGAATAGCTTTGGCTAAACGAACTGTTGAAACAGCCAAATCGGCATATGACACACTCTTGGTAGCATTAAAGTTATTTTGCTGTGTATCTATCAGACCCATCCCATTTGCTATTGCTATATAGCCTGTATATGCTGGATCAATGGACGCTGCATCCGCAAAGTTTAATTTGTAAATATCCTTATACTTTGCAACATTCTCCAATTGCATTGCTTTAACAGCCCATACCGCTAGCTCTTGACGAGTCAATGATTCATCTAAAGCGAATTGGTTTGCTGGCTGTAAAATTCCCATTCTTACAGCTTGTTCAACCACTCCATATAATGGATGATTTTTATCGATATTGCTGAAGGTTTGCTTTTCACCATCGCCACTACCAAAATAGCCATATGTTAGAGATTTTAGTAGAATCTTTAATGCTTCTCCCTTTGTCACAGCAGCATCAGCATTAAAGTTTGCTATATCTTTTACCTCTAATACATTTTGATGTAAAAGATAATTTAATTCATTGGCTGCTGTTGGGTGTGAAATAGATGGTTTTTCTTTTGAGTCATCTACCTCATACAACCATTCACCAGTAATTGCATCAATCTGATTAACTAAGCTACCGTTGTAAGTTGGAGCATAGACTAGATCATAATGTTGTTTACCTTCAGTAGCTTGTTTTATATATTGTAGTTGTAATGTAAGGGCCTTACTATATGCTTCTTTTGCTTTATCAGCAGAGATTACCTGATTAAGAGAAGGCCAATTATTAATCTTTTGTTTATTAACATTCAGTGAACGTAATGACCCATCAGAGCCAATACCTACGTTTATTTCATCTCCAACAACCGCAATCCCGTTTACGATGCGTGGGAAGGAGAAGTAATAATCTTTACTATAATCATCATGGACAGGATCATCAATTGGCATCGAATACTCATGTAAATAGGATGGAGCCCATTGCTTTAAGTATTCAACAGCCTTTGCCAATGCAGCATCCTTAGAAATAGTATTTGTTTTGTCAGTGTTTGTAAAATCTCTCTTTAAATCGTGGTACTGCACGATTTCGCCTGTTGCCTTATTCATTTCGAAAGAGGTACCAGAACCACCATTATTGTACATATACGTATAATTTACTGTATAAACTGTTTCACCATTGTCATTTTCTCTTTCATCAACCATATCAATCGTGAGCTTCGCCTTATCTTCATCAACCTTTAAGAAGTTTTTAGCAAATTCCTCCACTTCTGCTACTGTCATACCACTTTTTCTTGGTGGTAATTGCTGTGAGGATATTTTCTCAGCGCTTTTCGTCTTTGGAACTTGGGAAGAGAAGCCATTCGTTGTTTGCCATTGGCCCGTTAAAGCATGTACACCATTAAATCCTGTTGCTGGCATATAGACAAGCTTCACATTACGTTGATCGCTAAAATAGTCAACGTAATAACGAAGTTCAACCGCTAAGTTATCACTTACTTGTGCAACAATTTCTTCCTCATTTTTTTTCTGGCTTGAGTTATCAAATGTTGCTTTACCAATTGATTCTGTATTTCGATACATTCCTGTTATTTGACCATTAGCAAGAACATCTATAGTGATACTTTGATCGCCAATAAGCACTCCATTATAGGTTGGTGAATAAACAAATGAGTAAGTAATTGGTTGTGATAATGGACGATTGATGTCATTGTAATAACCGAAGCCATCTTCACGGAGTTTATAGTTTTCTATTTTCGCAAATTTTCCCAGGAAGTCTTCTGCAATTTTTTTGGCTTCATTCTCTGAATATTTTGCAGGATATACTGCTTCAGCGATATTAGCTGGCTGATAATAGAAATGTTCTAACTCTAAATCTTCACCTTTAAATGTAAAACCACCATAGACATCTTTACCATTTACAGTTTTATGGAAGTTTAAATCATAACGGACCGTTGTATCTTCTCTAAAGAAATGACCGCCACCAGAACTAAATTCATTATCAGCTACAAATTTGAACTCTTCAGGGAATAGTGCCCGTAACTTGTTAATTAGCATACCTTTTGTCACTTTTGTCTCTGTAGCAGCTAACTGTATTGCAATACGCTCCGAAGGTTCTTTCACATTTGCAGAAGCTTGTGAAACGGGTGCTAGCACTCCAACAGAAAATGCGGTAGTTGTTAAAATAATACCTAACTTTTTTAATTTACCCAAAATATCCCTCCTAAAATACTATTTAATATAATTATAGTATATTTATCCATAATTAGAAATGAAATTTACAGATTATTTCCTCTTTGAAGAAAATACATTGGGTAATCTGTCCCTTATACTTCATTATCTTATTTCTTTACCACATCAAAATTCGCACCAATTAACACCCAATTCTGAGGGAATGGTAGTCCTAATTTCCAATACCCAATACCACGAAGATTATATTGTTTTATAAGATTGAATTTAGCTTGAATAGATCTAGCATCTTCAAACCACACCATATGTGCCCTACCTTGCTCATCATAGTATTCAAAAAATGGCGCTTGGGCTCTCCAATCATACTGAATCGCTGCATTATAACGTTTAGCAATCTCAATGGCTCGCTGAGGACTAAGTGCTTCTGCAAAAGGTCCCCCCTGGACAAAAGGTAACGTCCAATCATATCCATATAAATTTTGCCCCAACAGAATTTTGCTTGCCGGTATTTCACTAATCGCATATTTTACAACAGCCTCTACCTCTGGGAGAGGTGAAACAGCCATTGGTGGGCCTGCTGAATATCCCCATTCATAGGTCATGAGTAAAACAAAGTCCACGATTTCTCCATGTGCCTTATAATCATGTGCCGCTGTCCATGGCCCTCGCTCACTATCACTGGTTTTTGGCGCTAATGCCGTAGACACTGTGTATCCTTGAGCATGGAATTTTTCAACAGCTCTTCTTAAAAAATTGTTATAGGCTTGTCGTTGATCTGCTGGCAAATTTTCGAAGTCAAAGTGGATATCTTTAACATCCCCAAGTCGCTTTGCTTCTGCAAGAATATTATCAAATAGTAAATCTTGAACAGCTGTACTTTGAAAAATATCTCTCGCTAATTCACCACTAAAACTAAAATTCTCCAAATTAGAAATAACCATTGCCATTGATGCTCCCGTATCATTTGCAATTTGTGTCACACCTTGGCTTGGTGGCCTCTGTAAAGTACCATCACGCCTAGCCTCATAGCTAAATAAAGCTAAATATGTTAAATTAGGACCCGCTTCCCTCGCTTGATTCAAGAGTGCCTCACTAACTGATGTTCCTCTCGGCTCTAAATAGGCTAATGTTTCTGCCCTTGTTCTTGGTGGCTGTGGGATGTATAATCTCGTTCCAACTGCTAATGGTTGATTGGGATTAATACCATTTACTTGTGCAAGTGTTACATAATTAATACCGAAACGTTGGCCAATTGACCATAAGCTATCACCTGGCTGTACATAATAAAAACTTCCGACAATCGGGATTACAAGAGCTTGCCCCACAACTAAACGATTTGGCTCTGGAATTTGATTGGCATCTATAATGCTCTGAACCGTAGCCCCATACGCCTGTGCAATTCCCCATAAAGACTCGCCAGCCCGTACAACGTGTATTTGAATGATTTTGCCTCCTTCTAGCTTGATAAAATCATACCTATAAAGCTTATGAAATCAGAGATAAAAAGATGTCTTTCAACAACTACACAAAAGTAGACCACTATATATAGCGGATGAATAGTATGCTGTATTATGTCACCTATTTAATACTAATGAGAATAATCTTCGTTTACGAGATTTCATGAAAGAATTTTCTTTTAAATACGTATGTCTAAAAAGTTACCTGAGTAATATATTCTGCTTCTTCACCGTTATTAGAATAAAAAAACGCAAAATGATACTTATCTTGACAACAATAATCGTACAAATGTTCTATTTTCCGCATAATCTTCAGTAAATTTTCACCCACTTTCTACCCTACCAATCAAGTGTAGCAGGCTACTTTTTGTTACACTTTTCCCAAACTTTTTTACACAACTAGCGTCATATGCCTTATTCTTTTCACTGTTCTCACTCTTGTATAATGAAATTATTGTAAGGAGGTGTTAGATTGCGTTTATTTTACCAGCAAAAAGTAATCGGTAAGAAGTCTCGTAAACTTGAAAAATTTCCATTTTCAATTGAAGAGCCTGTCATCACGTTACAAGATTTACTTGTTCAGCTTGTTACACAGCAGGTACAACAATTTAATGAAAAAATGGTAGATACACCACTTCATCTATATTTAACGGATCAGCAATTAGTAGACGCGGCCCAATATGGCAAAGTACAGTTTGGAGAAAAGAAAAGGGATACTGTACAGTCAGTGGATCATGCTATTTCCACAATGCTTCAAGCCTTTCAGGACGAACTGTTCTTAGTCCTTCATAATGAAGAGCCTTTAGATTCTCTTTCTACACCATTAAACATACAGGAAGATGATGTTTTTACATTTATTAAACTTACTATGCTTGCAGGACGAATTTGGTAGGAGGGATTTTTGATGACACTTTCACATGAACAAAAGACACATTTTCAAACTTTAGCTGATTCTGCACCTATAGCGATACAGCCTTTAGCAGCCGCACTGTTAAAATACATGGACAATAGAGATTATGACATTGAACCACTTATAGCTGCTCAGCAATATTCCTCACTTGGAGAGCTATTTAGTGGACCACTATTTGAAGTGCTTACCTTGTTTTCTTCACAAGAACGTGCACTCAAGATCAAGAAACTAGCATTACATTTTGATGCTACAATGTTTCAAACAGATGCTTTACGTCGATCCTTTCGTTCATCTCAACCAGTACAAGACCATCTTTTTCAATGTTTACAGTTAATAGAAGAGATGCTGACATTTGAGGAAATTACTTTGCAGGAGTTATTAACGAATCATCGCCAATATGAGCATGGCACTTATCCAAACTATAGCTCCTATGTCTTGAAGAATGAAAATGTGAAAGTCATGGGTTTTAATGTTTTTGAACAGTTGCTCGCTGAAGAACTATCATTAGAAAACTCTTCCATCGAAGAAGCAGTAGAGAGTATTTTATTTGATGAGCATCAAAGTAGCTTTTTCGGTCATCCATTCATTCGAGGTATTTTCAAGTCAAGTAATCGTCGTATGCATGATGCACTTGGTAAACTCTTAATAGCAGCTGCACGACAAGAAGGTTTACGACAGGCAATAGTAGAAAATATTGACCATGGCAATCTAGATGCACAGCTCAACATGATGAAGCTTATTCAGGAACATCGCCTAACACGCTTCTCCTCTGTAATTCGAGCAGTCGATACTTGGATGGGACTTGGCTATAATAGCTTCGAAAATCAAAAAATAACAGAGGAAGTTCTTACATTAGCCATCCACGCAATTGAAGAGGACAGCTTTGTTGAGCAATTGTTAAAAAGTGAACGTACAATTGATATTTATGTTGCATTATGGGCTACTGCTACAAAGGACTATACGAAGTTAAATGACCTTGTAACAAAACTCTTAAAGCGTGACAAGCATATCCAACTTACAACGCTTGCCTTTTTGAAAAACTTATCGAAAATCTCCTTTACAGCGCCATTTGTGAAGGATTTAATCTTATCAACAAAAGATATTGAGCTGTTTGCCTTTGCATGGGGCAATTTTCTTTATGCTAATCACCATATTAATAGTGAGTATGCAAGAGACAATGAATGGGCGCAAATCCTTCAAACCTTCATGCAAGAAAACACACAGCTACAAGGGATTGAATACCTCTTATTTGAACAGCTTGAGTGGGCAAAGAATGAAATTACGAAAGATGGACTTATCATTACAGGCAAACCTCTATCCTTTGTCCATGTCCATTTGTCATTAGAAGATTTAATTTCAACACAAATTATTTTAGCGCACCATATACAAGACGAGGCATTATTCCAACGGATTATTGAGCATGCTGATTCTTACTCACCATCAAGTAGAATCGGACTACTGAATATTTATTGTCTTGACCCTGTCACAGAAGGTCAACGTGAATTTTTATTTAATTCTTTACGGGATCGCAGTTCCATCAATCGTTCTCTTGCGTTAAAGAAAATACATGCTCTAACACCAACAGAAGAAGAAATAGCAAAAATTGAAGATCTTTTAGCTAATAAATCAGGTGCACTTCGTAAAGAGGCTATTTCACTCTTAAAAGTTCAACCACAGAACCATCTATTACAAAGTGCTGAAAGGCTGATAAAAGATAGTAAGCAGTTAAAGAGACTTGGAGGGCTTGAGTTACTATTAGAAGCCTCTAAGGAATACAGCTTAGCAAGCGAGCAAATTACAGCTTTATGCTCCTTATTACCAAAAGTAACTAAAAACGAGCAAGTGTTGTTAGAGCAATTAATTACAAGGGATGTCCCTGAGTATAACGAGAGTAATGGCTTTGGCTTGTATACGCCACATCCCCCTATTCAATACGGCTGTATTTCGGATGGAGCCATTCAAATGAATGATGTAGAGCCTTGGCAACAGCTTGCTCCACTTTATGTACAGGCACCTACACCTTTTGAAAAATTCTTTCAATATGATGTTGATAAGTTATTATCTAAGCTAGAGCAGCTTATTCAACTTTTAGATAAACATGCTGAACTAGAATATGAAACATACCAATGGAATGACACACCCATTAGCACTACATTAGGACAAAGATATAGTGTAATGGCAACTAAATCGGATAATCAACGACATGCTAGTCTTGATGCTTATCCTATCCCCGAAGAAATTATTCAATGGATGAAGACAGCATTATTTAGTAATGAGGACTTAGCCTATTTTAATTTTTATCATAGTCTATCAGAATACCCCTCTGCTCATGATCTTTCCGAAGCAGCTCATACACTAATTAAACCGTTCTTCCAATACAAAGATTTAAAGGTACGTGTTGCGCAATTTAATTCCTTGAAATATGACGATACAATTCAACAGATTTTCTCAGTGCTATCCCAAGACATCGACAAAATCTCAGGTGATACAGTGCTACATCAGGAAGCACTTTCATTACTACAAAAGCATGCACCCGAATTTAATCGCTTCGAACAGGCAGTGGGCATAATATTACAGCTATTCAAACAAATCCCTGCTGATCAGTGGCAACTTGATGTTCGAGAGAAGGGTTATTATTACTATCGTTCCACTTCTACCATTATCGATTTAGATGTCATTGAGACATTTGTTGATCGATGCTGGTCTGATTACGCAACCTATGGTGAATATGTAAAAATGCTAGCTATCAATGAAGAGCTAACAAAGCGTATGAAAAATGAAAGCTATAAGCCAAACGTCTACAATTTATCTTTATTCCAATATTTAGACGCAATGAAGGTTGGTTTATTTACGCAAGATCACTTATTTGAGGCCATCTTTACCAATACGCTCGCTTCAGAAATATTTAACGAGCCAACTAAATTACAAGAACGCTATCAACAGTCATTTGAAGATTTAACCGATTTCTTTACTATTCGTGAACAAGCAATTGAACGAATTTTAGCCATAGAGCTAAAACGTGGTGATACGCCTACTGCTGTTACAAAGCTTGCTAGTAGCATTTCTTATTTTGAGGGTATTGATTATTTCTTACAGATTCTACAGGCACTTGACGGAGAAAAGCTTGCGCGAGGATATATTTGGCAGGCAGAAACGAAAAAGGATGTATTCTCCCGATTGCTAACTAACTGTTACCCCAAAAAAGAAGAAACAGCGCAGCAATTAAAAGAAGCATGGCAGAAAACAGACATTTCTAAAGAACGTTTAATTGAAGCTATGATGTATAACCAGCATTGGATAGACCTTGTCAGTGAAGTAATTGGCTGGAATGGATTAAAAGAATCAGCCTGGTATTTTATTGCTCACACAACAGATTCATTGTCCGACTATGCCAAAGATCAAATTGCCCTTTTCTCTAGCATCACTGCTGAGGATTTCCGTGATGGTGCATTCGATTTAGCTTGGTTCCAAAGCGCCTATCAAACACTTGGGGCTAAAAATTTCAAAATTGTCTATGATGCTGCAAAGTATGCCTCAGAAGGAGCGAACCATCGTCGGGCACAGCTTTATGCCGATACAGCTATCGGTAAGCTCAGTCCAAAACCGTTAATGCAAGAAATTAAAGATAAACGCAATAAAGATAAACTGCGCGCACTTGGTCTTATCCCTTTAATAAAATCAGATGACAAAGACGCCCTGACACGCTATCAATTTATTCAACAGTTTTTGAAGGAAAGTAAGCAATTTGGTGCTCAACGCCGCGCAAGTGAGGCTCGAGCAGCAAGTATCGCTCTAGAAAATTTAGCGCGCAATGCAGGGGATGGAGAAGCCACTCGCTTCACATGGCGTATGGAGTTATCTGCCTTTAACGATATGAAGCATTTATTTAAAGCACAACAAATCGAACAAATTACAGCCCATCTACAAATAGAGGATGATGCCTCTGTAGCTATTATTGTTGAAAAAGATGGTAAACGCCTAAAGAACGTTCCTGCTGCATTAAAAAAGCATGCTGATATTGTAATCTTGCAGGAAGCCCGAAAAGACTTACAAGAACAATATAAACGAGCACGCCCAGCTCTTGAGCAAGCAATGGAATTAGAAACTGTATTTTCGATCGAGGAGCTCATTCATTTATTGGCCCATCCGATCCTAGCTCCACTTTTACAAAAACTAATATTTATCAGCGATGATTACGTTGGAATGCTTACACCACAAGGCTTACAGCTTCTATCGGCTGACATTGTGGACCTTGCTCCTTCGTCCTCTATAAAGATTGCTCATCCTTACCATCTTCTAGAAAGTGGTCAATGGAGACAGTGGCAATCCTATATGTTCGAGCACAAAATACAACAGCCATTTAAGCAAGTGTTCCGTGAGTTATATCTCATCAATGCTGATGAAAAAGCACAGAAACAATCATTGCGCTATGCAGGACATCAAGTAAATCCTTCACAAACAGTAGCCTTGTTGAAAACACGTGGCTGGCAAATCAGCTATGAAACAGGACCACGTAAAGTATATTATAAGCAAAATATTGTGGCATCCTTGTATGCACAGGCAGATTGGTTTACGCCAGCAGAAATTGAAGCACCTGCAATCGAAGGTGTTTACTTCTATGATCGACTCACAGGCAAAAATATCGTTTTAGATAATATTCCAGCTGCGATATTCTCTGAGGTTATGCGAGATATTGATCTTGTTGTCAGTGTAGCTCATGTTGGTGGTGTAGACCCTGAGGCAAGTCATTCTACTGTTGAAATGCGCAGTATTATCGTAGAAGAATTGGCTAAATTATTGAAGCTAAACAATGTGGAAGTGAAAAAGCACCATGCTCTCATAGAAGGTAAGCTAGCAAGTTACTCCTTACATTTAGGAAGTGGTGTGGTGCATCAAATAGGCGGTTCCATGATCCCGATTCTTGCTGTACCTTCTCAGCATCGTGGACGAATTTTCTTGCCGATGGTGGATGATGATCCGCGTACTGCTGAGATCATGTCCAAGCTTTTATTATTAAGTGAAGATACAAAAATTAAAGACCCTGCCATATTAACTCATATTCGAAGCTATGAGCAAATGCGCTAATTTAACACTAGATAAAAACAGGTGACGTATTTCGTCGCCTGTTTTTTACTGTACATCTGTTTTAATCATTTCAAATAATAGCGGTACATTCGTGCCTCGTTGCAATGAATGACAATCCTCCATTAAAAATGACCAACTTTTCTTTATCTTTTCCCTATAAGGCAACTCTGAACTGACCGGTAGGTATGCGCTTAGGTATTCCTCAATCGTGCCTGACAGATTGTCCATAAATTCATCTGCTTTTTGCATTTTTTCTGTAGGGATTTCATTGCGCTCATTCCATAAGACATGCTCTAAATTCGTAGAAAAATAAAATAATTGATAAGGTACTTTCATACGGTTAATGCTAAAGTGGTCGTTGGCAATCAAAATTCTAGCATTCTTAGCCTTCATATCATTACGTTGTTCTATTTGTTGTTTACGTTTATCTGACTTCACTAAAATAGCATCCTCTGTATAAAATAAGTTTTGCTCGATAGTCTCATCTATCTTGACGCATTCTGGTGCGATAAAGCATCCATCTGCATCTGTAATGTGAACAACAGCAGTTAAATCATTGGCTAAAAATTTATATTTTTGAAGATAGCTTTGAATCACTCGTACAACACTGTTTTTAATATTGGGGATCCGTTTGTGTGCATCCCACTTTGTTAAAATATCTTCACGTTGCACATCAAAGCGTATCGTCGAATTCGCAAAATGAGTATCTAAATAATCCTCTAAAATAATTTGCTCTGTCTGCCCTTCCACAATAATTAAAAGTACTTTTTTAGTCATGTTGAACACCCGCTTTACGAAAAGCACGCTTTATTTTAAATGTTTTGGTTTCCTTATATATCTCTTCGTCCTGTCCACCAAGTTGGATAGCACGTAAATAGACATCTCTAGCGTTATTCACTTCTTTAATACCTTTTAGCTGCATATAACGGTGATGTTCATTTGTTGTCGTAAACCATAAATTTTTAATAGCTAGCACCTCTAACACACGTAGATTATGGGATGTAAAAATAAGTTGCCCTTTTCCATCCTCATCTATCACTGTTAACAACTCGCCCAACAAATATTCAAATACACCTGAGTCTAATTCATCAATCACTACACATGCATTCGGATTATTGTATACAGCAATTAATACACTAAGAATCGAAATGATCTTTAAAATTCCCTCTGACTCTGTTCGTAGCGGTAATTCCCGCTCCCCACGCTGAGACAAAAATTCAAAACGAATTCCCTGCTCACCATTGTCCATCATTTGCTTTGTAATGATATTAATTTTAATCGTCAAACCAGGAATAATTGCTGAGAGCACTTGATTACTTTGTTCAATAACTTCACATAGAGCATAGAATGCATCCTCTGGTAATAAAGCTGGTCCATTTAAATCATAGGGAATAAGGCCTCTTGTTTTCTCTAAATGAATACTGAATGGCATCATTCGTTCTTCAAATAGTGGGGCAATATTTTGATTATTAACAACATGTAAGTCCCGACTAAAATCGACGGCAATATTTTGTAGCAACTGCATTTCTAACTCAGAAAGTCGTTCCTTTAATAATGGCTTTATATCTTTATGGAATAGAAATGACATATTTTGTTTTCTTGCTAGCTGTTGAATAACCAGTAATTGAATTCGCGCTTGTTCACTCAAATCATCCAGTTTCGATTGACGGATTTGTACATCCCTCTCCGTCACAGCCACTAAAACCTTTGATCGCTTCCCTTTCGTGTTTTCTCGATAGGTAAGGCGCTCCAACGTAGTATATAGTCGATACTGATCCTCCTGTAGTTCCACATAGTAATTCACAAAAAATGTACCGAATTGATTCTGAACTAGAAATTCTACATCCATGCTAGCTGTTTGCTCGCCTGCTAATATAAGTCGCTTCTTTTGAGAGGGCAACTTCACTTCAGCAAGCCATCCTGATAGAAGTGTCTTCAATAAACTAAATGCATCTACAATGGTTGTCTTTCCAGAGCCATTTTGTCCATATAGGCCAACAACATTCGCTTGTAGAAATGTCTCAAAATTTACTGCGAGTACAATTTCACCCTGTCGTACATTTCGTAAATTTTGTATGTTTATTTTTTTTATCTTAATAATTGCCATGTGCTAAACATCCTTTTAGCTTTTTCCCTTATTATAATGAAATTTGTTTTATTTTATAACAAATTAGAACTTAAGCATCCATAGCCTATAGCCTATGACAAAAATCGCAATAGGCATATGTTAGAAAAAATGAAGAAAGGTGTGTTTCATTGGTTTATCCTAGATTAGCCCCTGAAGATTTTAACAGTCAATTTCGCCCAGGTATGAAAATATGGGTAACACTCCCTACTGGTACTTATTCAGGTACATTAATTCGGACATTTGGAACTGGAGGAAGAACTGCTGAAATTCAGTTAGATAATGGTCAAATTGTGACTGTGGATGTTAGTCAAATCACTGCTGCAGGTACAGGAACACCTCCTGGTAGTTCCTATCCGCCGCCATACCCACCACCATATCCACCATATCCGCCTCAACCTTATCCACCGCGTCCATACCCACCACAGCCTTATCCACCGCAACCTTATCCGCCACGTCCATACCCACCACAGCCCTATCCGCCCCAACCTTATCCGCCACGTCCAGGGGGGCAATATCCTGGTTTCCCACCACCATTAATACCAGGACTCCCTAATATTTTACCGGGTATATTTGGTAATCCACGGCCATAGCAACAACTAGAAAAGGTTATTTCTTTATTTAAGAATAAAGAAATAACCTCTTTTCATTTTATTCCCATAACAAAAATAACCAAATTTCTTTACACATAAGACATGACAAAATAAGTAAAAAGCCCTAACAAGGAATTGAAAATTGGTATTTCAGCCAAATTTTTAATCAACTGAAAATAAGTTAGATATGAGCATACTTCTTTTTTATACTAGGAAATGTATAGCTTTTTGTAAAAATTTAACCTAACAATAAAAATACATAGACTAAAAAACTATATATTAACTATTATTCATAGAGATCATGACTTGAAATAGTAAGTTTTCTGGGTTGTGAATCAATTTTTTTGGCAGTATAGTAGTTAAATGATAGGGGATAAATAGATTATTTTGCATTTATAAATAGTTTACACGCATCTGGACTTCTACGAATAACATCAACATCTTCAATGTGTAGTACATTGACTGAATTATCCATTTATAGTCCTTAGCTTGAAATATTCGCTATATCATATTAGGAGGAAAAGCATGAAAACACGCAAGAAGCAGCAAATGTCTATTAGTAAGAAATTAACTGCAATAGTAGTGAGTATTTTATTATTATTTGGATTAGTTACTTTAGGTCTTTCTTATTATATAGTAAGAAATAGTAATTTAACAGACATGAATCAATCTCTTTCTGACAAAGGCATGATCCTAGCCAAAACCATTGATATTACTACACTAAAATCGATATTAGAGAATCCTACAAATAGTAATCCCGATGCTCTACGATTAACTAGTGAAATGGATGCAATCAATGATAATTCAGATAGCATTACCAATCTATTTTTAATTACAGTTAACGGTGAAAATATTAATGCACCTGTTCTATCATCTAGTATACTTGAACTAGGGGCAGAGTATAACCAAGATATGATTGCAATGGGTTTATCTCCAGATTTCCTAGCAAGAATTAAAGAAGTTTTTGATACAAAAAAAGCAACAGCAACAGATATTTATAGCGATGAATATGGTAGCTATAAAACAGGCCTTACACCAATCTTGGATGAGAATGGGGACATGCTGGCTGCTTATGCCATTGACTATGACGTATCAATGGTAACAGGAAAAGCGATGTCTGAAGCCCTATGGACGTTATTAGTAACGGTTATATTCTTAATTGGTTCATCCATTGCTGTTTACACTCTTTTAAGAAAAAAATTAACACCGATTCAACAACTTTCTTTACAATCTAAAAAAGTCGCAGAAGGTAATTTAGAGCTTGAACCATTACCAGTTACTTCAACAGACGAAGTAGGAACGCTCACACAAAATTTTAATTCTATGATTGATAACTTAAAAAATGTTATTAAGAGTACAACGAATGTTTCTGAGCGTGTTTCAAACACAGCCAATGTTTTATCTGTAAATATGCAAGAAGCTTCCGATTCATATAATAATGTAGCATCTTCTATGCAGGAGATTGCAAGTGGCGCTGATCTTCAAGTACAAAAGGCAAAAGAAAGTACAATTACCATTGAAGAAATGAATATTGGTATTCAACGTATTGCTATGACGTCCAATCAAATTTCAGAATCCTCGATTTTAGCATCAGAGGAAGCTGAAAGAGGGAATGAATCGACAAATAAATCTGTTGCACAAATGAATGCTATTAGCAAAGCTGTTAATCAATCTGCAGCTTCTGTTAAATTACTTGGCGATCATTCCAATAAAATAGAAGAAATCGTAGGAATCATCACAGGGATTGCTTCACAAACCAATTTACTTGCATTAAATGCAGCTATCGAAGCTGCACGTGCTGGGGAGGCTGGTAGTGGCTTTGCAGTGGTTGCTGATGAGGTACGTAAACTTGCAGAGCAATCTGAGGCATCTGCAAGAGAAATTTCTACACTTATTTCGCATATCCAGCACGATACAAACGAATCTGTAAATATCATGGTTCACGCTGTAGAAGAAGTAGATCATGGTATTGTCATGATCAATGATTCAGAAAAATCATTTAGCCAGATTTTAACTTCCATTCACCATGTGACAGGGCAAATTCAAGAGCTTTCTGCAACAATTGAAGAAATGGCAGCTGGTATGGAAGAAGTAACATCTGCCGTAAAAGATATGGAAGACTTTTCAGTCAATTCAAAGGACAATACAAGAGCAGTAGCAGCAACTTCTGCCTCTCAATTGAATACAGTACAACGAGTTTCTGAAGAAGCTCAAGTATTATCCGAGCTATCTGATGAATTAATGAATGTTGTTAATACCTTTGTAGTGAAATAAAAAATGAAAGGGCTGCCCTTATTAAGGAGAGTTATGTCCGTTAGTTTCTCACAGATCGATTCATTACTGTGGACCTAATGACGATAATCGCTCCTTCATAGGTGTCGGCCCTTTTCTAAAATAGGAGTTGTCATAATTGAATCATAAAAAAGAATTTGATGTACACCCATCACAGAATAATACGCTTTCTTTTGACCAACAAACACTTCAATCCAATAGTACACAATTATTAAACAGAGAAGACTTACTCGCATATCAAACGTTAAACCGTACAATAGCTGACTACGATCAAAACACCACAATACCTGACGTATTTTATCAGGCAGCACAAAAATTTGCGGAACGAATCGCATTATCCTATGGAGGTGGAAAACTTACCTACCGTCAGCTAAATGAACAATCCAACCAAGTTGCTCATATGTTAGTTGCCAACGGTCTACAAAAAGGAAACTATGTAGCGATAGTTATGGAACGCAGTAAAGAAACCGTCATTAGTTTGTTAGGTATCCTGAAAGCTGGTGGAGTTTATGTTCCCATTGATCCGAGCTATCCAAAAGAACGTTGTCAGTACCTATTAAACGATACAGGTGCTCCATTTATCATAACGAAAAACGAACATACAGCTCTACTGAATGATTTTATACATAATGATTCCCAAACACGCACAGTGTTCACAATCAACCAAATGGAGCAAGGATATTCACAGGAAAATATCCAATGTGAACTTCTTCCATCCGATTTAGCCTATATTATTTATACATCTGGTTCAACAGGTAAGCCAAAAGGCGTCATGCTTAAGCATGAGGCTGTCATTAATTTAATAACAGATAATCAACGAATCTACCATTCAACTAAAGAAGATGTTTATTCCCAGTTTATTTCTTTTAGTTTTGACCCTTCTATAACAGAAACCTTTACTGCTTTATTTTCAGGTGCAAGACTTCATATGCTTACAAGTATAGAGCGTTTGTCCATTGAGGCATTTGCTGATATGATCGACCGTGAGCAAGTAACGACCGCTACTGTTCCAAATGCTTTCTTTACACAGCTAGCTACACATTTACCAGTAAGCTATAGAAAAAAGCTTTCGACATTAAATTATTTATCTGTAGGTGGTGAAGCCCTATTGCCTGCCATTGTTCAAAAATGGCAAGACAAATTTGGACTCTCTACAGAAATTATTAATGTGTATGGACCAACTGAATGTACAGTATTGTCCTCCTATTTTAAGGTGAAAAGTCAGATAACAGACATGCAATCTAGTATCCCTATTGGTAGACCAATCGCCAATTATGAAATGTACGTTATTAATACGGACGATCAGCTATGTCCCGTTAATGTAATCGGAGAATTATGTATTGCTGGTGCTGGTTTAGCAGCAGGTTATTTATATCAGCCTGAAAAAACAGCTGAAGTATTTGTACCTCATCTATTAAAGCCAGATCAAAAAATGTATCGAACAGGTGATTTAGTTCGACTATTGCCAACTGGTGTCATTGAATTTGTTGGACGTAAAGACTCTCAAATTAAAGTAAGAGGCTTCCGTATTGAACTTGGAGAAATCGAAACCGTATTGAGCAATCATACGAGCATTCAGGAAGCTGTGATCATTGCAAAAAAAATGGCTGATGGGAATAATCATTTATTTGCCTACTATACGGTGGCAAGTGGGATGCAGCTTGAGGAGAATCTTTTAAGGGACTACTTAGCAAATCTTTTACCAGATTATATGGTGCCAGAGCAATTTATTGAATTGCAAGAAATGCCATTATCCCCTACAGGAAAAATTGACCGAAAACACTTAGCTTCATTGGAATTAACTTTATCACGCAGTATTACATATATTGCCCCAGAAAATGATACACAGCGTATGCTTGCTGCTGCATGGGAATTTGTACTCGGTATTGAGCCAATTGGCATTCACGATAACTTCTTTCATATCGGAGGGCATTCGCTAAAAGTGCTCGAGATTCTTGTACAAGTGAAAAAACATATACCATTCTTAAAGATTCAGGATTTCTTCCAATATCAAACAATTGCTGAACTGGATCATTATATTCGTCATTATCAACCAGAAGCCATTGAAGATCAAGACGAGCCAGCTAAAAGCATTGTATTCAAGGACTTAATGGAGCCTAGTCCTCTAAAAGTCTCCCAAAATGTGAAGCCCTTGCCAATGACATCGGTATTACTAACAGGTGCTACAGGTTATTTAGGTAGTCATGTATTATATGAGCTATTAGCTACAACAACTGCGCACATATATTGCCTTATTCGACCAAGCACCCAAACTACGATTGAAGATAAACTAAGAGAGAGTATGCAATTTTATTTTGGCAATACTATTGCTCAGCAGATGAAAGATCGTATTACTGTTATCCAAGGTGACTTAGGGAAGCAACGACTACACTTATCTGATAAAGATGAAAAAATCATTATGAAAGAAATTAATGCTATCATTCATTGTGGTGCAGATGTACGTCATTTTGGTGCAGCTGATCATTTTAATAATGTCAATGTGAATGGAACTCGCTACTTGCTTGAAATAGCCAAACAGAAACCAGGTGTGCATTTCCATTATGTATCGACAATTGGCATTCCAGAGGAGCTAGCCGCCATACAATGGGGACCAAATGAAGCAAAAGGTAACTTCAATTACAATGTTAAGCTTGATAATGTTTATACTCAAAGTAAGCTAGAAGCAGAAAACCTTGTTCGAAACGCTGTACAGGATGCAATCCCTGTCTCCATTTATCGTGTAGGAAATTTAAGCTGTCATTCTGAAACAGGTAAATTCCAACGTAATATCGATGACAATGCCTTTTACCGTATGATTAAATCAATGCTTTATTTAGGTAAAACACCTACCGCACAATGGCATGTTGACTTCACACCAATCAATTATGCTAGTCAGGCACTTGTTTCTTTGGCAAGCCAGCCAGCAACCAACGGCCATGTCTTCCATTTATGTAACCCTGTATCGCTTACTTATTTAGAATTAATCGATATGCTTAAGGAAATTGGTTATGACCTAACAATTGTGTCAACACAAGAGTATACAGATTGGCTATTAAATGGTGATCATTCAAAAGATGTACAGGAATATTTATCGTTAGCCATTGCGCAGCTTGAAGGTGATGGAGCAAGTGACTCCCCATTTATCTTCAATTGCAAAAAAACGATAGAATTTTTAGCTCATACCAAGATTGAATGTGCGGCACCAAATAAAGCCTTTATTTACAGAATGATTCAATATGGCATTGATACAGGCTACTTTCCTGAGCCAAAACAAGTCAATATAAGATGATAAAACAAACTATACAGTTATTTGCACTTCCTCTAGGAGTACAGTTAGCACCACCAGAACGGGATGCTTTCCTTAAAGTACTCCCTTTTGAGGTGCAAAGAAAAGTTCAGCAATACAAGCGCTGGCAAGATCAGCAAAGAGCGTTGCTAGGTAGCACTCTTATTAGATGGGCACTCCTTCCCTATATAGATGACGTTCTGTTACAACTAGCTCATAATGAATTTGGGCGCCCTTATATTGCAGGACACCCTCATTGGCAGGGAGATTTTAATCTCTCTCATTCTGGGGATTGGATAGTGTTAGCAGTCACCACTATCGGACGAGTCGGCATTGATGTTGAAGAAATAAAGCCAGTGAGTGAAGATATGATGATATATGCGCTTTCTGAGACAGAGCGTCAATTGGTCTCTCATCAGCCTTTACATGTTTTTTATGAGTTTTGGACTTTAAAAGAGGCTCTTTTTAAAACAGGCTTATTGCCAATCCTATCGCCATATTTGCTTGATACCACCAACATAAAAAAAACAAGGAAAGACCTTTTTACCCAATTACTCTATCTCGATCCGCAGCATCCTGTATCCGTCTGCGGGAACAATGAAAATTCTAAGTTAATAACCACAATATTAAATAAAGAGCAGCTTCTACAGCCATAACAATAATTATTCCTCCGTATTAAGAAAACGCTGCCCTAACGTGTCATTTATTCGACCCGCTAGGACAGCACTTTTTGTTTTATTTAAATAAGTCTGGGTACATTTCTTTTGCTAATGCTTCCATTCCATCAATTGTGTTATAGCCATAGCCAAACATGTAATTGTAATCTACAATATACATTTGTTTATTTTTAATAGCCTTCATGCTTGATAGTTTAGGATTCGCATAAATTTCTTCACGTACTTTTGTCAAATCAGAACCGTCCCAGTTAGGAAGAATTAATACATCTGGATCTGCTGCAATTAATGTTTCAACACTTACATCGCCTGTTTCATCTTTAAAAATATTATCTAATTTAACCATTTTGAATGCATCATTAAAGAATGTTTCATCGTGTGCTGGATAAACAAAAAGCTCTTTTGGATCATTTGTATGCAAATAGGCAAATGTTTTTTCTTCTTTTATACTTTCTAATTTTGAGGAAATATCTTGTTGTCGACCTTTTAATTCTTTAATAAAGCTATCTGCTTTGTCTTGAACATTAAAAATTTCACCAATATTCTTTATATCTTTATAAATAGAATCATACGTGCCGCCTGTTACGGATGACTCTAAAACATATGTTTTTACACCCATTTCATTAAGCGAATCTACTGTCCCTACTCCCCATTCAGCATTATCAAATAAGCCACCACGACCAAATACTAAATCAGGATCAGTACCTAATGTAACCTCTTTCCCAACATATTCATCACTTAAAATATTTAGCTTTGCATACTCTTCTTCAACAGCTTTATCAACTGCACCAAAGTTTGCACCAACACCAACGATTTTATCGCTTAATCCTAAATGTAATAATAATTCTGCAGCTGGGCGTGTATTTGCCATAATTCTTTCTGGTGCTTTATCAAATACTTGATCTTTCTTTTCCCATGTTGATCCACCTTCAGCCTTTGAAAAGTTCTCAATTGTCAGTGGATAATGCTCTTTTGTTTGTGTTTCCTTAGATGTATCTTTTGATGTGTTACCGCAGGCTGTTAATGTTAATAAAGCTGCTAAACCAATTCCTAATAATAATTTTTTCTTCATGTTTTTCCTCCTACAGTCCATATGCAAAGCCTAATCCATTCGTCACTGGATTAGTAAACGTTTGACATTTGATATGATATAAAGCTTCTATTGTTTCTGGTGTTAAAACTTCTTGGGGTGTACCATGTGCATAGATTTCACCATCTTTTACTGCATAAAGATAATCACAGTAATGTGCTGCCATTTCTAGATCATGAAGAGCTGCTAAAACACCGATGTTTAAACTTTTTACACAGGATAGTATTTCAATTTGATAACGAATATCTAAATGATTTGTTGGTTCATCCAAAATCATAAATTTAGGCTGCTGGGCAATCGTTCTAGCTAAAATAACCCTTTGCTTTTCACCACCAGATAGTGAAAGAAAACTGCGCTCTCTATAAGATTGTAAGTTCGTTCTTGTCAATGCCTCTTCTACGATGTCAAAATCCTTTTGGTTATCTGACTCTAGCATTTTTTTATGAGGTGTTCTACCTAACATCACCATTTGTTGTACCGTTAAATCAAAGTGCATTTCATTGAATTGTCCAACTACACCTAAGTGTTGAGAAATCTTTTTTTCGGCGCTTTTTAAAACATCTAAATCATCTAAGAAGACCATCCCTTTTTGAGGTACTAGGCTTTTATAAATGCTTTTCAGTAAAGTTGATTTTCCGCATCCGTTTGGTCCGATTAAGCCCACAAATTGTTGCTTATTCACATGAATGGATACGTTTTTTACGATTTCCTTTTTGCCGATTTTTACTTCTATTTCCTTTGCTACTAATTCCATTGTTCTACCCTCCGAAGTTGTAACCTTTTTTTACAATCATATAGATAAATAATGGTGACCCAATGACAGAAGTAATAATACCAATCGGTAATTCCACATTTTGGATTAATGTTCTAGACAGAATATCAGCCCAAATCATGAAAAGGCCTCCTAAGAGCAATGTTCCTAACATTAATCGTTTGTGATCTGCACCGAAAATACCTCTTGTGATATGAGGAATAATTAAACCAACAAAACCGATCATACCTGCATAAGCGACCATCGTTCCTGTAATAAGCGAGGTAAGAATCATATATAATTTACGATAAGCACTTAAATTGATCCCTAAGGTGATAGCTGATTCATCTCCAAGTAGCATTGTGTTTAGCACACGATGTTGGAAAAGGAATAATGCAGCTCCTAGTACAATCACGATTGTTAAAATTGGTGTTTTGTCCCAGCTGGCAGATGATAAACTCCCCATAGACCAGAACGTAACAGTTTTAATGCCCTCTGCATTATTGGCAAAAAAGATGATAAGGCTTGAAAACGAACTACATAATGCACCGATAACAACCCCTGATAAAACCAATTTTACTGAGGTTGCTTTACCTCCAATGCTGGATAAGATAAGCACTGCCATAGAGGTAATCATCGCCCCTGCAAATGCACCAAAGGCTACTCCAAATTGTGCTAACAATGCACTACTCCCAAAACCAACTAGAATAGCAAAGGTTGCACCTAATGACGCTCCTGAAGAAATACCAAGTATGTATGGATCAGCAAGCGGGTTTTGGACAACTGCCTGCATGACAGCCCCACACAATGCAAGACCGACACCAATCAATAAGGCAAAAACCACACGCGGCATTCTGACCTGTAGAATAATATTCAAATAGGATTCACTTTCCACACTATCAAGTGTTCCAAGTTTTCCATTGGATATAGTATGTAGCAAAATATCCATCGATTGCTTGAAAGGAATGCTGACTTGTCCTATTGATACAGAAAAAATGGCAGATATTAAAATAGAGACTATTAAAAGCAAGATAATAACATAATAAATATTGCCCATTCCTATTCTGTTAGCTTCCTGTCTATCCAAAATTTCACCTCTATCTATTAAACTTTTAGTTAATGATAACGATTATCATTTTCATTTTGTATTGTAAGTGATAATCCATTGAAAAACAACAGGAAAATTTTTAATTATAAATTATGCATACATTCAGTAGATAAATATTCCACTACTGGCGGGTTTTAATTCGCTAAAATTATTGTTCCGATAGAAATTAAAACAGCTCATTGTAAATTCCGGATATTATATAGCGAAGAAAATTTAGGGATTTTTATTTAAACTCAGTTCTAATAAAAAATCAAAATAAAAAACCACTTTCCATAAAACTATGGAAAGTGGTCATATTACTTAAAAGATTGTGCTTATAGGCTAACTAAATCTTACATCATTCCTGGCATACCGCCCATGCCGCTCATATCTGGCATTACTGGTGCTGCTTCAGGGATATCTGCTACAACCGCTTCTGTTGTTAAGAATAGGGCTGCAACTGATGCTGCGTTTTGTAAAGCTGAGCGAGTTACTTTTGCTGGGTCTACTACGCCTGCTTCCATCATGTTTACCCATTCGCCAGTTGCTGCATTGAAACCAATGCCAACTTCTTCACGTTTTAGACGATCTACGATAATTGAGCCTTCAAGACCAGCATTATTAGCAATTTGACGAACTGGTTCTTCTAAAGCACGTAGAACGATTTTCACACCTGTAGATACGTCGCCTTCTACTGCTTCAGCCGCTTTTTCTACTGCTGCATAGACGTTTAGAAGAGCAGTACCACCACCTGATACGATACCTTCTTCAACAGCCGCACGAGTTGAGTTTAAAGCATCCTCAATACGAAGTTTACGCTCTTTCAGCTCTGTTTCTGTTGCAGCACCAACTTTGATAACTGCTACACCGCCTGCTAATTTTGCAAGACGTTCTTGTAATTTTTCTTTATCGAACTCTGAAGTAGTTTCAGCAAGTTGTGCACGAATTTGACCAATGCGTGATTCAATTGCGTCTGCTCCGCCTACACCTTCAACGATTGTTGTGTTGTCTTTTGTTACAACAACTTTTGCTGCACGACCAAGTGCAGAAATATCAGCTGATTTTAGGTCTAAGCCTAATTCTTCTGTAATCACTTGTCCACCTGTCAGGATAGCAATATCTTCAAGCATTGCTTTACGTCGATCACCGAAACCTGGTGCTTTTACTGCTACAGCATTAAATGTACCACGAAGTTTGTTCACAACAAGTGTTGCAAGAGCTTCACCTTCTACATCTTCAGCAATCATTAAAAGTGGACGACCTTGTTGCACCACTTGCTCTAATAATGGTAATACTTCTTGAATGTTTGTAATTTTTTTATCAGTAATTAAAATGTATGGGTTATCAAGAACCGCTTCCATTTTATCTGTGTCAGTTACCATGTAGTGAGAAGCATAACCACGATCAAACTGCATACCCTCAACTACATCTAACTCTGTTGTGAAGCCTTTTGATTCTTCAATTGTAATAACTCCATCGTTACCAACGCGTTCCATTGCTTCAGCGATTAGTTGTCCAACTTCATCATCTGCAGCAGAAATAGCAGCAACTTGTGCAATTTCTTCCTTATTGCTTACTGGGCGAGAAATAGCGTGTAATTCAGTAAGTGCTGCAGCAACTGCTTTATCGATACCTTTACGGATACCTACTGGATTTGCGCCAGCTGTAACGTTTTTCAAGCCTTCACGAATAATTGCTTGAGCTAATACTGTTGCTGTAGTTGTACCATCACCAGCGATTTCGTTTGTCTTAGAAGCAACTTCTGCTACTAATTTTGCTCCCATGTTTTCGTATGGGTTTTCTAGTTCGATTTCTTTAGCGATTGTCACACCATCATTTGTAATAAGTGGTGAACCGAATTTTTTTTCTAAAACAACATTACGTCCTTTTGGTCCTAATGTTACTTTTACTGCATTTGCTAATTTATCTACACCTTGTAACATTAATGAACGAGCGTCTTCTGAGAATTTAATATCTTTTGCCATGAGAATTTACCCTCCTGAAATGGAATATTCGTTAAGCTTCTTCAATATATTTATATCAATTTCACCTTATTGTCACATTTGTTATGCAAACAATAAGTATTCACCTTACGTAAGGTGCCTTTAAAGTTCTTATTCAATAATTGCAAGAATATCGCTTTCGCGTAAAATTAGGTATTCATTACCTTCAAATTTAACTTCTGTGCCAGCGTATTTAGAGAAAATAATGCGGTCGTCAACTTTAACGTCAAGCTCTACACGTTGCCCGTTCTCTAATACACGACCTGTCCCAACTGCTACTACTTTACCTTCTTGTGGTTTTTCTTTTGCAGAGTCAGGTAGTACAATACCGAATGCAGATTTTTCTTCTACCTCGATTAGTTCAATTACAATACGATCTCCTAGTGGTCTTAACAAGTGAAACAACCTCCTAATAATTAAATAATTGTTGATATTTATTAGCACTCTATATCAATGAGTGCTAACACAATTATTATGATAATCAATCACTCTTTTTTTTGCAAGTCAGAACTTCAAAAAATTTTGTTTTCTTTCCATATTCCTCTACAATAGAAAGGAAGCATATGAATGGAAAGGATTTTGACTGTGACTAATTCTCAAAAAGTAACGAAACATAAAAAAACAGCCCTGTATGTTTTGCTGATTTATATCTTGATGCAAATCTCTAGCAGATGGTTGCTCTTACCGTTCCATAGGCTCATCATGAAGGTAACTGGTTTAGCTTCTGAACAAGCGGCTCCTATTACTCAAGGTTGGTATATCGCACTAAGTTTTGCGGTAGCGCTCATTTTAAGCTTAATCCTTACATCTCGAGATAAAGCATTTTGGAACATTTACCAAGGAAAAAAAGAAACGATACCTCTTACAATTGTGTGGGGAATCATCGGCTTCTTCCTAGTGTTCTTTGGACAAATGATTGGTGCAGCTATTGAGATGGCTGTTTTCGGTATTGAAGGAGGCTCACAAAATACTGCAGATATTGTCGCGATAGCTAAAGGTGCTCCTATCGCTATATTAGCAATTGTTGTATTCGGGCCAATCTTAGAAGAATTCGTCTTCCGTAGAGTGATCTTTGGCTCGCTTGTCCAAACAACAAATTTCTGGGTGGCAGCAATTGTGAGTGCCATTTTCTTTGCGATTATCCACTTCGACTTCTCACATATCTTGCTTTATACCATTTGTGGTTTAATTTTCGCCTTTTTATATCACAAAACAAAGCGCATTTGGACGTCTATTATTGCACACGTCATGCTTAATGGATTTGTGACACTTGTACAATTCTATGCGGAACCATTGCAAAAGTTTCTTCAAGAACTCGAAAAAATGCAATAAATTTTTGTAAAGCGATTGTAAGATGCAAAAATAACACAAAAGCTCGGTGTCCCATTTAGGGCACCGAGCTTTATTTATTACTGTTGATTCAATTCTTCTATTTGTCGTCGTTGCTGCTCAAGTGCCTCTTCAATCTGGCGCTTTTGTTCAGCTTCCTGCTCTTCTTTTAATCTCATTTCTTCTGATTGCAAGTATTTTTTATAGCCAATACGTGAAATCATAATGCTTATTTCATATAGCATAAACAATGGTATTGATACCATTAAATGCGAAGCCAACTCCGGTGGTGCAATTATAGCTGCACACACAAACAGACCAAAATAGGAATACTTTCGAAAACGCACTAGTATTTCAGGAGTTAACATTCCAATACGTGAAAAGAATAGGACTACAATCGGCAATTGGAAAAGGAAACCAAATGGAATTGTAAGTCTAAATAAAAATGAAAAATAGTCCTTTATGCCAATTGTTGGTTGTATGTCTAATTCATTCGATAAACCCATCATAAATTTTATGACATAAGGAAATAAGTAAAAGAAAGAAAAGGACAGCCCTGCTAAAAATAATAAAAACGCATACGGAATATACTTTAAGGTTGCTTTTCGTTCTATGTCCCTTAGTCCTGGACTTATAAATGCCCACAATTGATACATTAAAATTGGCGAAGAAACAATAAAAGAGATTAAAAATATAACTTGAATATAAATTGAAAGCGGTGTTACTACATCAAACGCATGGAGTTCTATATTATAGGATTCTCCAGTAATTTGAAGATATTTAATAATTGGCTTTGCGACAAAAAAGGCGCCGGCCATAGCTAGAACAAAGAAAACGGCAACAATGAACAGCCGTTTTCTTAATTCTTCTATATGCTCAATGACAGTTAGATCTTTTGGATTCATTCCTCAACATCCTAACTTACTTATCTAGTTCTTTCTTTTTCTTATCATCATCATCTTCGTCGGCTAAACCTTTAGTAGCATTTTTGAATTCACGTAGTGTTGAACCAAATGCCTTACCAAGCTCTGGTAACTTTTTAGGACCAAAAATTAGTAACGCGACAACTCCGATAATAATGAGGCTCATAGGACCAATACCACCCATTACAGCCACCTCCTCTTTATATCCATCATTTTAACGCATATTTCGCCATTTTGCTAACTAATTATATGTGAAAGTTTTTCGTCACACTCACTGATTTGACCTCATTTTATTTAAATTATCTATTTGACAGAAACGGTGAATTACACTAAAAAATATGTATGGTTTTCACTCTTCCTGATTACGTATTAAATAAATAAGCGCTTGCAACTCTACCGATAAATCGATTGTTAAAAGCTGCATTCTATCAGGTACTGTTAATCGCTCTGGCGTAAAGTTTAAAATTCCCTTTGCATTCATGGCTGCTAAGCGATCCGCCATTTTTTGAGCGGAGCGTGGTGAAACGGTTAAAATAGCAAGCTCTGCACCGTATTCTGCATATTTTTCTTCCAATAAATCTGGATGAAAGACCGGAATGTTACTGATCATTTTGCCATCCTTCGGTGCTTTTGAATCGAATGCTACCACAATATGTGTATTATGGTTTTTTTGAAAATTATATTTTAATAATGCACTGCCTAAATTCCCCACACCAATTAACGCTACTTTTGTCGTTTCATGTTGATCAAGCGTCTGGCTAAAAAATTGTAATAGATGCTGCACATCGTAGCCATAACCTTTTTTCCCAAGTGCACCAAAATAAGAAAAATCACGGCGAATAGTTGCAGAATCTATTTTCATCGCTTCACTCAATTCCTTCGACGAAATACGTTCCATACCTTCTTGTGCAAAGTTTTGAATAAATCGATAGTAAAGAGGAAGTCTTTTTGTAGTGGCTTGTGGAATTTTTAATTCTTGTTTCAAACTTTTTCCTCCTTATGATGTACCTCCATCAATTTTACTGTCTTTAACTACTAATTTTAATACATTCATCCTTAACAATATACAACATTTTTGCAATCCCCTGCTGTATTTCTCTTTAGTTAATGGCGCCTTATACGCAGCTAACTAAAAAGAAATCGTTTCAATCTTACATGACTGCTAGGAATAAGTAAAGCACGGACATTGCATGCAAATCGTTCATCCTTTACACTAAGGTAGAATTGAGGTGTCAAGAATGATTGTTTTACAGGTCAATCAACTAACTAAATCCTTTCTTGCAGATGAAATTTTAAGTGGTGTTAAATTAGAAGTTCAACACCGTGACCGTGTTGCCTTAGTAGGACGAAACGGTGCAGGTAAATCTACTTTATTAAAAATAATTGCTGGTCAAATGTCTTATGATTCAGGTGATATCATTATCCCAAAGGATATTCAAATAGGCTATTTAGAGCAACATGCAGGATTAAACTCTACGCTAACAATTTGGAATGAAATGATGACTATATTTGAATCTCTTTTAGCCCAAGAACAGCTGCTACGCTCACTTGAACAACAAATGGCTGATCCTACTGTCTATGAAAACCCTACTATGTATGCGAAAGTTATGTCGGAATACGATCAATTACAGCATACGTTTAAAGATGCAGGTGGCTATCAATATGAATCAGACATACGGTCAGTCCTTCATGGTATGCAATTTTATTCCGAAGACTATGACAAACCCATCAGTTCCTTATCTGGTGGACAGCGCACACGTTTAGCACTTGCTAAGCTCTTACTTAGTAAACCAGATCTTTTAATTCTCGATGAGCCAACGAACCATTTAGATATCGAAACACTATCTTGGTTGGAATCCTATTTAAAGGGCTATGAAGGCGCTATTTTAATTGTTTCCCATGACCGCTACTTCTTAGACCAAGTCGTTTCTATTGTCTACGAAGTATCTCGTCATCGCGTTACCAAATATCCGGGTAATTATAGTGCATATCTAGATGAAAAAGCTAAAAATTATGAGCGTGATGTCAAACTCTTTGAACGTCAGCAAGATGAAAAGGCCAAGCTAGAGGATTTTATCCAAAAAAATATTGCACGTGCTTCTACAACAAAAATGGCACAAAGTCGACGTAAAATGCTTGAACGTACCGAGTGGATGGAATCGCCGGATGGTGATGAGAAATCCGCTAGTTTCGGTTTCACGATTGAACGTCAAAGTGGAAATGATGTTTTATCTGTTGATGAATTAACGATTGGTTATAACGAACGTACCATTTCTAGTGGGATAAACCTCCGCACTTTTCGTGAGGATCGTATTGCCCTTGTTGGACCAAACGGAGTTGGTAAATCGACATTATTAAAAACAATTGTAAAAGATTTATCCCCTCTTGGAGGTAGTATTCGATATGGTACGAATGTACAAATCGGCTACTATGATCAAGAGCAAGCAAAGCTATCGAGCAATAAGAGTGTCCTAAAAGAATTATGGGATGAATGGCCACTCATGAACGAAAAAGATATTCGAACTGTATTAGGGCGTTTTCTTTTTAGTGGTGAAGATGTGGATAAAGCTGTATCCTCTTTATCGGGCGGTGAAAAAGCACGCCTTGCACTCGCAAAGCTAATGATGCAAAAGGCTAATTTCTTAATTCTAGATGAGCCTACCAACCATTTAGACTTAGATAGCAAAGAGGTATTAGAAAATGCCTTGATCGATTATCCAGGTACGCTTCTATTTGTCTCACACGACCGCTACTTCATTAATCGTATCGCAACAAAAGTGGTGGAGTTATCTGGAACGGGTTCATTTGAATATTTAGGTGATTACGATTATTACGTTGAGAAAAAGCAGGAACTATTAGAGCTAGCACAAATGAAGGCTGCCTCCCAACCACAAGTACAGCAAGACCTCCCTGATAAAACGTCTACATCAAAAATTGATAAAGAAGCAAAAAAGCGTGAACGTCAAATTAGACGTACGATTGAAGATTTAGAAAGCAAGATGCAAGAAACATCTGCTATGGTTGCAAGACTAGAAGAAGCTCTTTGTGACTCTGCCATTTTTACCGACCATGAAAAAATTTCAATGCTTCAAGCAGAATTAGCAACTGCTAAAGAACAGCATGAGCTATTAGAATTAGAATGGCTTGAGCTAAATGAAGAACTAGAAAATATTAGCATGTAAATGATGTAAGCCGTGTGACCTTTCACATGGCTTTTTCTTTACTTGTCTTCATTTTTCATATATATTGGTCAAGTGCTATTTTTCGACAAAAAATGCCCACAGTTTTATTCACACTATAAATCTAGTAATACCAACATATCAACAGAGTTTTCCACATTGTCCACAACAAAAATTTATTTTATCCACATTCTATCGTATAAAACCAGCTACTATATATTGAATAATCACAAGTTATACACAAGTTATCAACAATTTGTGCATAAGTACGCGTGTTCGCCATTTAATTCGCTCCTTTACCTGTGGATAATTTTCTGAAAAATTTGTCAATTGTAATGCTTCTACTGACTATTCCCTTCGCACGGTTCTTTTTTATCAACAATTATTCGACAATTAATAAAAGAGGTATCTAAAAATATAGATACCTCTTTCCTATACTATACCCAGGATTTTAACTCCATTCCTGGACGTCCATTCATCATTAAGTTTCCTCGAATACCAGCCTCAAACATCGGCATAGCTGCTGCGCCAATCATTGCCGCATTATCCGTACACAATTTAAGTGGGGGGACAAAAAACGGGATGCCTTCTTCTTCAAAAACAGTCTCCAAAGAAATTCGCAAACCCTTATTTGCTGCTACACCTCCAGCTGCAATAACCTGTTTCACCTGATATTCGCGAGCAGCACGTAATGTTTTAGCAGTCAGTACTTCAACAACACTTTCCTGAAAGCCCTTGGCAACAGCTGCTGGTGAAATAGCTTCACCTCGTTGATCCATATTATGTTTATAATTGATGACAGCTGATTTTAAACCGCTAAAGCTAAAATCATACGAATCCTCTTCCAACCATACTCTTGGAAAAGGAACAGCCTCTCCTTCCTCATGAGCAAGACGATCAATATGTGGCCCACCAGGATAAGGTAAATTTAAAACACGCGCCACTTTATCATAAGCTTCACCCGCTGCATCATCTCGTGTTTCACCAATGACCTCAAAAGAGCCATGTTCCTTCATATAGACAAGCTCTGTATGACCGCCTGAAACTACAAGTGCTAATAAAGGGAACTCCATCGGTTGAACAAGCGCATTGGCATAAATATGCCCTGCAATATGATGTACACCTACAATTGGTAAGTTGTTCGCAAAGGCAAAAGCCTTCGCTGCATTAATGCCAATCAACAATGCACCTACGAGACCTGGACCCTCAGTAACCGCAACCGCATCCAAATCTACCGGCTTTAAATTTGCTTGAGCTAATGCTTCTTCAATTACCATCGTAATTTGTTCAACGTGATGGCGTGATGCAATTTCAGGAACAACGCCACCAAATCGCTTATGACTCTCTATTTGAGAAGCAACAACATTCGACACGATTTCATGACCATTTCGTATAATCGCTGCAGCTGTTTCATCACAGCTTGATTCTATTGCTAATATCAATCCATTATTCATTATAAATTCACCCACATGACAAGGGCATCCTCCCCGTTATCCGTATAATAGCCTTTCCGTATACCACCATCTTGGAATTGGAGCTTACGATAAAGATTTTGTGCAACTGTGTTCGTTACTCGTACCTCCAATGTCATAACCTCCATTCCATGTAAACGAGCTATTTGCATTGCCTCACGCATTAATCCCTCGCCTATACCTCGTCCACGAGCTGCCTCAATAACAGCTACATTCGTAATTTGGGCTGCATCTATAACCATCCACATCCCGCAAAAACCAATAATACTTCCACTTGCATCAACAGCCAGCACATAATGGGCATACTGATTTTCATGTACTTCATAGTAAAAGGAATCCAACGTCCAAGGTACAGGAAATGAAGCTACTTCAATTTCATAAACTGCTGGTACATCATCAGAAACCATTTTACGATAAGTTACATCACTACTCATGTTCTTTCTCCTTCTGTTCTTTCAGCCAATTTGCTTCAGCCTCTGCAATTCGTTTATATTGTGGGACAAAGTGATGAGTAGCTTCAACACTCGGTAACTCCACTTTAGTTCCTACACGAATAACTTCCGTTGCACGTGGCAAGTCAAGACTAAAAGGTGCACGTAAAGCGTTATCACCAAGCTCCTCTACAATGTTATCCCAAAATATGCCCACATCTGTTCCTACAAATAAAATAGGTGCATCTAATGCCCTTAAACGCTCTAACAAATCCGCGATATGTGCATGATGATCCTCCACAAGAGCCTCTAGTGTCTCTCCTTGATAAACAGCTGTATAAACGTTATCTCTTCTTGCATCAAAAATTGGACAAATTAACCCCTTATAAAGGGAAGCATTTGCAGCTAATGCTTTTAAGCTAGAGACACCAACTAAAGGTATCTGTAATGTCCATGCTAGGGTTTTCGCTAATGTTACACCTATACGGACCCCTGTATACGAACCAGGCCCTTCAGACACTGCAATCACATCCAAGTCGCCTGCCTTCAAACCTGCTCTTGCTAATACCTCTTCAATAGCGGGCATTGCGCCTGCTGAATGTGTTAATTTTATATTTTGTACCAGCTCAGCTACCACTTTTCCATCCCTTACAATAGCAACGGAAAGTGGTGTATTCGCTGTTTCTATTCCTAACCAAATCATTTCATTAGCTCCTCACATAGTGCCTCATAGCGTTCCCCACTAGGTATTAACACAAATCGTCGTTCATTGTCTCCGATTCGATAAATCTCTATCGCTAATCGATTCTGTGGCAAATCCTGTTCAATTAAATGCGCCCACTCTACCACTGATACTGCATCTCCATAAAATAATTCATCCCAACCAAGGTCCTCGTCACTTTCAGCCAAACGATAAACATCTAAATGATTGAAGGGTAAACGTCCTTCATACTGTTTAATGATTGTAAATGTTGGACTGTTGACCGTTCTTTTCACACCAAGCCCTTTTGCTAATGCCTTCGTAAACGTTGTCTTGCCTGCACCTAAATCTCCTTCTAATGTAATCGTATCTTGAGCTTCTAGTAAATTGGCAAGTGTCATCGCAAAACGCTCTGTATCATCAACTGAATTCATGATTATTTCATACATTCTCATTTTTCCTCTCATCACTACATTACCTCTAGTTTACCTAAACTAGCGAAAATGTTCAAAGCATCCAATATCATTATATCCTACTTAGATTGTCTTCGTTAAAAAGCCTAATTTTATGACATAGGTAACTCATTTAAATAAAAAAACACGCCTTCTTTTACAAAGACGTGACAACTATTTATCTGTTTGAATGACCTTTCACTGCTATGATTTCTTTGCCAATTAGTTTATCATCCTTAAATTTCACTATATAGGCCTGTGTCATCAAGATTTCATCATTCCAACGATATTCATTATTTTTAATTTTTTTACCTGCTCCGCCTGCTGCTTCTACTACCTCAATATATGACATATCATTTTTTAATTTCTCAAATTCTACTTCATTCATATTTTTTTGCCAGTGATACGCATTTGATTCTTCAATCTCCATAATAGGATCTCCACAGCCTACCATCATTATCATGGAACCAATAAGCAAAGGGAAATAAATACTTTTAAAAGAATAATCTTTGCTCATCTAAACACCTCCGTAGCCAATCCGATTACTTCTACATTTTTACCCCTAATCTTTACATTAGAAACACTCTAATTTTACCTTATAAAAACGCAATCATTTATCGGTAATTTTTACTATTTTTAGATAATGTTAAATATATGAAATTCGCTATGTTTATGGGCATATTTTCGATTATTTCACAGCGATTTAAGCCATTTTTTAGACACCCTTGATATGTTTTAGGGAAATAGATGTTGTTTATGAAATAATAAAGGGAAGTTGGTCTCAAATACTTCACAGAATGTTATGCTTTTAGCCTCTGTGTTTCTATAAGGCGGTGTTAATCCTTTCGACGTTATTCATTGGTCATGTAATTTCTACTTAATTTTACTGATAAGCTCCTGAAAGATGAATTGGATCCATACTCCAAACACATACAAAAAAGTCCCTATGATGTAAAATCATAAGGACTGTAATATTAATTTAAATGGCGGTCCCGACCGGGATCGAACCGGCGATCTCCTGCGTGACAGGCAGGCATGTTAACCGCTACACCACGGGACCTCTTTAAGACATTTATAAATATATCATAGAAAATATAGATATACAATAGCTTTTTTCATATTTTAATAATATATTTTCCAACAATCTCTAATCTAGGATAGAATTTATCCTGCAATGCATTTTCCACATAATCATATAAGCTCTAAACATGATGCAAATTTTGCAGTATATTTAACTTTAAAGGAGGAAACAAAACATGTCAAAATTAGAACAATTACAAGCAGCCTTACAGCTCCACGATACCGATGCAATTATTATTACAAATGCTCAAAATCGTCGCTATCTAACAGGTTTTACAGGTAGTGCAGGTACAGTCATTGTAACAAAGACACGCGCACTTTTATTAGTAGACTTCCGCTATACACAGCAAGCAACAAATCAGTGTGACACCTTTGAAGTACTAGAGATTGATCGCAACCATTTATATGAAACCATTCAGGAAATTCTTGAACAGGAATTAATTCAAACTGTTGGTTTTGAGCAACATCATGTAACTTATTTTAGCTATCAATTAATGAAGAGCAAATTGACAGCTATATTAAAACCAATGCCTACTATTGTAGAAGATTTACGGATGATTAAAACACCAGAAGAAATTGAAATAATTAAGAAAGCAGCATGGATTTCCGATGAGGCGTTTAATCATATTCTGACATTCATCAAACCAGGTATTTCAGAACTTGATATTGCCTATGAATTAGAGTCTCATATGCGAAAAAATGGTGCAACAGGTGCAGCCTTCGATATGATTATTGCTTCTGGCCATCGTTCAGCACTCCCACATGGCGTAGCATCCTCTAAAATAGTGGAGCAAGGTGACATGTTGACAATGGATTTTGGTGCTTACTACCGAGGTTATCGTTCTGATATGACAAGAACGATTGCTGTTGGAGAACCATTAGAGCAATTAAAAGAAGTATATCATATAGTTCATGGTGCCTTACAACATGCCCTTTCCAATATGAAGGCTGGTATTACTGGACAAGAGGCAGATCGTTATTCACGAGACTACATTACTGCAAAGGGATATGGACAAAATTACGGACACGGTGCAGGACATGGCATAGGCTTAGATATCCATGAAAATATATTTATGTCTACCATATGTAAAGACATGTTAGAAGAAAATATGGTACTAACTGTCGAACCGGGTATTTATATACCTAATGTAGGTGGTGTTCGTATCGAGGATGATGTTATCGTTACAAAAGAAGGTGTGGAAGTCATCACTCACTCTCCTAAGGAACTGATTATTTTATAGCCCATTAAAGTGATGTTTTTAATATGGAGATATCATTAAAGAAGTTTCGCTGCTTTCTTTGATATAAAATAAATGTTTTAAAGAGTAAGTACAATTATTTCATTGTACTTACTCTTTTTATAAAAGGAAAAACAGCCAGCACACAGCTGACTGTTTTGTTTGCCTAGCGACGTCCTACTCTCACAGGGGGAAGCCCCCAACTACCATCGGCGCTAAAGAGCTTAACTTCCGTGTTCGGTATGGGAACGGGTGTGACCTCTTTGCCATCATCACTAGACTTATTCGACCTCCAATACACGGCGTATTACTGCGTCAGCTGCTCTCGTTCAATCAGTCACGTACATAAGTACGCTCCTTCAATCACTCGTTTGCTTCCTTGTACTACTTGTGTCTTGAAGCTCTCTTTTTTTGTTGAAAGAGTTGTTCTTTCAAAACTGGATAAACGGTGCATTGAATGTTTCAAACGTTTTTGGTTAAGTCCTCGATCGATTAGTATTCGTCAGCTCCATGTGTCACCACACTTCCACCTCGAACCTATCTACCTCATCGTCTTTGAGGGATCTTACTTACTTGCGTAATGGGAAATCTCATCTT
>NZ_JANWTB010000015.1:0-90746 GCF_024919535.1 Lysinibacillus sp. A4 | reverse complement strand
GCCGTGCTCGCTATTCGTCGCTACGTTAACAGGGAAACGTGTATCTGCGATATATTCCGTAGTTTGCGATGTGACGGACGGCACTGACCAGGTTAGATTAACGACGAATTAGTGGGCTACCTCGTCGCTACTGCTAAAAAAGGATGCACTTAATAGAAGTTGCACCATCGAAAAAATTTCGATATAATGAACCCTAAGAAACGCTATTGCTGGCAGGCAATTTTTAGCGTAGATATTAAGTTGTAAAGTCGGTCGACGCTCCAACGTCAGTCGGCTTTTTTTCTGTTTAAATATCCAAATTTTCAAGTGGACTATGCTGTCGATACTTCTTCATCACTTCCTTATCAGCGAAATCAAGATAGATTTGCGATGTGACCTCAACGCTGGCATGTCCCAGTAATCGGGATAACGTTGCTAAATCACCACCGTTTATTAAATACCTCTTAGCGAAATTATTTCGAAGTAAGTGCGGTGTTATTTGAAGGCCAACGTCTCGACTCCGAAGTCTAAACGAACGCTCCACGCCTTCTATACGATGTTTTGTACCTCGATTTGTCGGGAATAAGTAATTACTATCTGTATATCTATCTTTAAATGCAATCCATGATTTTAAGTGATTACGAGTTTTCTGCGAGAAATAAACAAATCGCTGTTTTCCCGATTTAGTCTTCCTTAATAAAATTGCGTTACTACGTAAATCAATATCTGACGGCACCACTTCTAAAATTTCGCCAATCCTAGCTCCACTATCAAAGATTAATCGAGCTATTACCCAATCACGGTATTGATCGAATTTACTAACGTCGAAGGAACGGAAAAACTGTTTTAACTCATTATCTTCGAGCATAACTTTGATTTTTCGCTCTGGTTTAACATTCTTTAAATCCTTTAACGGATTGCTGCGAATAAGTTGCTCTGAATATAAATGCGAATAAAATGCTTTTATGTTACGTACATAATTCGCTATTGTCGTTTTACTCACCGGTTTACCAAAATCGACCCGTCGTTCTGGGTAGTTTACAGGCGATTCTACGGCACTTACTGTAAACTTACCTCTATCTTCGATTGAACGAATATAAGCTTGAATATGCTCTACCTTGACGCTTTTAACGTCATCTATTTCGAAGTTATCCAATAGGTACCTTGCGAATAATCTAAGCGTCTGTTCATACGATTTTAATGTTTTAGGCGACAGACCTTTCGCTGAACAATCGAGCATGTAGCGATCAATTTCTACTAAAAACGAATTTAAAGCCATAAAAAATACGCCCCCTTAATCAGTCGTAAAAACTGTTTAAGAAGACGTTATAATTAACGTAATATAACTGTTTTATATAATAAGTTTACCGCATATTCTCCGCTAGCCTGTCGCCCACAAACGCAGTCATACCAACGCCTAGCTAGCCATCATGTCAATACGAATTTTGTCTGCGATCATGGCGATGAATTCGCTATTTGTTGGTTTGGATTTCAAGTGATGGACTGTATAGCCAAACATTGACGAAATGGATTCATAATTGCCACGATTCCAGGCTACCTCTATGGCGTGACGAATCGCACGTTCCACGCGGGATGGTGTCGTATTAAATTTTTTAGCGATTTCTGGATATAAAATTTTTGTCACAGATCCTAATAATTCAATATCCTCAAAGACCATTTGAATGGCTTCACGCAAATAGGAGTAGCCCTTAATATGTGCAGGTACACCGATTTCTTTGATGATGGCTGTAATCGTACTGTCTAATTGATGCTGATTTAATTTTTGAGGTACTGTCGGTTGTAATACGCTTGTCTTTTTCGGAAGTGTCGCCTTCTGTCCAGCACAATGTAAAATCTTTTGTACCAATTGGTCGAATTCAAAGGGCTTTAGCATGAAATAAGAAGCTCCTAAATCCACCGCCTGTTTCATGACATCCTCTTGGCCAAAAGCCGTGAGCATAATGACTTGAATGGATGACATTTTCTCATTTTGATACATGGACTCTAATACAGCTAAACCGTCAAGATGAGGCATTATTATATCTAGAAGTAAAATATCTGGTGTAAATTCCTCAAGCATTTGGAGACATACTTTTCCATTTGAAGCAGTTGCAATAATTTCTATTTCGGCATGTCCTTGAAAATACTGCTCCATTGTTTTTAATAACTCACGATTATCATCTGCAATCGCTACTTTTACCTTTGTCATTTCAATTCCTCCTTCTGGACTTGCTTTGAACACCTCAAAGCGATAACCTAAACCCCTAAATGCCGTTTTTGGCACACTGTGGAATTTTCGACATTTTTGTTTTAAAAACCTTTTCTATTTCCAAAAATGAGTATGTAGTCCGATACTTTCTTTTAATATCGACAAGTTACGCTAAATGACGCGACTTGTCGAATGCTCTTATAACTTATTTTAGATAAATTTAGTAGATAAAACTACAGTTTTTTTAAATATCATGCCTTCTTCAGGAAATTATCGGAAATACATGTTGGATTCGATGAAATAAAGGTAAAAAATCCGTGTAGTTTCCCGCGGCTTTTGTCCTGCCTGGGGAAAATTAAACGGATTTTTACCTTTCATAACTTTTTATGAAGACCTTCTTAACATTTCCGCTACTGTTAGCGCTGCACCTTTTTTCGGCTCCTCCACAAACATATGTGTCACAGCACCGACAAAACGACCGTCTTGGATAATAGGACTGCCACTCATTCCCTGCAAAATGCCACCTGTTTTTTCAATGAGCTTCTCGTCAGATACTATAAATTCAAGGCGTTCATTTTCCACTTTGGTAATTTCTATTGAAAAGGTTTCCACCTTACTGCCTTCAATGGCTGTATAGATTTCAGCTTTCCCCGTTTTTATATCTTTTTCATGCATAATTTCTATCGCTTTGGGTAATCTTTGTTGATAACCGTCTTCCCAGCGGCCAAAAATACCATAAATAGTATTTTTATCTATACTGCCTAGACGTTCTTGATGCTTTTCAATGGAGGAAATTTTATAGCCAGGTTGGCCTGGTGTGCTTTTTCGGATTTGCTGAATAGAAGCTAAAAAAATGGAGCCAGCTCTAAAAACAGGGGCTTCTTGTAGGGTTGAATCGACAATTTGATGACCTAGTGCACCGTAATTTTTTGTCTCTGGATCAATATAAGTCAGTGTTCCTACTCCATCTGTTTCATCTTTTAAAAAGGAAATGACATGCTCTGCTTCTTGGTTTTGTAATTCCAATGTAATTTGTTGGCCTTCACTATTGATCGTCCATGTCTGTTGGCCATCTTTTGCCACAGCCTGCTTGGCATCAGCAAGAGATTTTACTGGTATATCGTTTATTTTTTCAATAACAGCGCCTCCTTTCATCCACTGATTGGAAGCTAACAGTACATCGTGTGCGACAAATACATGGGACAATTGAAGTTGAATTCCAATTGCTTCGCCCATTGGTATAAGCTTTTTGGCGGCTAAAGCTTGTATAGGCAACACTAATAAAAAGATGAGCATAGGCAAAATGACTAATTGACGCCAATGACGATTCATACGACACCTCCTTTTCATTTTTGTCTTTTTACTATGTGTTGTTGTGACGTTCTTATAAGCGGTAAATATTTGCGCAAAATGAAAAAAGCCAGAAACAGCTGAAACTGTTTCTGGAATAATGGTTAACGCATTTGTTTTTTTCGTTCATCTGCCATTTTTAAAAGCTCCGTGGCATGCTGTAGTGTCAACGCTGTAATTTCCGTTCCAGACATCATACGGCTAACTTCCTCTATTCGAGCATCTTGATCAATTTCTGATAAGGAAGTAAACGTTCGATCATGCTCGACTTCTTTTTTAATGAAGTAATGATGATCAGCCATCGCTGCAACTTGAGGTAAATGTGAAATACATAAAACTTGAGAATTAACAGAAATCGCGGCAATTTTCTCTGCAATCGCCTGCGCAACACGACCACTGACACCTGTATCCACCTCATCAAAGATAATGGAAGTAATTCCATTGGAAGAAGAGAAAATGGTTTTTAACGCTAGCATCATTCGCGATAATTCTCCACCTGATGCAATTTTCGGTAAAGACTTTGGTGGTTCCCCAACGTTTGTGGAAATGTAGAAGATAATTTGATCTTTCCCATTGGCATCAAAATAGGGTAATTCATCGAAATTGACAATAAATTTTGCTTTTTCCATATGTAATTCACGTAGCTCTGCCATAATTGCTTCACTCAATTGTTGAGCTGCAGCTTTACGTACAGTTGAAAGTTCACTAGCCAGCTTATTGAGTACAGCTTCCATCTCTAACACACGTCGTTCTTTCACCTGCAAAATCTCATCACGATTCAACAGCTCATTTAACTCGTTTTTAATTTTTTCATAATAAGCCAAGATCTCTTCCACTGTCGTACCATATTTGCGTTTTAAAGTTTGCAACAACGCTAAACGCTGCTCAACCTCATTTAAACGTGCAGGGTCAAATTCCAATTCATCTAACACATTTTTGACCTGATAGGCTGCATCCTGTAATGCATAAAACGCAGTTGTCACTGCCTCAGATGATTCTTTGAATTGCTCATCAACCGTTGCAGCATCTTCTAAAGCACCCATTGCTGTTCCGATCCAATCAAGCCCTTTCGTTTCGCCCTGAATGGCTTCATAGGCTGCACTAGAACGTTCAAAAATTTTATTAAAATTCATCAGACGACGGCGTTCGTCTAAAAGCTCGTCTTCCTCACCTAACTTTAAATTAGCTTCGTCCAACTCTTTAATTTGAAATTGATACAAATCGATACGTTGTGCCATCAATTGCTCATCAATGGATATAGAAGCTAAGTCTTTTTTGAGCAAACGGTATTCATCATATTGGGCGCGATAGTTTTTTTGAATCGGCGACAGCTCTTCTTCTGCAAACTGATCAAGCAAATTGATGTGCTGCTTTTCATCCATTAGCTCTTGATTTTCATGTTGGCCATGAATATCTATGAGACTTGCCCCAATGTCTCTTAGTACCGACAAAGGCACGAGCTTACCATTCACTCGGCAAATACTTTTACCGGTATCATTCAAATCACGACGTAAAATAATTGTATCTTCTTCTATTTCAATGCCTGCTTCTTCTAACTTTTTCAGAACAGGATGAACTGAACTCGAAATTTGAAATAAGCCACCCAATTCTGCTTTTCTTGCTCCATGACGAATAAATTCAGTGTTGCCTCGTCCTCCTGCAAGTAAATGCACCGCATCAATGATAATAGATTTTCCGGCACCTGTTTCCCCAGTGAGAACTGTTAAGCCTTCTAAAAAGCTGACAGTCAAATCCTCAATGATGGCAAAGTTTCGAATACTAAGCTCTCTTAACACAAATTGTCACCTCTAAATCAAATTAACCATTTTTTATAGCATGTCTAATAAACGATTTTTTGTATTTTCACGCTCATTTTCATTTCGACAAATAATTAAAATGGTATCATCTCCAGAAATTGTCCCTAAAATTTCCGGCCAATCTAAATGGTCAAGTAGGGAAGCAATGGCATTCGCATTCCCAGGAAGAGCTTTCATGACTAAAAAATGTGATGCCCCATCAATACTTACAAAAGCATCCGCTAATGCACGATGTAATTTTTGGACTGGATTGAAACGTTGATCCGCGGGTAGGCTATATTTATAACGCCCATCCTGTAATGGTACTTTTACTAAATGAAGCTCTTTTATATCTCTTGATACTGTAGCTTGTGTCACATTATAGCCTGCTTCTTTTAAAAAATCGACTAAATCATCTTGTGTTTCAATTTCATGATTGGCGATAATATCCCGAATCCGTATATGTCGTTGCCCTTTATTCAACGAAATCACCTCTTATAAATAATTGTATATGTGTATAATCACACTACCATTTTCAACAAAAAAGCACAAGAAAAAACACGGCTCTATAAGCGAGCACGTGTTATTTTAAAGAATTATGCGCTTCTTCAACGAGTGCATTAAAAGCTGTATATGCAGGTAGCACTTCTTGTTCAATAGGATTCACTAAATGGAATAAAAATTCAATATTTCCTTCTCCACCTGTGATTGGAGAGAATGAAGCATCTTTTACTACAAAACCAACCTCAGTTGCCATTGCAGCCGTTTTTTCCAAAACTTCTAAATGTACTTTTTTATCACGAACGATTCCTTTTTTACCTACTTTATCTTTCCCAGCTTCAAACTGAGGTTTCACCAATGCCATAACATCCCCACCTGGCAGCAATAATGTTTTTAATACTGGTAAAATCAGTGATAACGAAATAAAGCTAACATCGATTGTTGCAAAATCAGGTAAACCTTCTGATAAATCGGCTGCCGTTGTATAGCGAAAATTCGTTTTCTCCATTACTGTCACTCGTTCATCAGAGCGAATTTTCCATGCTAATTGGTTCGAACCAACATCTAGTGCATAGCAATGTCTTGCACCATGTTGTAAGGCACAATCTGTAAAGCCACCTGTAGAGGAGCCAATGTCAAGCATTAGCTTCCCTTCTACAGACATATCAAAAATTTGTAGCGCCTTTTCTAATTTAAGGCCTCCACGACTCACATATTTTAAATCTGAGCCCTTTACTTGTAGCGGTGCATCGACGGCAATTTTCTCGCCTGCCTTATCAATTCGTATTTCATTTGAAAAGACAAGGCCTGCCATAATGGACCGTTTTGCTTTTTCTCTTGTTTCACATAGTCCACGCTCTACAAGTAAAATATCTACACGTTCTTTTGGTTGTTTTGTCATTATTTATTCAAACCCACTTGCTGTTTTTGTTGAAGTAATACATGCATACGTGCAACCGTATCTTCTGCTGTCATATGAATTTCTGCGAGTAGCTGATCTACGTTGCCATGCTCAATATATTGATCTGGGATGCCCATTCGATCAACTAGCGCATTTAAATAGCCGTGGTCATGAGCAAACTCTAATACACCACTACCAAATCCACCTTGTAGAACAGCTTCTTCAATTGTTAAAATCGGTTTTTGACTAGATAATATACGGTGTAGCACATCCTCATCCATCGGTTTGATAAAGCGTGCATTGACCACTTCAATATCGATTCCTTGTTGCGCAAGCATTTCAGCAGCAGCCATTGCCATTGGAATCGTTGTTCCAAATGTCAAAATAGATGCATCTTTCCCCTCACGTAAAACTTCCCAGCTACCAATTGGTAAAGCTATAAGCTCATCATCTAATGGCACACCAATTCCATTACCACGTGGATAACGAAGTGCAATAGGACCACCATCATAATCAATTGCTGTTTTTACCATATGTTGCCCTTCATTCTCATCCTTTGGCATCATGATTGTCATGTTTGGAATATGACGAAGGAAAGCAATATCAAATACACCTTGATGTGTTTCCCCATCTGCTCCCACTAAACCAGCCCGATCAATACCAATAAAGACATTTAAATTCGGGCGAGCAATATCATGCAATACTTGGTCATATGCACGTTGCAGGAAGGTAGAATAAATCGCTAAAAATGGCTTCATCTTTTGCGTAGCTAATCCTGCAGCCATCGTTGCCGCATGCTGCTCCGCAATCCCTACATCAAAGAAACGATTTGGGAAGTCCTTTTGAATACCTTGTAGCTTTGAACCTACAGGCATGGCAGGTGTAATCGTTACCACACGCTCATTTTCATGAGCAATTTTACGAACCGTCTCAGCAATTAAACTACTCCAAGCTGGTCCAGTAGTCTCAGACTTCACAAAGGCACCATTTTCAATTTTATAAGGACCTGTTCCATGCCAATTCCCGATTGTATCATCTTCGGCTGGTTTATAGCCCTTTCCTTTTTTCGTAATAACATGAACAAGGACTGGCCCTTTTACTTTTTTCGCATGTGATAATGTCATTTCAAGCGCTTCAAAATCATGTCCATCAATTGGACCAAGATATTTAAAACCTAGCTCCTCAAAAAACACTCCAGATACTACTAAATATTTTAAGCTATCTTTTACGCGTTCAACAGTAGAGGCAAGCTTTCCACCTAATACAGGAATCTTATTAATAAGTGATTCCAGCTCTTCCTTGGCTTTTGAGTACTCCTTGGCTGTACGTAAACGACCTAAAACATTGTGTAATGCGCCAACATTTGGTGCAATCGACATTTCATTATCGTTGAGGATGACAATCATATTTGTTTTTGCATGGCCAATATGATTTAATGCCTCAAGTGCCATACCACCTGTTAAAGCCCCATCACCAATAATAGGGATAACAAAGTTGTTTTCTTTTTTTATATCACGTGCTGCTGCCATACCCATGGCTGCTGATAAAGATGTCGAGCTATGACCTGTTTCCCACTCATCATGTTCACTCTCCACGCGCTTTGGAAATCCACAAAGCCCTTTGAACTGACGTAGTGTGTCAAATTGACTCGCACGACCTGTTAAAATTTTATGCACGTAAGCTTGGTGGCCAACATCCCACAAAAACTTATCTTTAGGACTGTCAAACATTTTATGCAGCATCATCGTTAACTCAACTACGCCTAAATTCGGCCCGATATGCCCACCTGTGACAGAACATTTTTCGATTAAGAAGGTACGAATTTCTTGGGCAAGCTGCTCAAGCTCCTTCTTATTTAAGTTTTTTAAAAAGGATGGACTAGTTATTTTATTTAAATCCACCTTTCTCACACACCTTTTCAATAAAATATTCACCGCAATTGTGTTTCCACCATTATAGCAGTGTTATCAATATGCTAAAAGTACGAGCACTTCATTGTTTACATATTGCAAACGTTCCCACCTATTCTAGCATATTCTTTTCCTTCAACGCCTTGATTTTCTCTTAGTTTTTACGATGAACTATATAAGCAGCAAAGTCACGTAATAGGCTGACATCTATTGGTAATTGATCGAGTGCGTTAATGGCATGTTGATAATGCTCAGCAAGCTTTTCTTTTGCTCCCTCTAGGGTTAAGAGTGCTGGATAAGTGCTTTTATCACTAGCGACATCTTTTCCAGCTGTTTTTCCTAGTTCTTCAGTCGTTCCCTCAATATCTAAAATATCGTCTTGAATTTGGAAAGCTAAACCAATATGGTGCGCATATTCTTTCAATGTAGCACGGTCTTGTGCTGATACATCTGCAAGTACGGCTCCCGCTTCAATACTAAAACGCAATAAAGCACCTGTTTTATTGACATGGACTTGTTCCAATTCAGCTAAATTAAGCTGACGTTGCTCCCCTTCCATATCTAGTACTTGACCACCAACCATGCCTTCTGCACCTGCTGCAACGCTTAGCAACTGGACAAGCTCAATACGCTTTTCAGCAGAGATATCCATGCGTGCTAAAATGCCAAATGCCAGTGTGTTTAATGCATCACCAGCAAGCGTAGCCAGCGCTTCTCCATAAACTTTATGATTTGTTGGCTTGCCTCTTCTAAAATCATCATTATCCATGCTTGGTAGATCATCATGGATTAAAGAATATGTGTGAATGATTTCAATAACCGAACCGACAATCAAACCGTCCTGAAGATTTTCACGGTAAAGCTCTAGTACCGCTAACACAAAAAGCGGACGAATTCGTTTACCCCCTGCCTTTAATGAATAAAGCATGGATTCCTTTAAATCTGCTGGTGCATCAATTTGTTCAACAAGTGCAAACATCGTCTCTTCAATTTGTGGTGTATTGCTTTCAATAAAGTACTTTAATGGCTCATTCATTTCCTAATTCTCTCCCTTTAGTGGATCAAATGCTGTTGTTTCACCAGTCTCTTGGACAATTGATACAAGCTGCTCCTCAGCATGTTGCAGCTTACTATGGCAAAACTTTGATAGCTCCATTCCTTGCTTGTATAAATCAATCGCATTTTCCAATGGCACATCACCCTGTTCTAACTGGCGAACGATTTCTTCTAGTGTCGTCATGGCTTCTGCAAATGTTTGTTGTTTTTCAGTCACAACAATTCCCCCTCATTCTTTGGCAAGATATTCGTCACATTAGCCACAACCTTTCCATCATGGAAAGTCAGTGTCAGTTGATCTTGCTTTTGCACCTCAGTGGATGATTTGATCATTTGCTGATCTTTATATGCTACTGTAAATCCTCTTGTTAGAATGGACAGTGGATTTAAAGCTTCTAATGTTCTAACGGTTGACTCAAATTGTTGTTGCTTTTTTGCCACATAATACGTTGTAGCACGTGATAATTGTTGAACGCGCGCTTCAAGCTCTCTCTGATGAAAAGCAAGTGCCTTTTTGGGTGAATGTTGCTCCACCGTACTATGTAATTGTTGAAGTTGGGCAGCTTTTTTCATCAAGCTCACTTGCATTGCTGCCTGTAATCCTGACTCAAGCTGTGCCAATCTTTCTGTAAAAGGTCGATAAAGTCTTTCTGGCATTGACAATGGATAAGACTGCTGGAGCTTATTTAGACGTTGTCGCTCTGCCATAAGTTGCGACCTAACCATTTGATGTAGCTGTGATTTCTGCGTAAGCACGCGTTGGTAGAGATCCGCTTGATCGGGCACAGCCAACTCAGCAGCAGCTGTTGGAGTAGGTGCACGTAAATCGGCTACATAATCGGCAATCGTTGTATCTGTTTCATGGCCAACCGCACTTATAATAGGTATTCGGCTTTCAAAAATAGCTCTTGCCACAATTTCTTCATTAAAAGCCCATAAATCCTCGATGGAGCCTCCTCCTCGCCCGACAATCAACACATCACAGCTTGCCTCTTGATTAGCACGTTGAATATTTTGCACAATATTCGGTGCAGCCTGAGCTCCTTGTACAAGGGTTGGATAAATCAAAATTTCAGCAAGTGGGTAACGCCTCTTTAATGTTGAACAAATATCCCGTATAGCTGCACCAGTTGTTGACGTGAGCACACCAATTTTTTCAGGAAATTTTGGTATCGGTTGCTTCCACTCAGGTTTAAAAAGACCTTCTTTTTGTAATTGCTCTTTTAATTGATTGAAGGCAACAAATAAGCTACCAATGCCATCTGGTTGCATTTCCTGTACATATAGCTGATAGGTTCCATAGCCTTCGTAAACGTTTACATCCCCTCGGATAAATACTTGCATACCTTCCTTTGGTTCAAACGCTAATTTGGTAGCCGCTGCTTTAAACATCGTCGCAGCTATTCGGGCACCATCATCCTTTAATGTAAAGTAAATATGGCCGGATTGATGAATTTTCACATTTGATAATTCACCTTTTACATACACTTCACGCAAATGTGGATCTGCATCGAATTTTCGTTTAATATATTTTGTTAACGCTTTTACTGTTAAATAAGAAGCAGAGGACATGTTTTCGGCTCCTTTACTAAAATCAAGTTTTTCACAAAACTACACCTATCATAACATTTTTTGCAGTCGTTGACGTGCCAAAATGCAGTTTCGATAGAAAAAATGACTGTCTTTCTTCTATCGAAAAACAACTATAACACATTCCTACACGTTCTCACTATTAGAAATCGTATATTATGACAAATAACAAACAAAGCCCCATAACTTCATACGTTATGAGACTTTATATTTTAATAAAATAGTAATAAAAGAGTTCCTACAATAAAACAATAATACGTAAAGTAGCTAAGTTTGCCACTTTTCATAATGCCCATAAACCAACGCATCGCAAAATAAGTCATAATGAGTGTTGCCAAGAAAGTGGCGGCATATGGAAGAGCTAAGGCACCTTTATTCGGCTCGTCTAAAAAATCTGTAATGCCAAGGACTACCCCACCCAAACTTACAGGAATATAAAGCATAAAGGAAAAACGTAAGGCTGTATCCTGCTTCATCCCTACTGCTATGGCGGAAATAATCGTAGCTCCAGAACGGCTAATGCCTGGCGTTAAAGCAACTGCTTGCCCCAGCCCTACAATGATGGCATCTTTAGCACGTAAATCTGCATCTTTCTTCTTGCCACGCATATTACGAATTAACCATAATGCAGTCCCTGTCACAAATAGCATGAGCGCAATCGTCGTCATACTTACGTTATCTGCAATAACATCACTTAATAACACCCCTAAAACGCCAGCAGGAATTGAACCGATGACAATATAGAGAGCAAAGCGAAAATCTGCGTTATACCGCTTTTCTCTAGTTTTCAAGTAAAGAAAAAAATGACTGATCAGACGAACAATATCCTCACGATAAATATACATAATAGCAAGTAACGAAGCTGTATTGGTTAAGATGGCAAAAGTAAAACCTTGTTCACCTAGTCCCAGCATTTCGCTAGCAATCATTACATGTCCACTCGACGATACAGGAATTGGCTCTGTAAAACCTTGGACAAGTCCAATAATGATATGCTTGACAATTAACATAATATCGATATTTTCCATAAAAACCTCCTCCTCAGTATGTATGTCCCAAACGTTACATTAGACGACAAAATCGAAGAAAAGTTCTGAATTTACACAACAAAAAAGTCACCTCACACAATGTTGAGATGACTTTCTTCAAAAGGTTTTTTATTTTGCAAGCGTATTTTCAGCCGCTTGCACTGTGTTGAATAGTAACATTGTGATGGTCATTGGTCCTACACCACCTGGTACAGGCGTAATATGAGACGCAATCCCATCTACTTCTGCAAAGTTTACGTCACCGCATAATTTATTGTTGTCATCGCGATTAATGCCTACATCAATAACAACAGCCCCTTCTTTCACGTGCTCTTTCGTAATAAAGTTTGCACGACCAACTGCGGCAATTAAAATATCTGCTTGTTTTGTAAATGAAGGTAAATCTGGCGTTTTAGAGTGTGTATAGGTTACCGTTGCATCCTTTTGTAAAAGTAGTTGTCCCATTGGTTTACCAACGATATGACTACGACCTACGATTACAGCATGCTTTCCTGCGATTTCAATTCCTGAATACTCAAGAAGCTTCATCACGCCAAACGGTGTACAAGGTAAAAATGTTTCTTGGCCAAGCATCATTTTCCCAACGCTTACAGGTGAGAATCCATCGACATCCTTCTCAACAGCAATCGTTGCAATGACTGTATCCTCATCAATATGTTTTGGGAGTGGTAATTGAACTAAAATACCATGAATATCCTCACGTTGATTTAAAAGCTCAATTTGTGCTAGTAATTCCTCTTGCGTTGTCTCTTCGGGTAATTTAATGAGTTCTGAAAACATACCAATCGCTTCACAAGATTTTTGTTTATTTCTCACATATGTAGCTGATGCCTGGTTGTCTCCAACTAACACAACCGCTAAACCAGGTGTCAATCCTCGCTCTTTTAAACGAATGACACGCTCTGCTACAGCATTACGAATTTCTTGACCAATCTCTTTACCATTAATAATTGCACTTGACATAAACCTTCGTTACTCCTTCCAATTCAACACATTATTCTTGTTCTGTAAATTTAGAAAGTACACCATTGACGAATTTAGATGAACTATCATCGCCAAATGTTTTACATAACTCGATTGCTTCGTTTAGTACTACTCTTTTTGGTGTTTCTGGCATGTATAACAATTCATATACAGCTAAACGTAAAACCGTTCTTTCAATTTTGGGTAGACGGGCAAGTGACCACTTTTCAAGATGCTGTTCTAATGTAGCATCGATTTCCTCCAAATGTTCAGCTGTTCCATTTACGATCTTTTCGTAGAAGGCATTGGTAGGTTGACCTTTAATATGGCCCATTGCTTCTTCAACTGTTAGATCCGTATTGTCTAGCTGAAACAAAACTTGCAACGCTTTTTCGCGTGCTTCATGTCGTTTCATGTAAAGCTCTCCTTCTTAAGTGGCATTAAGGTTTATAATAGCATAAAATCACATGAGAAACACGATTTCAAGCAAGTTTTCAATAATCTGAACCTTTTTCAAGGAACTTTTTGTTTAAGCCCACTTCTCATCGAAATAGTGGTATTCCAAAAATGAATGTTTCCTGTTCGTAATGGTATAATAAAGAAAAACGTTAGAGGTGTCACAATGCAAACTGAAGCTATATGTCTTAGCTGCAAAAAACATTTAAAATGGTTGACGGTGAAGAACAATATCAACAAATGAAGGAACGTACATTTCACCTATTTTACTTGGTGGATGCAAGCATAAAATTCGTTTTGATGCCATTCGAAACTTTTTTAGCTTTTATTAGTGGAGGCCATTTATGAAGGAACATTATTATACGATAGGTGAGGTTGCCAAACTTTCAAACTTATCGGTTCAGACATTACGTTATTATGATCAAATTGATTTATTTAAGCCTGCTTATATCGATACCTTCACCAATTATCGGTATTATAAAGGCAATCAGCTATTCTATTTAGACATTATAAAGTCCCTTAAATATATCGGCGTGACGCTCGATGATATAAAAAAAGCACTTAGATTAACCTCTGAGGAATTGCTTGATTTTTTAGCTCAGCAGGAGCTACGCATCAATGAAAAAATTTCACGTTTAAACGAAGCAAAAAATACCTTACTGAAAACAAAAAAGCAATTACAAGAGCAAATTGATATCCCAGTCTTCGGTGAGATTTATATGCAAATAGAGGAAGCAATGCCCGTTCTTCAAGTAACCACTACTGAATTAACACCGACATCGAGCACCAGTACATACTATGCCACTTTAATTAAAATCATCGAAAAGGAAGGCAGTGTCTTAAACAGTCGTTATGGCTGTATTTATCCACTAGAGCCCTATAAAGATGTCAATGACATCATTTATGATGCTATTTTCACTCCCCTATTAACGGAGCGCACATTTTCGCAGCTTTCACCAAACATACAACAAACCATTATTCCTGGCGGTAAATATGTATGCATTGCCTTTATTTACGATCCTGATACTTATTTTTCATTCTATGAAAAGTTGAGAAATCATGTATTAGCTCAGGAGGAACTATTTGAGTCGCAAGTGTATGAGCTATACATGCCAGCAACGCTCACTATGGAACAAGAAAAGAAATTTATAGTAGAATTAAAGATTAGGCAAAAACAAGAGACACAAAATTCCTCCGAAAAAGTAGTGGCGCATTCGTATAACTCTCAGCCAGAACTCCCAAACTGATAAAAATTTTTTAAAAAATAAAAACAAATCTTTTGACCCTATAGTTACTATAGGGTTTATCGTATTACATGGAAATATTCTAGTAGATTGAAAACATGTATCGCGAACAATTAGAAGGAGAAGTTTATGAGCAAGAAACAAAATATAACCTTAGCTATTTTATTATCTAATCTTTTCATTGCCTTTTTAGGGATTGGTTTAGTCATCCCTGTTTTACCAACCATCATGAATGAGCTACATATTTCTGGCTCTGTTGTTGGTTATATGGTGGCAGCCTTTGCCATTACACAATTAATTGCATCACCAATTGCAGGTAAGCTTGTTGATAATATTGGCCGCAAAGTTATGATTGTTGCAGGTCTTTTTATTTTTGGACTTTCTGAGTTTTTATTTGGGTTTGGTCGTTCTGTTGAAATTCTTTTTGTCTCTCGTATGTTAGGTGGCGTGAGTGCCGCTTTCATTATGCCAGCTGTAACCGCCTATATAGCTGATATTACGACATTGGCACAGCGCCCTAAGGCACTTGGCTATATGAGTGCAGCCATTAGCACAGGTTTTATTATCGGCCCTGGGATCGGTGGTTTTTTAGCTGAAATTGGTACACGTGTCCCATTTTATGCAGCTGGGGTACTTGGTCTGTTCGCAGCTATCCTGTCATTGCTGTTTTTAAAAGAGCCAACACGTGCTACAGACAATGAAGAAGTAGCACAATCCATGTTAGGCAGTGTCAAGCGTGTGTTTAGTCCACTCTATTTCATACCATTCATTCTTATTTTCGTGTTATCATTTGGCCTCGCTGCATTCGAATCATTGTTTAGCTTATTCGTCGATCACAAATTTGCGTTTACACCATCGGATATTGCCATAATTATTACAGGAAGTGGTATTGTTGGGGCACTAGCTCAATTAATACTATTTGATTGGCTGACAAAGAAAATGGGTGAGATTAATGTTATTCGTTACTCTCTAATCCTTTCAGCAGTATTAACATTTGCCATGACGATCGTGAGTCATTATTTTGCCATCTTATTCGTGACATTCTTTATTTTCGTAGGCTTCGATTTAATTCGACCTGCTGTTACTTCGTATTTATCGAAAATTGCCGGAAATGAACAAGGATTTGTTGGTGGCATGAACTCTATGTTTACAAGTCTTGGTAATATTTTTGGCCCAATTCTAGGTGGGGTATTGTTCGATATCAATCTGAACTATCCATACTACTTTGCTACAATCGTATTGGTGCTAGGCGTCATACTTGCTTTATTCTGGAGAAAGCCAAAGCATATAGAATTATAAAATAGCGATACATCCACATGAACATCCTAGAGAAATCCATATAAAAAGGACTGCCCTTTGATGAACGAATCATCATTGGGCAATCCTTTTCTTTTTTATTCATGCACTACTGTTTCTTCTTTTTCAAAGTGAATACCTGTAATATGCACATTTACTTCTGCTGTTTCTAGTGCCGTCATATTAAAAATAGCCTGACGGATTTGCGTTTGAACTTCTTTTGCTACTTTAGGAATGGCATATCCATATTTCACAGAGCAAAATACATCAATCGCAATTTCACCAGTTTCCGTTACACCTGATTTAATGCCTTTATTGTGTACTTTTTTACCGAAACGTTCCACGACACCCGTCGCAATATTTCCACGAGTTGCAGCAATGCCTTCTACTTCATTGACAGCAATCCCAGCCACAACCTCGATCACCTCTGCCGCTACCTCAATTTTTCCAAGCTCTTCTTTCCCAGAAGGTGTTGGTTGTACGAAAGATTGTCCTACTTTCTCTGCCATACAAATATCATCCTTTCCCTTACACATCACAAACAAGTGCTGTACTTACATTTATTATACTATAAAAAGGAAGGTTTGGCTGTCGAAAGCCGTTTTAATTTAAAACCGACTTTACTGATCCACGACATCGATTAAATAAATTCCCTTTTCAAATCCCCCACGAGCTTTCTTCTTGTGTACACGGGTCGCTTCTAGCTCCTCAAAGCGTACACCTAGCACACCAATAGCCATATGAATGAGCTCCAGTATGTCTGCGAGCTCTTCAACACTTTCTTCTCTACATTCGGCTTCGTAAAATTCTGTAGCTTCTTCTATCATTTTAGCCTTTATTGCCTTTACCAGCTCACTAGGTTCTAAAATGCGTGCATGATAGGATAAACCCTTCGCTTCAATTACTTCTAAAATTTTATCCCTCACTAGCTTATTGTATATTGGCATCCATTGTTTCACTCCTTTTCAGGGGGATGACTATTTCTTTCTTCTATTATATAGTATTCTTTCTATAATATAGAATTGATTTGAGATAAAGTAGAGGTAGAGTATGTTACAAAAATGGTTGTTTGGCATCGGTGGGGTTGTCCTCATGTTTACAATGTTTTTTTTATTTTTGGGGAATAGTGCTAGTGAAGATACATTGCTTGCGAAAAATATAATGGAAAAAGCAAATAATGGTACAACTATAGTGTCACTAAATAAATTAACGGATTTTGATTGGGAAAAAGCGCAAATTTTTGGACCTTATACAACGAAAGATGCGATTGAAGAAACAATGAACATACAGTTTAAAGGTAGTATTAGTGGATTAGATGTACGGGAAGATATTTTCCTTCTTGTATTTGCGAAAGAAGGCCATGCGATAAAGACAGCTGTGCTTTACAGAAACATAGGAGACTATTCAACAAAGAATGGTATATTAACACCAGATAACGATCTTCTATCTATAAAATAGAACTTTTATAATCTTTTTCACCACACTTCAATTAGTAACGGTTTAAGCTTCTATAACGATCAATCTTTCTTCTATAATTGATCTTCCTACCTGCAAGTAAGTCTTCTATCTAGTTATGCTTAGACATAAAAAACCTCCTAACTAATAATAGCTAGGAGGTTTAAACTTGCGAACGCTTACTTCACTTTTTCTGCTACACCCAATACATCGTTCTCTTCTAGGAACTTCGTATTGAATTGCGCTGATTTGAAGACATCATTGTTCATTAGTGCTTGGTGGAATGGAATGGTTGTATTAATTCCAGGACCAAATACTTCGAATTCACTTAAGGCGCGGTTCATTTTTGCAATCGCTTCTTCACGTGTATCCGCGTGAACAATTAGTTTTGCTACCATTGAATCGTAATATGGTGGGATTGTATAGCCTGCATAGACAGCAGAATCAATACGTACACCATAGCCACCTGGTGTTATATACGTATCAACAGTTCCTGCTGAAGGCATGAAGTTTTTATAGGCATTTTCTGCGTTAATACGGCATTCAATCGCCCAACCATTTAATTTTATATCATCTTGTGTGAATGGAAGCTTCTCACCAGATGCAATTTTTAATTGTTGTTGTACAAGATCTACACCAGAAATCATTTCTGTTACTGGGTGCTCAACCTGAATACGAGTGTTCATTTCCATGAAGTAGAACTTGTCCTCTTGATAGTCATAGATAAACTCGATTGTGCCAGCACCTTCATAGTTACATGCTTGTGCCGCTTTTACTGCAGCTGCACCCATTTCAGCACGACGCTCAGAGGATAGGGCTGGAGATGGAGCTTCCTCTACTAACTTCTGCATACGACGTTGAACCGTACAGTCACGTTCGCCTAAATGCACCACGTTACCGTAGCCATCTGCTAAAACTTGGATTTCACAGTGACGGAAGTACTCGATAAATTTCTCTAAATATACGCCAGGGTTACCGAATGCTGCAGCAGCCTCTTTTTGCGTAATTTCAATACCTTTTACAAGATCTTCTTCTGTACGTGCTACACGGATTCCTTTACCGCCACCACCAGCAGTTGCTTTGATGATGACAGGGTAACCAATTTTAGCAGCCCATTCTTTACCAGTTTCGATATCTGGTACAATACCAGTACCTGGAACAAGTGGAACGCCTGCTGCTTCCATTGTTGTACGTGCAACGTCCTTGATGCCCATAATTTTAATAGAATCAGATGATGGACCGATAAATTTAATGCCAGCGTTTTCACAAGCTTCAGCAAAATCAGCGTTTTCTGATACGAAGCCATATCCTGGGTGGATGCCATCAGCACCTGTCTTTTCAGCTACGCTAAGTAGCGCTGGGAAGCTAAGATAAGAATCTTTTGATAGCTTCGGTCCGATGCAATAAGCTTCGTCTGCTAACTTCACATGTAATGCGTCAGCATCTGCTTCAGAGTACACAGCAACCGATTGAATGCCTAACTCTTTACAAGCACGAATGATACGCACAGCGATTTCGCCGCGGTTTGCAATTAAAACTTTTTTCATTTGTTTTGCACTCCTTACTCAGCTTTTACAAGGAATAATGGTTGGCCGTACTCTACTAAGTCGCCATCTTTAACTAGAATTTCAACGATTTCCCCTTGCACTTCTGCTTCGATTTCGTTGAATAATTTCATTGCTTCTACGATACATACGATTGTTTCGTCCCCTACTTTGTCACCCACTTTTACGTAAGCAGGAGAATCTGGGTTTGGTGCTTGATAGAAAGTACCGACCATTGGAGATACAATTTTATGTAACGATGGGTCGTTAACTGATGGTGCCGCTGCAGCTGGTGCTGGCGCTTCTTCTTTCGCTGGTGCAGGTGTTACTGCTGGAGCTTCTGCTGGTGCAGATTGTTGTACAACAGGGGCTACTACTTCTTTTTTAGGTGCTACAGTTTCTGTAACAACAACATTATTCTTTTTAAGTTTTACTTTTGCGCCATCTACTTCATACACAAACTCGTCAATAGAAGAAGAATCCACTAATTTGATAATTTCACGAATTTCTTGAATTTTGAACATTTCTAACTCTCCTTATGAATTAAAATCTACTACAATAACTATTCTATATTTTTTCGTATCAATTTGAAATAGTTAAATGAAAATTAAGTAAATATGAACAAAATAAAAGGCTTTCCTTTACTAAGCGAAAGCCTTTTCATGAAGCTGATATATAACAACCTTTTGTAAATTAACTAAAAATTTATTTTTTTCTTTATTTTTTAATAATTATTTGCACTGAACTTGACTTGCACATCATTTGCGCCTTCCATCTCTGTTTTTACCAAATAAATAATTTCGTTTGCTTGGGCTTTTGACAATTCCTCTGCCATCACTGTCACCGACACTTTTTCTCCCTCAGCACGAACAAACGCATCAGAGTAGCCTAATGATTTTACGAGCATCTCAAGCATAGCTTCAGCTGATTCACGTTTAATAAGGCCATCCATTTCATTATATGCCTCATTTTTTTCTTCGGCAGAATATTCTTCTGAGGCAATCTTTTGTGTTAACTGTTCACGAAGCTGACTTCTCTCATCACTAACCTGCATACGCATTTCTTCAAATAAGTGACTTGGTGAAGATACTTCTTGTGTTATATCGTTTGTTGCCTCCTGATCTGTAACACCTGTGACAGCTGTTTGTTGCAGTGTATCATCTGTAAAAATAGTAAGACCATTGAATTGCTTTGCTGGATCTACCAAATAATACACTGAAATGACTGCTACTAAACTTAATAATGTCATAAACCAAACTGTTCTTCTACGTACGCGCATTTACTTTTCCTCCTTATTTTCCATTGGAACGATAATAATTCGATGAATCGGTAATTGCATCACTTGACTGACGACAGCACGAATTTCATTTTTCACAAAGATATCGGAAGCACCCTCTGAAACAACGAGCATTCCTGTCACGTTTTTCGTGCCTTGTTCAGTCCCTCGAAAATATTGGCTGAATAGTTTATTGGCATTCTGATCATCTGTCATCTCTCCATAATAAAAGTAGACTTTAACCTTCCCAACACCTTCCATTGCCTTCAGGGTTTGCTCAAGTTTTTCTTCATTCGTGAGCGGTGAACCATTGTCGCTTGTTGAATTCGTTTGATACATAGGTAAAATGATGAAAATTCCCACGGAGGCAGCTATCAAAATTAAAACCATCAATGACGTTGTTTTTTTTCGTGTCTTTTCCACATCACTTGTACATTGCCTCCTTTCATCTTCTCTTTTTCAAGTGTATGTACGCTTGTTTCTTCCTATGAATTGATAAATGGAATCTTTAATAGCAATTGCAAAAATACTAACGTGATGACCAACTTTGTCAGTGAAATTATTTCCTTATCATCCGTTAGAAACACAAAAATCTGACAGACAAACAGCAATGCCAATAAAAGAATCAATCTATCTCCCCCCTGCCATGACTTGTACGAACACAATGAGGAAAAAACAAGAAAACATAAATGAAAAAGCAATTAAAAATGATACAGCACATAAAGTAAATAGTGATTTGCTAACTTGATCTAGTAGTCTACAAATATCATCAAAGGCAATCGGTTCTAAAATAGCAGCAAGCATTTTCAAAGAATAGGCACTAACTACAAGCTGCACGGTTGGGATAAAAGACACCGTAATGACGGCGATAAAGGCGCTAATACTTGTAAGAGAAGATGTAAATTGAGTCATATGCTGAAACATCGAAAAACTATCCACAATAAAAGAACCAACAACTGGAATATTTTCTTCAATTAATTTTTTGACGGGCTCTGCTACAGCCGCATTGACACTAAATGCTGCTACACCACTTGCGGTCATCAGTAAGACATAGCAAATAACTGAGGCCGACACGATGCTCATAATTGTAAAGCGAATTAATTCAGCTATTCGAGTAAAGGATATTTCCTTTACGATGACACTGCATACATCAAAGACAATGGCCAAAAGCACGCCAGGAATAAGCCACTTACTACTGATAATGGTGAGGACTTGTACAAAAAACAGTAAAAAAGGCTGCCAGGAAGCAATCGCTGTAATACTACTGGATAATAAAAAGCTTGATGTAAGAATCGGATAAAATGCCGTAAATAGATGGGCTAGTCCTTGTGCAATTTCATCAATTAATGTAAAGGAGTTGACAACAACAGGACCGATTGTTGCTAAAACGATAAGAAAAAAAAGTATCCTTGTCCCTTTTTCAAACTCTGGTAATAGCATGTTCACAATCAAAATGATGATGACGTAGCTGCAAAGCATGAGCGTCATCTTGAGCAAGAGAAAGAATGGGTCGATTAAAAACGATAATATTTGCTCCTGCAATGGCTTCGCTCCTTAGTTTAGCCTTTTTAAAATGGCCGACACCTCCTGTAGAACAGCCAGAAATTCTTTAAACCAATACAGCAAAATCACAATTTTCACCGCAGCAAAAACGATGTTCCCGAGCACTTTATAATTATGTTCTGCCAAAAGCAATGCCACCCACTGCCCGACATAGAACATACTTGCACTGATTAAAATAGCCTTCGCATAAGGTAAAAACGCAAGTGTTTCTAACAATTGTTTGGCGAAAGGCAATAAAAGCGTCGAGAACAACATGCCAAAAAGCAAAAAAGAAAACATCACACTGATTAGCGCATGGAGTGGCTGTATAACTTCTTTTATCAGCAATAATAAAAGCAGCATGACAACAGCGACGATGACAATTTCCATTCACATTACCCGGATGAGGTAAGCCATTGGAAGAAGGTTAAAATCTCATTAAAGAATAGACGTAAAAATCGAAGTAATTCTGCTGTCATATATAAGTAAGCAATGAAAAAGAGGAAAAATGAAAACTCCTTCTTCCCTGTTTGATCAAAGAAAACATGAAGAAGCGCAACGACTAGTCCCACTCCAGCAACTCTTAATACGTCTTGTAATTCCATTCCTACGCCCCCTCGTGTACAGCAATATATGTCGCTCTTCAAAAAAAAAGACCTCTATACAGATGTATAGAGATCTTCTACGATAAAAAATTATAATAGTTTGCTCACAATGTTTTTCACCGTATCCGTTTGCTGTATGAGGTGACTATTTTCACCCATCCACATGGATAAATATTCTGCATTACCTTGCTCAGCACTTTCCTTACGAATGGTAGTCGTTAGATAATTTTGTAGTGGATAGGGTGCTACTGTCGCATCCTCCATACGTTTCGTGAAATCATTTGCTAAACCTCTTGCTGGTTTACCAGTAAATGCAAGCGTAATCGTCGTTTGTTGTTCTTTTGATGCCAATACAGCATTTTTATAGAGTGGCGAAATTTCGCATTCATCTGCCACTAGTAAAGCCGTCCCAATTTGAACTGCCTGTGCCCCACTTTCAAGTGCCTTTTGAATATCCTCTTTGGTTACAAGGCCTCCCGCAGCTATAATTGGAATCGCAACTTTTCCCACTACTTGTTGTAGTAAGTCATGCAATGGAATTAATTGCAGAGGGTCAGTAAAAGAGCCTCGATGACCGCCAGCCTCTCCCCCTTGTAATACAACCGCATCCATTCCTGCTTGCTCCACCAGTATGGCTTCCTCTAATGTGGTAGCAGTACCAATCGTATAGACGCCATGATCTTTTAATTGTTTAAGAACAGCTGGAGATGGCAGCCCAAATGTAAATGAACAAACTGCTACCTTTTCTTCAATCACAGCTTGAACCTGTCCTGCAAAAACTTCCTTTGATGTTACGCTCTGTACAGGGGATAATCCTAATTCATCGTAAAAAGGTTGCAGTGCCATTCTGGCTTGTTGTAAAACCTCGACATCAATTTTGGGTTCTTCTTGCACAAATAAATTGACCGCAAAGGGCTTTGTCGTTAATTTCTTCACTTCTTGAATAAACTGCTTTGTTTGTTCACCATCTAAGTAACCTGCACCAATTGAACCTAATAGGCCTGCCTCAGCACAAGCCGCCACAAATTTAGGTGATGTCACGCCTGCCATTGGTGCTTGTATAATTGGATATCGCATATCAAATGTTGTTTGTAGCATACCTTTCACTCCTTACTCTGATTGTAAACAATTCTACCAGTAATGACCATCTATCTGATGATAGAAACTTGATAGTACCTCAATAAAAATTAAATAGTGCTTCTATCTATTATCACATTAAATGAACGATTTGACAGTATATGTATAAGAAAAAAATAAAAACCTACTCTTTAATGAAAAGAGTAGGCTGATCATTATGCACGTGAAACGTAAGAACCCTCATCCGTGTTAATGATTAAAACGTCACCTTGGTTAACGAAGAATGGTACTTGTACGATTAGACCTGTTTCAAGAGTAGCAGGTTTTGTACCACCAGAAGCTGTATCACCTTTGATTCCTGGTTCTGTTTCTGTTACTTCTAATTGAACAGTGTTTGGTAATTCAACACCTAACATTTCACCTTGGTAAGATTGAATATGCACTTCCATGTTTTCTTTTAGGAATTTTAATTCATACTCAATAGCAGATGAAGCTAGTTCAGTTTGCTCATATGATTCCAAGTCCATAAATACATGCTCGTCACCTTGTGCATATAAATATTGCATTTTACGATTATCGATTTGTGCCTTTTCAACTTTTTCACCAGCGCGGAATGTTTTTTCATTCACTGAGCCGTTACGTAGGTTACGCAATTTAGAACGTACGAACGCAGCACCTTTACCTGGTTTTACGTGTTGGAAATCTAACACGCGGTATAATTGGCCATCAACAATAATTGTTAGACCTGTACGGAAATCGTTTACTGAGATCATTTGTGTTCCTCCAAAGTTTATAAAATAATGAGTTCTTTTGACGAATGTGTTAGTAGTTCATTACCCGTTTCTGTGATTAAAATATCATCCTCGATACGGACACCACCGATTCCAGGTAAGTAAACACCTGGTTCAATCGTCACGGCCATACCTGGCTCTAGCACTGTATCAGAACGCATCGATAAGCCAGGGCCTTCATGTACTTCAAGACCAATACCGTGTCCTAAAGAATGACCAAATGCTTCGCCATATCCTTTTTCTTTTAAGTAGTCACGTGCAATCGCGTCCGCTTGAATACCTGTTAATCCAGGACCCACTTTTTCAAGTGCTAACAGTTGAGAAGCAAGGACTGTATTGTACATATCTACCAATTTTTCAGATGGTTCTCCCACAGCCACAGTACGTGTAATATCCGAAATATAGCCATTATAAAGCGCACCAAAGTCTAATGTAACAAAGTCGCCTTTTTCAATCACTTTATTCGTTGCAACGCCGTGTGGTAATGCTGAACGAAGACCAGACGCAACAATCGTGTCAAACGAAGACTGAGTTGCTCCTTGTTTACGCATGAAAAATTCTAATTCATTCGAAACTTCAAGCTCGGTTTTACCAGGCTTGATGAAGCCTAAAATATGTGTAAATGCGTGATCTGCAATTTCACACGCAGCCTTAATAATATTAATCTCTTGTTCCGTCTTAATCAAGCGAATTTTTTCAATTAGCCCAGAAATCGGCACTAAATCTGCTTGAATCTTCGATTTATACAGTTCATAAGTGCCATAGCTTACAGTATCTTTCTCAAAGCCCAATAATTTGATACCCATATTATTTACTTGAGTAGCAATTTCTTCAATAATTGTGGCTTCATGCTTGACAATACGGAAGTCCTGAATTTGTGCAGCAGCCTGCTCTGTATAACGGAAATCTGTAATAAATACAGCATCATTTTGAGACACAATTGCTACGCCTGCTGTCCCTGTAAAACCTGTCATATAGCGACGGTTGTACCCATTCGTAATTAAAATACCATCGATGCTTTGTTCTTGAAGTGCTTTACGTAGCTTTTGTAATTTCAACATAATCAATTCTCCCTCTCGATAAATGTACGTAGTGCCAGTTCATAGCCTTTCGTACCTAGTCCACAAATTTGACCAAGGCAGGCCGGAGCAAGATAGGAATGATGTCGGAAAGCCTCACGTTTGTGGATATTGGAAATATGTACTTCGATAACTGGCACAGAAATACCTGCTATCGCATCATGCAATGCGATGCTTGTATGGGTATATGCACCAGGATTAAAGATAATACCATCATATTTTTCGTCCTCTGCTTCATGCACCCAATCTACTAGTACCCCTTCATGATTGGATTGACGAAATTCAACTGTAGCACCTAAAGAAGCCGCAAGATTTTGAACATTTTCTCGAACATCATCCAATGTTTCATGTCCATAAATATGTGGCTCTCGTTTACCAAGTCGATTTAAGTTCGGTCCATTCAAACATAATAACTTCACGCTTCTATTCGCCTCTTTCTATGTACTTGCCATTTATTTTATCATACACCGTGCATTCAGCAACTAATTTCAACTAGTGGTGCCATAAATATCCCCTTAAACGAAGGGGATATTTTGTACCTTCAACTTTGTTTTTGTGCTGTATGTTCCTTCTGATGGAAATTGGCGGTTTCAAGCAAGAAACGTAATAAACAAATAACGGTCACCATAAAGGGAATCGACAGTTTTTTAAAAGACGTAAGCTGTAATGGTAAATCTAAAGCAATCCATTCCAATGAGATGGTCACCAAAAGACCTAATAAAAGGGAAGAAAAGACAGCTGGGATGATATATACATAGCGCATAGTCATGTATAAAAATAAGCCGATAATAAATAGTAGAAAAATAAAAAAGGTCCATTGAAATAATTTGGAGCTTTCTTCAAACCAATTCCATTTTTTATAAAACCCTATCGGATGCCATTTAATGAGATGGAAATAATGTAAACCTTTTAAGCACAGCGCTAAAACAAGCGCATTGACAAGTGCTGTAATTGTCGCTACTTTCACCCTATACCTCTCCTTTATGCACACTAATTATTTCCTAAAATGTACGATTAGTGTAGCCATATAGAAAATTTACTATGCGTAACGGTAGAGGTTTTTCACTAAATTTAGTACAATGTTACAGTTGAAATATATAAAGAGAGTGGTGTTAGCCTTGAGCAATTCACCTGTATACGGGGGACAAGCACAATTAGAGGGTGTGATGTTCGGAGGAAAGGAACATACTGTTACAGCCATTCGTCGTAACGATGATTCCATTGATTATTATCATTTCAAAAAAGTACAAAAACCTTTGTTACAAAAGCTTAAAAAAATCCCATTTGTACGAGGCGTTGTCGCGCTAATTGAATCCGCTGGCTTAGGTTCTCGTCACATGCAATTTGCTGGGGATCGCTATGATGTGACACCTGGTGAAGAGGAAGATCATAAAGAAGAAGGCTCTAAACTTCAAATGATACTGGGCGTTGCTGTAGTAGGTATTCTTTCCTTTCTATTTGGAAAATTTGCCTTTACATTAATTCCTGTTTTTATAGCTGATTTTTTCTCAAAATGGATTGAAGGAAAAACGGGACAAATTTTACTGGAAAGCGGTATTAAATTATTGTTACTGCTAGCCTATTTATATTTTATCTCGTTAACCCCCCTCATTAAACGAGTATTTCAGTACCATGGTGCAGAGCACAAGGTGATAAATTGCTATGAAGCTGGATTAGACATTACCGTAAAAAATGTTCAAGCTCAATCACGCCTTCACTATCGTTGCGGCAGTAGCTTCATATTATTCACAGTGTTCGTTGGGATGTTTTTATATTTCTTTGTGCCTACAGATCCACTGTGGCTTCGTATTTTAGATCGTATTCTATTAATTCCTGTTGTTCTCGGGATCTCATTTGAAGTCTTACAAGCGACAAATGCCTGCCGTAATATTCCAGTGTTACGCTTCCTTGGCTACCCCGGCCTATGGCTCCAATTACTAACAACTCGTGAACCGAAGGACGATCAAGTAGAAGTAGCGATTGCTTCCTTTAATATGCTACGCCAAGTAGAGCAGCAACCTGAAATCGCTGCGACATTAAATCATGATTAATAAAAAAGGCAGCCCAACGTCGGAGCTGCCTTTTTTTCATTTTGTACTGCCTTGCATTTTCTGCTTAAACATAAAGATAGCGAGAATTGTCATAATTATTGTATAACCAATGACAACAATAAGTGAATAAAACACATTCGCATACTCTGCATGTAAGATAGCCCTAGCTGCATTGACTGCGTGCATGAAAGGTAAAAGCTGCGCAATCTTTTGAAATGTTCCACCAATCATATCTAATTCGAACCATGTTCCACTTAACCAAGTTGTCACATTAACAAAGATGGCAAATATCCCTCCTACCTGCTTATCTGTAAATAATGTCCCAAATAATAATCCACAGCTAATATAGAGTGGTGAAATTATTAGAAGTACAAGAATCATAAAGAGGATAGACTTATTAAATGGCAACCCTAAAAACATGGCGGTAGCTAAACAAACAAAAATTTGTAGCAAAGCTATTGGTAGTAAAGGTATCATATACCCTAAAATGTAATCAGCGGCAGACAAAGGAGAAACAAAAATCCTCATTAAAAAGGATGAACTTTTATCTTTTCCTAGTAACATTCCTGAAAACAGTGTGAGAAAAGAAAAACTAAATACAATGACGCCCGGTGTTAGGTTATTCATTTCATATAAAGCAAATGGCATATTTTTTTGCATAACAGAAAATAAGCCCAATAAAAGAATTGGTAAGCCTATACCAAATAATAAAGTGATTGGATCACGGACAATCTCTTTATGATTCCTTGTTGCAAACGCAGCTACCCTCACAATAACGCCTCCTCTGTTTTTTCCAAGAATACCTCTTCTAAAGAATGCTTGCCTGTTTCACTGATCAATTGTTGGATCGTGCCTAGTGCACATATTTGCCCATGATCCATAATTCCTACACGATCAGCTAAAGCCTCTATCTCTTCTAAATAATGGGAGGTCAAAATAATCGTGACATGTCCTTTTAAGTGCTTCAATATGTTCCATACATCATTCCTTGCCCGTATGTCCATCCCTAAAGTCGGTTCATCGAGGAACAATACCTTTGGGTTTGACATTAAAGCCATTGCTACACTTAAACGACGCTGGTAGCCGCCAGATAGTGTCTTAGCCTTGTCATGCTGATGTGGAGTCAGTCCGAATAAGGCCATTTTGTCATATACTTGTTGTTGTGCTTTTTCTTTTTCGTAGCCATAAATCTGACTGAATAATAATAGATTTTCATATACCGTTAAATTAGGTGCAACGGCCGTTTCTTGAGGAGAAATATTAATAACTTGTTTTACAGCCTGTGTATTTTGCACAATGCTTTTTCCATCTATTGTGGCATCCCCCTCTGTAGGTGAAAGGAGCCCACACAACATTTTGATTGTGGTTGTTTTGCCAGCACCATTTTGTCCTAAAAGAGCGAAAAGTTCACCTTGATGGATTTGTAAATTTAATTGATTAACGACTACACGCTCTTTATAAAGCTTTGTTAAATCTCTTATGTTAATCATCCTGCTCTTCACCTCGATTGGTAAGAATCGCATTAATTTTTTCTATGTCACGTTGTGAAAATCTATATTGTAAAACCCATGTCACAATATAAGTTCCGAGAAAGCTGGCTACGAGAGAAAAAATATTAGCCATCGTTTTTGGCATCCATAGTAGCGTTACAATCGGTATCCAAATCATTGCCGTTATGAAAAAGTGGACGAAATATTGCTTCAACATTCCCCAGCTAGCCATTTCAAAAATAAGTGCAGCAAGAGCAAAGGTAATGCCAATAACACCCGTTAATAGAATTTGAGTAATTATTGCACTTATCTCATCTGTAAAGTAAGCTCGAAATTCTGGCACCACCCAAACGTATTTTCCTTGCCCTATGCCCATTGATACAAAGAATTGCACAATTTGTCCCATTACTATACCGATCAAAAATCCACCAATAATACGTGTTAAAATGTCTTTTCGCATATTTATCACCTCAGATTCCTAATTGCTTCTTAATTTTGCTTACATAACGCCTTGAAGCGTATGTTTTTGTGCCATTCTTCAATTCAACTCCGATTGTACCTGTTCTACTAATGTCCATATGCTTGATCATGTAGCGATTGACTATTTCAGCATTTGAAATACGGAGAAACATTTGAGGATTGAGCTTTTCCTCCAGCTCATAAAGACGCAAACGTACCGTATAAACACCGTGAATGCTCTGGACACAAACCTTTTTTTGCTCTGTATAAATACGCACGATCTCCTTACTATCGATCAATTCAACGCCTTTATGGGAGAAAGCTAATAAAGTGCTTTCTGCTGTCGTAGTAATAATTTGCATAAGATGCTCAATGTCATCAGTCATTTTATCTGTGAGAATGATTACTTTGGGTTCTTTATATGTAGGGTCAATCGATATTTCCACCTTCATATGATCACTGTCCTTTCTACGCCTCACTATAAATTTTTCCATACATGTTGTAAATGGATTATCGACAACTGGTCGTTATCAAGGAATAAGTGGTAATCTATAAGATTCTGGCGAACAATAAAAACACCCTTTAAATAGGCCTATCCAAAGGGGTTAAACGTACAATTTAGCTTACTTAGAATCTTTTTTTACTTACTAGTAGGGCTGTAAAATCACCCACCATATTCGGGAGCTTTTAAAATATTGGGGGTAAGCTCTAATGATTGATTAAATTTTCCCAAATCAATTGCAGTGATTGATTGTTTTGAGACACCAACTAATTTTGACAAATCCTTCTGCGATTTCTGCAATTCACAAATTTTATTTTTCAAACATCTACAGATAAATAAACCTTGCTAAAAATGTACATAGAAAAAAACGTATTTTGAATGGCTCAAAACACGTTTTTCTGTGAATTATTTACTTAGGATATTGATAATCTTCTGTTGCGCATCCACTGCCTCAGGGATTGGCATCACAACAAACACATGATTCATCTTAGGATAAACAAAGGTATTGATTGCAACGCCTTGTTCTGTTAGCTTCTCATCAAACTGTATTGCATCTGGATATAAGCTTTCGTGGGACCCAATAAAATGAGTTATCTTGCCAACTCCTTGAAAATCGCCGTAAATTGGACTAATTATTGGATCCTTTAGAGCTTTATCAGCTGCCCATATTTTTGTTATGACTTCCATTCCTTCACTAGCTAACATGGGATCGTTTTCTTCATATTCCTGAATAAGTGGATTTTCTAAACTCATATCAACACATGCCGACAATAAAATAATATCTTGTGGTTGAGGCAGACCGTCTCGCTTCAACAGTTGAATTAGACCAAGTGCTATATTTCCACCTGCTGAATCTCCTATAATGGTTAATTGATTGGAGCTTTCAATAGATGCTAGAATGTCTTTATATAAGCTGAGCATCTTTGGGTACGTATCTTGATAGCTAAAATGAGGGACTTTTGGATAGATAGGCACAATAACTTTTGCATTTAAGGCTTGTGCCATTTTATCCATGAACAACCAGTGTAAATTTAAAGGTTGATTCGTCCAAGCTCCACCATGAATATAAAGAATCACCATTTGTGATGAAGACTTTTGGTCATTTAAAATAAAAACCTGCATATCCTCGAATGTTTGCTCCTTCAAAGCGCTTAAAAGATTGACATCCTCCCCAATCACATAAGGGTGAATATTTTCTGTTCCTCTTTGCTTAATAAATTGTTGAGCATTTTCAATACTAGAAAAGCTCTTTTTATTACTTTGTGAAAACAATAATTTTTCAAATTGCACACTCTCTACAGATCGTTCTCCATTAAAAATTTCTATACTCATGTTTTTCTCTCCTTTTATTGTTCATTCTGTTTCCAAACATGTAATGATTAATAAAGTGATGTGCCAAACCACTAAAACTGAGTATCGACAATAGTAAAATGCATCTTTTTAGCGAACTTTATTTTAATTCCACATTTTGAAGAATACTCCTTCTAAAATCTATCATCAAATAAAAAGACCTTCCTGTTGTAATCCATTGATTGTGCTGTATATAAAAAGCTGCCATTTTGAAACAAAATGACAGCTTTCATGTTGTTGAAAAAAGATGATGTCAACAGCAGAAAAAGTAACTTTGCAAGGTGAGAGGTTGATTTCCGTTCCGCCAGCGTCCTTTCCAAGGGGCGTCCCATGAGCCGCTTCACTCACTTCCGTTCGCTGCAGGGTCTCATCTGTGACGCTAAATCCCCTAGGAGTGACGCTGGCTCCACTCCAATCAACTATTCTGCAAAATGTCTTTACTTTTTTCATAGTAGTGGAGCGATCAAATCGCCCATTATCTATATTCTTAGAGGGTTATTTTCAATGTGGAGATGTGATGCTTGGCAACACCACTTCATAAAGAGTAGTGAACACCTTCAATTTACTAAAAAACTTTCGCTAAAAAGGTAACACTTTGATGGGTTGGAGTGGAAGGCTACTTGACTCCCGTGGGATAGAGAAACAGGCGAGACACTAAACGGAGCGGTAGCGGAGGAAGCGGCTTGGCGGTCGCCCACAGGAAAGAAAGTAGCTTGCAACGGAAATCCATTTCTACCTTTCAATTGACTGTTTTATTTTTCAACACTAAGAAAGCTGCCGTTTTGAAACAAAATGACAGCTTTCAATTAGGTATCTGTTCCCTCCAACCTACCGCTATATTATTGGAGGTGGATTTGATAATGGCGAGAAACAATACCTATCCTATTTTCTAACCTCTTCCACTCTATGAATGAGGCTAATCAATTTTGTCTTGCTAAATGTAGATAGTTAAGATTAATTATCCTGAAATAATTCATCTACTTCTTTTGATAAAATTTCTACCTCATCTTCTGAATTTGGAAATAGGGCTTGATTTGCCTTTTCATCTATTGCTTTGTTTTTGCTTGTTTATTATGTGGAGTTCCATCATTCAGAGGTAGCTATACAAAAGCGACACGTATGTATTCCTCGTTCTTTAAGCTTTCAAGGTGATGCAATTCAAGGTCATCCATCGTAATTCGACGGATTTTTAGTTTTTTATCATAATCCCCTGCCCAGAACCTAATTAATTCAGCACCTTGCTCTGGTTGTATATGTTCCTTCAAATAACTTAAAAAATCTTCTAAAAATTGAGGACCCCAATTTCCCTCGATGCCGTATACAAAGGATTTTTCATTATAAAGCCCTAAGTCATAAGGTGGATTATTCCATTCAAATATATTCAAATTTTCAAAAGCTGATTCATCTGCTGCATGTAAAACTCGTGCATCATCATCCATCAAATGCCACGACTGTGTTGGTGTACTCTCTGTAATTGGATATAATTTTTTTAATTCTCTTACTGTTATTTCAGCAATTCCTGTACAATCAACTGTTTGTAAAGCACTGTTCGCCACTAGGACAGAATATAACGTCATATGCTTGTCTCCTTAAGCTTTATTCTAATATTCGCTTCATAATGTTCTTCATTTAGTCTCACTACTTCAAGTTCTTTTTTATTGTCATTCAATTTTAATGCTAAACTTTGAATGCCAAAGAATTCTGTGAAGGTATGGCTTCCAATGATAAGATTTATTCCTTTAAATTGAGCATATTGAATTGTATATAAATTACATTCACCTGTAATATATACATCACATTTATTTTCAACCGCTTCCTTCAGGCAAGCTGTTGTGCCTCCATTTCCACAGACTAAGCCTACTCGATTCACCATTTTGTTATTGAACTGCCAAAATCTAACGGGTTCTTCAAGTAAAAATTCAAGTTTTGTTACGAAATCTTTAAATTCAATTTCTTTCTCATATTGAGCGATTCTACCGAAGAACAGTCCTTCCCATTCATGGGTTCTTTTAATAATCTCTAAATTCAATTTTTTTAATAAGCTATCATTTGTGCCAAAGTTACAGTCATCAAGTGGTAAGTGATTATAGTAATGGCTTATACCGTTCGCTGCTAGTTTTTCAGTACATGCCTCTTTTAATCCATAGATTTCATCCCATGCATCATGGTGTGTTAACATCATGTCCACTCCATGAATTCTTGCTTCCTCTATCGTTTCAAGCGTTAGGTTAACACAGTATCCTATTTTCTTCACTTCTTTATTTGCCTTGTATGTAACCCCAGATTCATTAGCATAGATTTCCTGATTTGTTACATTAAAAAGTTCATCAATTCTTTCAACTATTTGTGAAACATCCATACTTCCATCCCCCTTCTCATTTCAATACTTCTTATCTAAATTAATAAGTAAATATTCCCATTTACACAAAAATACCCCTTTAGATTATCTTAATCTAAAGGGGTAAAAAGTTACAACTGTTATTAAATTTAATTTATAGACCGCATTTCAACTGTGCGCCACAGTTTGTACATGTATTACAGCCGCCCATTTCTTCGACTGTGCCTTTACGGCATACTGGGCATGTATTCCCAACGTCTGAGCCAATAACAGTTGTTGACTCTAACGCTTGAATCGTATCTACTAATACGACTGGACGTTTTGTATGTTCTTCAACCAATTCCTCTTCAAATGAAAGTTGATCCATATCATTTTCTTCTGCTTTTAGTGTAAGTACTTGTGAATCACGGCTACCGTCAACATAGACCGTACCACCCTTAGCGCCACCTTTATATAGTCGCTCGTACACTTTTTCAACTTGCTGTACTGTATAGCCTTTTGGTGCGTTTACAGTTTTAGAAATAGAGGAATCGATCCATTTTTGAATAATGCATTGCACATCCGCATGCGCTTCTGGTTTTAGCTCCATTGCTGTAACGAACCATTCTGGAAGCTCTTGCTCATTTACTTCTGGATGACGGTTCAAATATTCTTGGACAATTTCAGCTTTTACTTCAATGAATTTACCTAGACGACCAGAACGATAGTACGTGAAGGAGAAGTATGGCTCAAGACCTGTTGCTACCCCTACCATTGTTCCTGTGGACCCTGTTGGTGCAACCGTTAATAAATGTGAGTTACGGATACCAGTCGCTAAAATTTGCTCTTTGATATGAGCAGGCATTTTTTGCATAAAGCCTGTCTCTGTAAAGGCTTTACGTAAACGTGCTGTTTCTTCGTCTGTAGCACCTACTAAGAACGGGAAGCTACCACGCTCTTTCGCAAGCTCTGTAGACGCCTCATACGCAGTTTCAGCGATTGTTTTAAAGATATCATCGACTAACGCATTCCCTGCTTCTGAACCGTATTCTTTTTCACAGTAAATCAGCAAATCGGCTAAGCCCATAACGCCTAATCCAACACGACGTTCACCAAGAGCTTGTACACGGTTTTCTTCTAAGAAGTAAGGTGTCGCATCAATCACATTATCCTGCATACGAACACCAACACGAACTGTTTCACGTAGTGCTTCGTAATCAACTGATTGATTTTCTTTATTCGCAAACTGTGCTAAATTCACAGCAGCTAAGTTACACACAGAATATGGTGCAAGTGGTTGCTCGCCACATGGGTTCGTCGCTACAACACTTTGACCGTATGCCTTTGCATTTGTCATGTCATTGGCGTTGTCAATGAAGAAAATACCTGGCTCTGCTGAGTATGTTGCACATACATTAATTAAATTCCATAACTCTTTTGCTTTAATTGTACGGTATGTGCGGACTTTATAGCCCATTTTCTCCCATTCACGAACATCACCAACTTCATGCCATTTCGTGTTGTAAACGCTCATTTCTTCCTTTGTATATTCTTCAACAGCTGGGAAACGAAGCTCGAAGTCAGCATCTTTTTCAACTGCTTCCATAAATTCTTTTGTTAATGTCACAGAAATGTTGGCACCTGTTAAAAACTCTGGGTTATGAACAGTGTACGTGCCACCATCACGTAATTTATTTTCAGCCTCACGAATGATCGCTGTATCAAATCCACCTAAGCCTTCAATGTTTTTATAATTCACGATGCCTTGATACATCGCTTCTTCTTGCATAGAAAGTGGCTTGAAGTTTAATTTTTCTTTGGCTAGACGGATGATTGTTTCATCCGTTGTATTTTCGATCAGGTAACGCAGAATACGTGGATTTTGCATTTTGGAAATAATAAACTCCACAATATCTGGATGCCAATCTGCTAGCATAATCATTTGTGCGCCACGACGTGATCCACCTTGCTCCACAAGATGTGTCAATTTAGCAATGTCATCTAACCAGGATACAGAACCAGATGATTTACCGTTTACACCACGAGCTAATGTGTTACGTGGGCGTAATGTTGAACCATTTGTTCCAACACCTCCACCGCGGCTCATAATCTCCATAACTTGCTTACGGTGATCACTGATACCTTCACGAGAGTCAGCGACAAATGGCATCACGTAACAGTTAAAGAAGGTTACATCAGTTTCAGATCCAGCTCCATAAATCACTCGTCCAGCTGGAATGAATTTCAAGGATACTAATTGCTCATAAAATTTTTCAAACCATTCTTGGCGTTTTTCTGGTGTTTTTTCAACAGCGGCAAGGCCCGTTGCATTTCGTTTTGCAATTTGTTCATAATATATCTCAAGAGGCTTTTCTAGCACGTCAATTGAACGCGTAATCACACCCGTTTCTTGCTCTTGCGGATCGTCTAATGCGCTACGATAATCTTCTTCAATCAAAATCTCTGCTGTTTTTGTAGACATATCCAATTTTTGAATTGTCCCTAAACCACGTGCAGGAAATTTCGGATCAGCTTTTACCGTTAATACAACAAAGTCGCCGGCTTTCAATGTTTTCTTTTCTGTGTCTTTAAACGAATAGCGATCGATCATGACAAGTCTCGATACACCTTTGTGTGTAATATGCATATCAGATGTTACGGGATGTACCTGCGGGAATTGTTCAATATCTTTGTTTAACTGTTCAAATTGATTGTTTACTTCGGGTTGATGATTTGTGAGTACCATCGTTTTGCCTCCCTTATTTTCTTCATTACAAAATAAATACACAATATCTCGTGTTGTTAAACACTACATATTGTGTATATGTCTTTAAAAAAGATACTATATATAGTTTTTTAATTCAACTCTTGCTTTTTTTAATAGATTCAGAACTACTTGTTATGACTAGGATTGAACGTTAAAAAATATTTTTTTCATACCATTTTTTACTTTTTAAAGTTCCACTCATCTGAAGCATATTTTTTTTCTTCTAAAGCTTGGACATATTCTAATTGCTCCTCAGAAAGTGTAAATGGTTTTAATTCAATTTGCAACGATTTTGCAAAACCATCTCTAAAAGCTGTCACACATTGTTCAACTGTCACTGGCTCTTTTACAAGACTGTTGATGGCAACAGCCTTTTCTGGTAGCTTTCTACGCATACGATTCTTCGCTTCTTCACTGGAGAAATTAAATACGGATAATAATTTCTCTTGATCCAAATCTAATAAAATGGCGCCATGCTGTAAAATGACACCCTTTTGACGTGTTTGAGCACTTCCAGCTATTTTTTTCCCTTCTACGACAAGTTCATACCAACTTGGTGCATCAAAGCAAACAGCACTTTTTGGACTCTTCAGGTCCGCTCTTTTCTCCTCTGTATCAGGTACACTAAAATAGGCATCCATACCCAGGTTATGGAAACCTTGCAAAATTCCCTCACTTAACACACGATATGCCTCTGTCACAGATTCTGGCATATTCGGATAGCTTTCCGTCACAATGACACTATAAGTTAGCTCATGTTCATGTAGGACAGCTCGTCCACCAGTTGGTCGACGTACAAAACCTAAGCCTTGTTCACGCACAGCATCTAAATTAATATCTCTTTTAGCTTGTTGAAAATAACCAATGGATAATGTCGCAGGCTCCCACTCGTAGAAACGAATTACTGGTGGAATTAACCCCTCACTATGCCAATCAAGTAAGGCTTCATCTAGTGCCATATTAAAAGAAGGACTACATTTCCCTGAATTTAAAAAATACCAAGTTGTCATATGCTCATCTCCTACAAATATAAAATGATCCATCAGGCCCCACCTGTGGGTCAACTTTAACGAATAGTATACTACAGTTCAAATTGCGAACGATTGCTTGTGTAACGAAAAAAGCGATTTCGCTACAACCTAGTTAATTTTATCAAACTCATTGGACTATCGCTAGCGCATCTTTTATAATAATAGAGAAGATAGAAAGGGGTAAGAAAATCTTGGACATACTTATCACAATCGGTGTCGTTTTAGTAGTCACAATTGCATATATCGGAATTAATGCACTACGACTCAAAAAAGCCGTAACCAACCTAACACAAGAGCAATTCATAGAAGGCTATCGTAAAGCCCAGCTGATCGATGTTCGTGAGCAAAAAGAATTTGATGCTGGTCACATTCTTGGTGCACGAAATGTTCCTTCGACAACACTACGTCAACGTTATAAAGAAATTCGCCCAGATTTACCAGTATATCTATACTGTCAAAATACAGGCCGTAGCTCACGTGCTGCACTATTTCTTAAAAAACGTGGGTACAACCAAATTTACCAACTTCAAGGTGGTTTCAAAACTTGGACAGGTAAAATAAAAGCAAAAAAATATTAATGCTCTCATCAGAAAAAGTCGTCTCAAAGTACTATGAGACGACTTCTTTTTTAAAAAATTCAGAGTTTCTACTATATTATATCTATTTCAAATGATGCTGTACGAGCTTCATGTCATTAAATTAAAAAAGTAAAGCAACAAAACGCATTATAATCCCCTTTTTGATACAAAGTCTACTTTGAACGAGTTCGCTACTTGAGTCGGGTCCTCATAAAAATGAGCGCTTCGTCCACTTTTTTGAGCGTCCTTTTCATTTGTTTGAGCACTTCCACACTCTTTTGGAGCGGTTTTCACTTATGTTTGAGCACTTCGACAGCTATGTTGAGCAATCTTCCAATAATCCATCTCATATTAAAAACCCCTTCACGAAACACTTTGTATGACCAAAAATACTATTTTTCGTTAGAGATATGCCTGTTACGAACCCCATTCTTCTATTTTTCTGAAAATAGTCAAAATTTATTGTTGAATAATTTTAGAAGCACTGTTAGGATGTATAATATCTTACAATAATAATTGATTATCAAGTTAATAAGCTATGAATGCTATGGATCAAACTATAGCAGGAGCAGTTCTGGAGAGAGCGCACATTGCGTCGCCGAAGGGTTCACTATCTCAGGCAAAAGGACAGAGGAGTAATACAGCTTTTATAAGCGATGCTACATAAAATATTTAACCTATTTCATGTAGACATCTGTGAGTAAATGATATTTGTTATTCTGACGTTTTTCCGAGACTAGTGTCACAACTAGTCTCTTTTTATTTTTCCAGTCATAGTTTTTTATGCATCTTTGAGGGGGATTAACGTGGAACAGCAACAATTAAAACGAGATTTAAAAAATCGCCATGTGCAGCTTATTGCCATTGGCGGAACAATTGGGACTGGTTTATTTTTAGGCTCTGGAAAAGCCATTGCCTTAGCAGGGCCTTCGATCATCCTAGCCTACTTAATTGTGGGGACAGCGCTATTTTTTGTGATGCGTGCCTTAGGTGAATTGTTACTATCCAACGCAGGCTACACTTCATTTACGGATTTTGCATCCGAGTACATAGGGCCTTGGGCAGGTTATGTAACAGGTTGGACATACTGGTTCTGTTGGATTATGACCGCAATGGCAGACATTATTGCGGTGGGGGTTTATACACAATATTGGTTTGATCTCCCACAATGGGTGCCAGCCATTGGTTGCCTTGTATTGTTATTACTACTAAATCTATTAACCGTTAAGCTTTTTGGTGAGCTAGAATTTTGGTTCGCTATTATTAAAGTTATTACGATTGTCGCACTTATTATTATTGGTCTTATTATGTTAGTAACTGGCTTTCAAACTAGCTCAGGGACCGTATCAGTTGAAAATCTGTGGGCACATGGAGGCATGTTCCCAAATGGTATATACGGCTTTTTAATGGCCTTCCAAATGGTAGTCTTTGCATTTGTTGGAGTGGAATTAGTGGGGGTTTCAGCAGCTGAAACCGCAGATCCTCAAAAAAATATTCCTTCTGCCATTAATAAAATTCCATTTCGCATTTTGCTTTTCTATGTAGGGGCATTATTTGTCATTTTATGTATTAACCCATGGTATGAAATGTCTGCTTCAAGCAGTCCCTTTGTCCAAGTGTTTACATTAGCAGGTATCCCGATTGCTGCTGGTATTATAAATTTTGTTGTGCTTACTTCAGCGGCTTCAGCAGGTAACAGTGGGTTATTCTCCACAAGTCGGATGCTCTATAATCTTGGTAACAATAAACAGGCGTCTGCAGCATTCGCAAAACTCAACAGAAACAGTGTGCCAAGTAATGCTCTCGTTATTTCTGCTATTGTTGTATCAGTTGGTGCTCTGTTAAGTAAGTTGATGCCAGAGAATGCCTTTAGTGTTGTGACGACAATCAGTGCAATTTGTTTTATATGGGTGTGGAGCATTATCATCATTTCTCACATCATCTACAAACGAAAAAAACGTGCTTTACATGAAGCTTCCATCTTCAAAGCACCACTGACTCCTTTTATCAACTACGTCGTGCTTGCGTTTTTCGCCTTTTTATTAATGGTGATGTTTATTTCTGAGGCTACGCGTACAGCACTGCTGTTAACACCAATTTGGTTTATCGCTTTATTTATTATTTATAAAATGAAAAAAAGATGACTTCAGACTAAGCGCTGAAATCATCTTCACTTATTAAAAAATAGTCATATCCCATTCTGTTGCTAGCTGTTTCAGCAACTGTACACCTGCCACACTGTTTCCTATTGGATCAATCGCTGGTCCGTAAATTCCGATACCACAGCCAGTAGGAAACGGCGAGTGCAGGCCTGCATGTCCTGGAACAGCCGCAAGAATCGCACCTGATACACCACTTTTGGCAGGGAGGCCAATAAATGCCGCAAACTTCCCTGAGGCATTGTACATACCACACGTTACCATTAAAGCCTTCGCTAATTTTGCCACTTGTTTTGGGAATAGCTGTTTCTTTAACAGTGGGTGATAGCCATCATTCGCAATAACTAGGCCAATCATGGCTAAATCTGATACATTGACTTCAATTGCACATTGCTTCAAATAAACCTCAAGTGCCGCCTCTACTGGACAATCTAAAAACCCTGAATCCATTAAGTAATAGGCCAATGCTCGATTACGATTAGCCGTTTGCCACTCTGACTGGAATACTTCTTCATTGATACTCAATTGCTTGCCGATGATTTGTTCTAAAAATTGTAGAATCTTTGTGACCTTCTCTTGCGGAGAATGACCAGCCAACATGGAGGATACCGTAATAGCCCCAGCATTAATCATCGGGTTAAAGGGTTTACCTGGCTGATGACTTTCTAAGCGAATAATTGAGTTAAAGGTATCTCCTGTTGGTTCAACATCTACTCTTTCTAAAACATATGGTAAGCCTCGATCCATACAGGCTAAAATAAAGGTAATAACCTTGGAAACGCTTTGAAGGGTAAATAGTTCTTCGGTATCTCCCGCTTTGATTTCGTGGCCTTCAGTCCCCACAATCGCCACAGCTAATTGATTAGGATCTTTTTTGGCTAAAGCAGGGATATAATTAGCACATTGCCCTTCTTTGGTAGCTGCACGATACTGTGATACCCACTGTGCTAGAAGATGATGCTGATGATTGGGTTGTGTTGACATGTCGCGTTCTCCTTTCAAAATGAGGCAAAAACAGAGCCTTCATAGTTCTCCTATGAAGACTCTATCCTGTTAGCGCTTAGGTGGCTGTGTTCCCTCTGGAATTAAAGATTGATATGTTTCACCATCTAGACGTTCTTGCCATTCCTTTTTCGCTTTTTCAATGTATAGAGGATTATCCAGCAACGCTAAGGCTGTACAAGCCATAATTTTAGCAGCCTGTAGCATTCCTTTATGCGCTATTGGGGTCACTCCCTGAGACACTACCTGCCATGTATGTAATGGTGTCCCTAATGCCATGCATACAGTTGTACACTGTACGGTTGGTACGTTCCAGCTAACATCGCCAACATCTGTAGAGCCACCCATAATAAATTCAGGTAGCATGCCTGGAACATGATCAGCAATCACTTTGCCTTGTAGTTGCTTGGCATCTTCTCTGCGTAAGCCCACTAATGAAGCTGCTTGTACTTCTGGTGTAAACGTATTGAAAATTGCCTGCGCATACTGTTCATCCTCTATTGTATAGTCTGGCATACCAATTTCAAGTATTTGTTGATACATCACATCATAAAGTGTTTTATTTGTAATAAGATTTGATGCAGCACCTTCAAACTCAATGTCCACTGACGTCCCTGTCATCATTGTGGCACCCTTTGCAATGTTCTCAACGCGCTGATAAATTTCCTGCACTTGCTGCTTTTTAGGTGCCCTAACTAGATACGTTACCTCTGCATATGGTTGAACGACATTTGGCGAAGTTCCGCCAGAATTAGTAATGGCATAATGCACACGTGCTTCTGGAATGATGTGTTCTCGTAAGTAGTTTACCCCAACATTCATAAGCTCAACAGCATCTAAAGCACTTCGTCCAAGATGTGGTGCAGCTGCGGCATGAGCACTTTTGCCCGTAAACTTAAACGTTGCGGCATAGTTTGCTAGAGAACTACACGTCATCACAGTCGAAAACGTACCTGGATGCCAAGAGATCGCGATATCAACATCATCAAAAAGGCCAGCCTTTGCCATATAAGCTTTACCAGATCCATTCTCCTCTGCAGGGCAACCGTAAAAACGGATTGTTGCTGACTGATGATTTTGCTCTAAATAATCCTTTACAGCAACAGCAGCTGCGAATGCGCCAGTACCTAATAAATTATGACCACAGCCATGTCCGCTTCCACCATCAACAAGAGGCTCATGTTGTGTCGCCCCACCTTTTTGACTCAAGCCTGGAAGCGCATCATATTCACCTAAAAAGGCAATGACAGGCTGACCAGAACCATACGTTCCAACAAGCGCTGTTTCAAGAGCAGCAACACCGACTTCTGTTTGAAAACCCTCTTTTTCTAGTGCCTGTTTCATATATTCCATCGATTTCTTTTCTTGAAAATGAAGCTCGGGCACAGCCCAAATCGCATCGCTTAATGCTACTGTAGCTTGCTGTTTTGCTTCAATTAATGTTGAAATTTTTTCATGATAACTCATATTTGTCCCTCCAAATTCATTATGCTTTTAATAATGTTCCTTTTTGGTCGTTTAATGTGACAAGCGATACAATACAGATAAGCGCAAAGCCAATTAACATCCAAAAGGCTGCATCAAAGGAGCCATTAAAGGCATCAACCATAAATCCAATTGCCATCGGTGTAACAAACCCTGCTAATTGTCCCCCTGTATTGGCAATCCCCATTGCAGAACCTGTGATAGAGGAAGGTAATTTCTTGAGCACAATAACAGGTAGTAATGTAATGACAAACGCAATAAAGATCGAAACGACTGTTTGGTAACCAATAAATAACGTCACTGTTTTGGCAGTAAACATTAAATACAATAAAAGACCAATGACTGCGCAGGAAATAGAGCCTAACACTTTCTCCATACCTTTTGGTAGCTTATCAATGATATAGCCACTACCATATACACCAATTATCGTTGTAATAGCTGGTATTGTTTGCGCCCAACCAATGGACATTAAATCCAAGCCTCGATTTTTTTGAAGATATGTTGGAATCCAAGAAACTAATCCCCAGTTCACTGCATAAATACAAAAATAAGCAATGATTAAATTCCACATTAGGGGTGTTTTCAATAACTCTTTAAAATTCACTTTGTTCGTAGTATTTTCTGTTCCAGCAGTAGCTGCCTCATCTTGCGGGAGTTGAATGTATTTCCAATATAAAAAGGCAATTATGGCCCCAATTGCTCCAATGATGATAAACATCATGCGCCAGCCAATCGTTCCTAATAGATAAGCAGCTAGCAAAGGGACGATGAGTGAAACAATGCCACCAGAAGTAAGCATGATGGACATCGCTCTACCTCTTTCCTCTTTTGGGAAAATCGTAGCAATAATTTTAGAGCTTGATGGCTGAAAACCACCCTCACCAATACCAAATAAAAAACGAATTACAATCATCGCTGTTAAAGACCAAGCAATAGCTGTTAGGCCCGTAAAAATAGACCACATGATAACAGCCATCAATAAAACTCGTTTTGCGCCAAACTTATCGGCAAGCCAGCCACCCGGTATTTGCATAATGGCATAGCCTAAAAAGAAAGCGCTTAAAATAATACCCGTTGAAGATGCATCCAGTTGCAAATCTCCTGTAATCGAAACCACTGCATAGTTCATAATATAGCGATCTAAATTCCCTAAAGACCAGCCTAAAAATAAAAGTGCAAGGATGACATTTCTAGATTTCTTCGTTATTTCATTTGTTGTCATACATATCCCTCCCATATATAGAAATCCTCTCTTTATTGCCACGACTATTCTTGAATATGCTTGCCCCCTTGTCCGTAAATCCCCTTTTATATACCGACATTTTCGTTATATATTCGTATAATAATCAAAGTTCAATAAAAAGACAATATTTTTTTGAAAATTTCTAATAGATAATCGTCTTCGTAAATCCATATTATGTACCTAAATAACCGCTGAATTTAGTGATTTATCAGTATTTAAGGCTTCAAAAAGCATAAAAAAATGTCCCACACCATTTATTGGTTTGGGACATTTTTGTTTTTAGACAAGTTGATACATTTTAATAGGTCTGCCTCGAGTATGCTGTAATTCTTCTCCACAAATTCTCGCTAAATCTACATTACATAAATCTGCTACGATTCGTTGGGCATTTCTCTCGCTCATTTGCAGTTGTGTCGCTAAATCCTTTGTCGTAAAATGCTTCCAATGCATTTTTTGTACAAGTGCATGGATTTTCATATAGGTTTTAATACTAATATTCCCTTTTTTTAGTTTTTCTAAAATATAAGGGTCTTCTGCTCGGTAGGAATAGGATAGCTCTTCTACATGCCCTACCGATTCAATAATGGTGCCATCATCCTGTATCATCACGATGTCAATAGCCTCGTTTTCCTTCGTCTGTCTTAGTCCTCGGTGAGCATGTAACTCAGCATTGAACACTGTTTGAGCAAAGCCAATGCCTGCTGTCACCTTTGTCTCCATTTCAATCGACAACTGATACATTTTTTCCTGTAAAAATCGTATTTGCCCTTCAATCGCACCTCTTGTACTAAAGATCGTATATTTACCATTCCCCTCTTCAATAAGAGAGCCATCAATCTGTTCACAGAGCTGTAGTAGATTTTCCTTCGTGCGCAATTCTAAATATTGAATACGATAGCCTTGCTTCATGCGCTCTTTTAATGAATCGAAGTCCTTAATTTCAAGCATGACTGCACCAATTTGTGTCTCTTTATAATAGGACGTTTTGATCTTCTCTGTAAAAAGTTGAACTGTATGATAAATTTCTGTTTTTGTTGGGGAAACCCAATAAGATGGCACACCACGTTTCTTCAGCTCTTCATCAACAGAGGGATAACAAGTAATCGCAAAATCAATTTTGCCCGCCTGCCAAAGGCTATAGTGGAAATCAAATAGCTCTTGTGGATCAATAGCGACATCAAATTCCTTTAGATACATATGGTGGACATTATGCCGAATCTCTGCAAGACTTTCTGAAGCCATTTGAGAAGGCGAAGGAATAATATCGATACTAACATTTTCTATAAACTTTTTTTGCTGATAGGATTGTTCTAAAAAACCCCGATAAATAGCCGCTTCGGAAAAAATAATATGGGTCAATTTATCTTGGGATACATTCGTTTGGCGGGCAAGTTTATAAGGGATGTAACCAGAAAACAACCAGAAATCGACAGCCTGATTATGTGTCTCCACAAGATGCTTTGTTTCCGTCGCCACTTCATATATATACGGAATAAATTCCATATCCTGTTCGATTTCTCGTGCTAAGGCAATAATTCTTTCAACGGATTGAATGGGACCAACAACACCTATTTTATACATCTTTTGTTCCTACCTTCTTTGTGAAACTACAATCTTATGTAAAAAATTTCTTCCTTTGTTGTACATAGTATAGCGGACAATCAAATTACTAGACAAATCTTATGTATAAAGAAAAGCCTCGAAAACTGTTCGAGGCCATCTGGAAGTAACAATTATTGCTCGGTTGGATACATGTTTGTATAGAGTAACTCTAATCTTTTAGAGAGCTTTCCATAGGCTGTTTGCCATGCTTTACGTGCAGCATCATTACTGCTCCCTGCTGGTTCGTATATAGCATGGACCTCTTCAACCTTCTTCAAATCACCCTCTGCTTGCGTGAGCTTCGAATAATTTTTAACAACCTTCTTATCAGCATCACTCAGAGCATCATAGGCTTTACGGATTTCACTTACTTTCTCCTGTAAACCATTGATATATTCACCTTTTACAAGAAGTGAATTGATGGATTCAATTAATGACAATGCATTTTCATTCGTTTGCTGTTGTCCTTTTTGCTTATCAATGATCAATTGTCTAGTTCCTGCATCAATCAGGCTCACTTGTTTAGATGTAAGCTTTTCATATGCCTTGATCACAGTGCTTGGATTTGAAGCAAAGGATTTCTCATAGGTCTTCATAAAGCTTTCCACTTTTTTCACGTCAGCAAGCGCAGTTTTTAAAATATCATAGTTTGTAATCAATTTTTTCTCACTTGAACTAAGGCTACTATATTGTGTCGAAAGATTTTTAATACTTTCAATCGTTACGACATAGAGATTACTGGAAACAATTGTGGCAATATCATTATTTAGCTGTGTAATTTTCGATGCATTTTCATCTATATTTTGATTTTTTAATAAAGCTTCATATTGTTCTTTTGCTAAATGCTGCTGATTCGCAGGTAATTTCGCATAAGCTTTTTGCACTGTTTCAATTTTTTTAGCCTTTTTCGCAGCATCTGTTTCTTCTCTAGCGGTCTGTATTTTTTTATAGAAGGATTTCACACCTGTAATATCCTTATTTGCTGCTGTTAATAAATAATAATTTGTCACGTATTTTCTTGCAGCTGAAGACAATTTTTTATAGGATTCAGAAGCTGTATTAACAGCGGTTTCTAATTGATTGAATGAATATTTCGTAACATCCGCAAATTTGGCAATATCCGCCACTAACGCCTCTGCTGCTGCTTTATCAGTAGGCACTTTACCATTGCCATCAACTGAAATCTTTGGCGTGTTTAGTAAAAATTCTTCAGCATTATATACAAGTGATTGCTGTAAATTTGTAAGATTATTATAAGCTTTTAAAGTACTTGTATAGCTTGAATTAAGTTTACTTTCCTTTACACCAGTTGTTGCAGATAACTTTTGATAGGCATCCATATCTTTAATTACTTTTTCAGCTGCTTTTAAATCTTTCTGTAAGGCAACAAGACTATCGTAGCCAATAATTTGTGCTGCTGAGGCTTTCGTTAAGCTCTTATATTCCTTGATCATTTGATTGACATTATTGACATGACTTTGCCATGAACCAGCAGACGGATTGAACGGATAAACATCATCGCTAATATAGCTATCTATAACATTATTTAAATTTATAATTTGGCTTTCTTCTGCACGTTCTGCTGTAGTCAAACGCTGCACATACACATCTGGCACTAATTTTAATTGTTTATACGTTAATTTTTCATAGACTGTACGGATTGATTTAGCAGTCGTCACTTGTTTATTAGGCGTACTATTTGTAGCTAATTTATCAAATGATTTAATGAATTGCTCGACCTTTTTAATATCCGATTTAGCCTCAGACAAAATTGCTTGGTTTTGAACAGCGGCTCGGAAGCTTTGTGATAATTTCTCAATATCTGCTTCGATTGTCTTTACGCTCGCTTGTAAGGAATCAACATCCGAAGCTACATATTTCACAAGTGAATTCTCATAGGATAATAAATTAAGAATAGCTTGATTGAGTTTTCTCACTTCTTTTATCTCTTCAAGATCATTTGGCTCGTTTAATAGATTTTTAATGCTCTTATATAGGGTCTCATCTACATCTAAGCTACGCTGTAACAGATCTAGCTTATTATAAGCCTCTTCTAGTTCCTTTATTTCTTTTTCATTACTAGTCTCTATTTTGCTCCATTTTTCGTTTAACTTAGTTATTAATTCAACATCAGCAAGTGCTCGCTTTAAGACATCATAATTAGACACATTCCCTTTAGCTGCCGCTGATAAGGATTGATAGTTTTTTTCTAGTTCCGCAACTTTAGCACCAAATTCTGCTAAGCTTGATACATTGTATTTATTATCATTGACCAGTAAAGCTTTAATCTCTTTCGTTAAAGTATCAGTGGGTTGTTTAGAGACAGTAATGGTATCAGATAGTTTAGATTCCGCAAAAGAAAGACCCACTTTTGCTTTGACGGTGACAGCAATATTTTGAATATCCTTTTCAATGGCATCCTTCGGAATCGTATATGTACTACCTGAAGCACCCTCTATGATCGTAAAGGAGGTATCACCTAATTTATAAAACCATTGATAACTATATGTAATTTGATCACTTTGCAATTTTGCACCATTCTTATCAGTGACAGTAATACCAGCTACTTTCACTGTTTCTCCAGGTGCTACAAAACCAGCGGATTGACCTTCTAACGTTGGGATGGTGATATCGAGCTCTAATGGCTCAATATGGCGCGGTGCACTTTTAAATTTTTTACCGTCTGTCGTAGTTGCTTCCACAAAAATGCTTTTTCCAGCTGCTTCAACAGGCACTTTTAAGGAAATAGACGTTGCACCAGAGATGGGCTTATTTGTTGAACCCTCATCACCAGTAATTTCCTCTAGATAATACCATTGATAGGCATTGACGATTGTATCATTTGGTAATTTTTCTACTTTTAATGTTGCATTGACAATATTTTCACCAGTGACTGAAACTGTTTCGGCCGCACCTGCTACAGTGGGAACGATAAGTGCTACAGGAATAGCTGCTGCTGTTAAAAATAATTTTTTATTCAAATCTATTGACCTCCTCAATCCTTCTCCTGATTATATCGGTCATATGGCCATAATTTCCTTGAATATTAGGTAAATACTCTAAAAAGTGTATTTTTTCCTGATTTACTATTTAACAAATAATATTTTTTTGATAACGTTTTATTATTTTTGATTATAAATAAAATACTTTTCAAACAAAAGCCTTCTAACCCACATTCGTAGCCTCTACGAAGAGATTAAAAGGTATTAAAAAAATATATGCACTTTTGCTTCCGCTTCATCTGGTTATCCTCGTATCATATAAGTTGGTCGGGTCAGGGTCTTATAGGTATAGGGATTCGTATGCTGGGTTTCACTTACTTGGATACGAATCGTCATCCCTTCTCCTACTTTGCTATTTAATGCGAATTTCCCATTAAAAGCTTGAACGCGCTCCTGCATGCCTTGTATGCCCATAGAATCGGCAAGTAGAATATCATCTATATTACAACCAACACCATCATCGCTATACAAAATTTGGAATCCCTCTTCGGTGCCTAGTAAATGTATTTCAACTGTATTAGCATAGGAATGTTTTAACGCATTGTTTAATAGTTCTTGGAACAGCCGATAAATCATTAAATTTAAGCGCTCATCCTCTAAATAGAGGCGGTCAATTGTATAGATCAAAACAAAATTAGCCCGTTTATGAATTTTTTGTATTAATTTTTCAAGGGCTGCATTTAAGCCCAATGTATCTAATAGAGGTGGCTTTAAGTTTTCGCAGTAGCCCCTCAAATCATTCAGAGAGATAATCATATGTTCATGAAGCTTTATAAGTTTAGATGGGATCTCCTCTTTTTCTTTTGTATGCATGAGGACATCCATTTCCCTTGCAATGTGCAGTTGCTCTTGTAAAATCGTATCATGAAGTTCCTGTGCTAACTGATATTTTTCTTCCTCAAACCTTAGCCAAAGCAATTTATTGAGCCATGGTAGCTGTCGATTATCAGCTTCTTTCATATGCTTTAACTGATTTAAAAGCTCCTCAACCATTTTTGTGTTTTCGATAAAATTATTTAAATAGAGTAGCAATAATTCTAGCCATAGCAGTTCCTCGTCCTTGAGATAAATCGTTTTATTATGATCCACAACAAGGATTCGTTTAAAGTTCACATCCTGATGAATAAAGGCGATATAGAAATGATCTGTCTTTTTTATATCTCCCAAGCCTAATCTTTCGACTAGTACCTCATCTATTTGATGCTGCGTGTATTCTTTGGATTTATTGGTTAAGGTAACTTGATGTGTTTGAAAATCATATGTGAGCACATACACACTTTCCATTTCAAGCTGCACCACAACCTCTTGTACAAATTTCTCCAATAAGTCCTCAATCTTCACCACTCTACCAATACTCTCAACGGTCGTATACAAACGGTGGATGTAGTCGCCTTTTGTAGAAAATAAAATTTTCCGCTTACGATAATCAATCCGCTCTTTAATGTAGAACAACGCCATTAACGATAGAAAGGCAAAAAAGAAAATCTCTGTCATACGCGAAACTGATAAATCTGCAAATAAATATAAACCGATTAACAGCCATATCGTAAAGCCAAATGAGAAATTAAAATAATAACGCAATCGAGAAATGAAATACTCCATATCAAAAATACGTTCAGTGAGTTGTGTAAAAATGAAGCTGAATGGAATTAGTAAAAGAAATAATGAACAAATATCAGCAGAAAGTAGTTGTTCATTGACAAAAATTTGAGGTAAAGCATATAAAAATAAAAAAGGCAGAAATGGGATAATTATACTCATTAATAAAAGCTTTAGATGGGAAGATTTATACTTAAAAAAACCTACAATTAAAATTCCAAGATTCAATAGTATTAATAGAAAAAATAGCCATAGTATCAATTCAGATAATATCGGATTAATTGATGGATAAAAAATACTAAAAACACTCATTGCTACAGCCAAAAAAGGTAAAACAAAGAAATTTCTTATATTTTTTAAGAATAACCACTTTATATCTAAAAACAAAAAATATTCTTTTAAAAAGAGCAATAAAATGACTAAACACAGAAGTAAACTACTACGATTAATAATCATACCTATATTATCTAAACGTCCTGAAGCACCAATACTTACATAGGCTAAAGAAACACTTAGAATAAATAATATAAGTAAATTAGTAAGTTTTTGGTTAATTCTTTTAGAATATAAGTATATTGTAATGAATAATGTTAGAAAATAATAACAAGCTGGTATTATCAATAAATAGTAAAATTGTTGAGGAATATCTAGATTTTTTATCTGTATAGAGACTATCCTTCCATCCGACTTTTGAATTGTAATTTCTTTCGCTGCTCTTATGGCAGAATCAAAGGATATATAAGATAAATTACTTATTTTAACATTATCAACGTATAAAACAATATCTCCAGGAACAATTTTATGCTTAGACGCCCAATTTTTATAGTAAGAATCCGTTATTGTCCAATTATCATTTATTTTTTCTAATTCTATATTTAAAAAGGGCGTGCTATAAGTAATATAAAGTAAATAAATACCTGAAATTAAATAGAATCCTATAGCAAGCCCAAACCATTTATTTTTTAAATATTTTAGTACCAAACGCGATTTTCTAAACATACATCTTCATCAAACGAATCCAATATTGCCTTTTGTTCTAATGCTGTTACACCAATGAGAGAAGCTTTTTTTTCTTTTAACAATGTCACCAACGTCGGATTTTGCTCTAAATACTGAATCATGTTAATCATTAAAATCGCCTCATTTCTTCATTTTTTAAGTTTATAGTCACTATTTTTTGCCAATAATTCCTCTTAATAAGGAATTATTAACCATATATGTAACTATATTTTCATTATACTACCACTCTCCAATAATTCAACATTATTTTCTAAAAAATTCAAAAAATAATAGAATACGTAATAATTTTGCTTTATTTTCAATTATTTTTCTCCAAAACTAGACATAGAAACAAATAAAAAGCTCCTTCCTTCTAGTAGGAAGAAGCCTTTCATTTATATTTCTTACTCATACTGACATCCTTCTTGTAGCCACTTGCATAAATCACAAGTAATCAATGTTGCATGCTCCGGGTTCATATCACCACTATCTACTGCTAAAACACGATAATCCTCTGCCTTTATGTCCATTAAAAAGACCATTCCTCCACTATCATCACCAATTGCAATATAGCCTTTTGCATATTCCTCCACTTCCCAAGTCTGGTTTCTTTCTATTACTTCCTCTGTACCATAAATGAACACACCATTCGTAAACGATAAACCGTTACTTTCCTTTAATACAAGTGTATACGCACTCGGAAGTTGGCAATTCAACTTATTTTCTATGTGTAAAATTTGGCGATCTGTTGCTGGAGGATATGCCGTATAGCTATTATGTATAGGTAACATGTCGTCACCGTCCTTTCCTCTATATTTTTTTCACATCTGGGCTGTACAAAATTCATAAAATGCTAGGATTAAGTCATCTACCTTTTGTTTACTGACAATTTTACCCAACCATTCTTCTGGAATTTCATCCAACTGTTTATACATACCCGCTATCGATCCTGTAATCGCCCCAACGGTGTCTGTATCTTCTCCTAAATTAACTGCCGTCAGAATCGCTTCTTTAAATGTTGTAGAATTACCTACACACCAAATAGCCGCTTCTAGCGAATGAACAATATAGCCACTAGATTGAATCTCGTCTTCAGGCGTATTTAAAAAGTTTTCATGAAAAATCCTTGCATAAGCATTTAACTCTGCTTTCATTTCATGTTGTAAATTATTTTGAAGTAGTTCAAAAACCTCTTTTAAGGCCACTTCTAGTGAATTATTTCGGTATAAGCTTAATAATAGCTCAATGTAAATAATGGATCCTACTATGGAACGCGGATGACCATGAGTAATCTCTGTATATTGATGTACTAAATCTTTTCTTTTAGCAAAATCTAACTCATGCATGACCACGAATACTAAAGGAGCTATCCTCATTAGTGTACCATTGCCATTATCAAACTCGCCCGTTTTACCACATTGTGCTGGCGGAACACCTTTTTTATAGTTGGAAACGGCTTCTGCTGTAGTTATTCCAATATCAAACATTTCGCCAAATGGTGTAAGATAGCCCTGCTCCATGTATTGTACAAATTTGTTCATTAATGTTTTGGTATCCCCATTTTCAATAATGTTCTCGACCAAGCAGAGTGTTAGCGAAGTATCGTCAGACCAAGTGCCAGGTGGCTGATTATAAGTACCATACCCCATCACATCTTGCACATGGAAAGTTCCTCTTTGTTTAAACTCAACAGGTACGCCCATTAGATCACCAATAATCCCGCCGTATAAAGTGTCAAACACTCGCTCCCTCAATTTTGTATCTACCATTGATGCCACCCCTAACTTTTATTTAATTTATCACAATTCAAAAACAGTACATTTAATTTTATAATAAATCAATTCCTCATTTATTATTTTTTCAATCTCTCTCCTATCCCCTCCTGCTAAACCTGAACCAATTTTAGGCATCTGTATCGATAATCGATTTTTTAATGCAAATCTCGCAACTTTTCTTAAACATAAACGAAGCGCATCATAATCAATATAGGCTGTACGATCTTTATCATTTTTCCTCACACCATGCTGTGCAAGCATATTGGCAACAAAAGTAGCTTTCTGCTGGTCTACACATACAAACTGAACCTCTCCTAACCCAAAAGTTTCTTTATCCTTCGACCATTTTATATATTCATTTTTGGCAAAAGGGAATTGCTTTGATAAAGATAAAACAAAGCCTTTTCCCCATTTTCCTAAAATATTAACAACATGAATGATGAGTGTATGTTCTTCGAAAGGAAGAGAAGCATCACCCTTTAAGTAGTTTATGTGAGAATTGTTAGCTACAATTCCCTCCTGCCATTTATTCTCAAATTCTAATTGAGTAATAGGTACACTATCGCTTAAATCTAAACTCTCGATATGTCCGTCATACAATAAAGATCCAACATCTTCGTTCCAATCGTGCAATGATGAAGAACTATATATATCATTATTTATTATGTTGATCTGCCTAGTTGCAACGCCATCATCAAATTCTGTATATAATTGTCCATAACCTTTTAAAAATTCAATATTATCACATTTATAGTATAATAGACTATTACTAGTCCTTGCGTGACTCTCTACCACTGTTTACCTCCATTTTGGAATATCCAAATACATTTTTCAACCAATAATAAAAGTCCTGTTTCGACTAAAACTTTAATTCGCATATATTTAACAATCAAAACCACTTCCATAATCAATTTTCATAATTTAAAGACACTTTCCCTTTTTATGAATAGTATAGCATTTCTAGGTATTTCACCTAATATGAAAACCTCAGCATCTTTCTTTGCATACCTATATGCTGGATTTTCAAGTGGGCAGTCATTTGTAAGAGTGTTTCTAGTAATCTACCACCAGCACCATAAACACGATCTTTTTTGTCTTTTGTTTCATATAGATTGCCTACATCATCGACGCTACGGTATAAGAAATAAGCATTTGCACCCTTCCAAGCTAATACTGTACGAGGAAGTGGAGCGTAATACGCCTTTTCGCCCCAATCTGCTAATGTATAAGATGTTCCACCGATAATTTATTCAAATTTCGGGAACTCATTTGAGATTGTATAACGTGAAGCTGTTACGGTAGGTAGCTTTTTATGAGCCATTTGCATCTTTGTAAATCACCATTGTTTTTTTAGCAGTTTGATTACCTGAAGCGTTTAAGTTATAGTTATGGTTTTTTGCGAATGTTTTACCATTCACAGTAATTGAATTTCCAATTTCATTAACGTCAACACAGATAGAGCTAGAAGATGTAGGTGTTTGATCGTAAGATTGAGTGTTGTAAAAAACCGCCATTGATACCATAATACGATGTACTCGTTAAGGGTTTACAGATTGTTTCTGTGCAAATGTTAGATAAAGGTGTTTTAATCATGTGAACGAAGGGGCGACCCATCATCCAAAGTTCGCTTGAATAAGTATAATTTGTAGCCATAAGATAGTTCCTCCTAAAGTTATGCAATATTTTGTTGCAACACTCTATAAAGGGGAATTTCGATTTGATTTAACAACCTCCTAAAAAAAGGTTTTAAAAAGGTTTTATTCACGTTCATACATATTTAGTCTTATTCGTAAAAAAAGCCCAAGCTGTATACAAAATGGGAAATGCCCCCGAACATCCTCGCTACAATGACTGTTGTAATTTTATAGATTTGGAGTTTTCGCGATAAATATCCATAGGTTATACATCGTTGATTTAACAATGTTTTTCGATTGGATCACCAATCGCAGCATGTATAAAATTCTGCATAAATAGCATCAGAATTTAATCTTTACTTCTTATGATAAACAAAATATTCTAAGCCTCCATACGTCTTAAGCCATTTAAAATCAAAGTATGAGTATAATAACCTTGAATAAAATAACCATCTTAAACGAACGTAAACGACCTATAATTTGATTTCCATGAGTCTTATTTGGTAAAACAAACAAAAAAGCATTTCCCAAAAAACAATACAATACTGTTAATTTTCGGCAATGTATAAATAAAAAAGACCACCTCGTATGAGATGGATACATCATTCATCTATTCAATTAAAGCACCACGTTTGTTGAACAAGGAATTTTGTTTACCCTTCAACAATTGCAAGATATTTTTTGATTTCTCCTTCAGATTCAACAATTAAAATATCTCCTCGTTCTTTGGTGGAAAAAATCTTTGTACCAACAGGAAGTTTATTCGACATCTCATCTCTAAAATCTGTATTAGCATCATTTTTTGTTTTTATTTCACCGATTTGAACATCTTTTGTTAAAGACAATTTTTCAACCCAATCAATATTAGCTTTGTAGATAACTCCATCATACTGAAAAATATCAGCATCAGAATCTAATGTTAAAGCTTCTTCGGCATCTATACTGTCAATTGATACTGTTGTAGTTCCCCCTTGAATATTGCATCCTGTAATCATGAATAAAGCTAATGCGATCAAACCATAGAATAATTTTTTTATTTTATTTACCCACCTCTTTTATATAGACACCAATTATCCACCAAAAGTTACATATTCAACTAAATTTCTTCGTTAGTTGAACAAGAATCCGTTCCACAACTCTTTAAGTTTTGATATCAAGGCTGACCAAGACTTTCGAACTACCTTTTTACTAAAATTAACTAATTTATAAAAATTATTTATATATTTTAATTATTGGTATAAAATGGGGTTGTTTAAAAAATACCTAGGGGTTTTAACTTGAAATCAAAATCGAAACTTGCTGTTATGCTTCTGTCTTTTGTTTTATTATTTTCTATATTTCAAAACACAGCTTCAGCATACTCTTTAACTGGTTGGCGTTTTACTAGTACGAACTTTATTTCGTATAAATGGGGAGATAGCTTCAATAATGGCGTTGATACAAATTGTTAATTCTAATATCTCTAAAAATAGTTTTATCTTCTATTTTTTCTAAATTAAATCTGATGTTTTCACCTCGCAGCATTGCAAGAGATTCTTGCATATCTAAACCATCAAAATTAATTGATGTTAAAACATTTGAAACATTTATATATATTCGAGGTAAATAGCGCAAACAATCCACTAAGGAGAAGTTCCGTTATGAAAATTTTAATAACTTTGAACGTCCAAAGATAGATTAACACCAAATACACGATACATTAATTCTTCTCTAATACACAAAAACATAGGTAAAGAAGTGCTAATAGCGTCTTCTTACCTATGTTTGGAAATATTCATCATAAATATTTACTACTAGTTCAATTATAGTAAAGCTCACAACTTCAGAAAGAATCTTGAAATCTTTAAGAAACAAAACATTAGGATAAAGTGTACATCATCCATACAACAACAATATCGTTTGTACAACTTAAAAATCCAGATAATTATATAATGCTCTAGATGCCCTCGTAGTCTTATTTCCTCATACACATGTTTCTGAAAACTATATTATCTTACTTAAGTTTTGCCTGAATATGCTTGCAAAAATCAAGAAATGAAGGAGCAACAATAATAGCATTCTCAGGGTCGTAACTTACTTCATAATCCATGTATTTAATTTCTCCTGTTTGAATATCAATCCAAAAATCATTATCAGCATGATTATCAGCAAAAGGAATATGAAATAGAACAAAGTCTTCAAATTCCTCAGAATAATCTATCCTTCTATCTTTTGCTCTTTCAATAGATGTTGTATAATCAGAATCTTCCTCATCTTCGATTAAGGGGATATGAAAAAAACTACCAATTTCTATAGAATAATAATCCTTATTTGAAGCTTCATAAAAATTATGCGGATAAATATATGCCCCTTTAGAAAACACTCCACCATTAGTAGTAAGGTAAAACTTTATAAAATCTTTTTTACCTGGAAACTCATCAGGTACAATTTCATTTATTTGGGAAAGCGATATACTCTTCCAAGAATTCTCAAATAAAATATCATTATTAAAAAATTCATTAGAATTACTTTTAAAATTGTTGTTCATTTAGGTTACACACCCTCCTTTTAATTTATTTCTTCTTTTAGTTGCTTCCGCAACTGCTTCTGGCGAACCATATTTAAAACCTGTATCCTTTTTAAAGTCATCAGCACCGCCTACATGTGGGGTATTTATGGTATTCTTCGTGTACAAATTGCATTCTCATTGTATTCGTCTTAGGATCGTAATCTATATGATGAGATCGATAATTTTTGCCTGGATCATTAATTCCAGCTTCTTTTGCAAGTGCGGCTCTATCATCAAAATATGAACCAGTTGCATCTATAGTAAATATACCATGTGGATTATTCGGACTTATAGTTTTAGGATGTATTACTCCTCACCAGTAGAAAGGAAAATGATTGGTTGCCTTACTATTAATCCAAAGGGATCTATCATTGCATTTAGATCACTAACATAACCGTATAATGTAGGATTCCCGCCTACAAGTCCAATCGGGTCAATTTGAGTATAATTCCCTTGCTCTGGGTCATAGTATCGGAATCGGTTATAATACAATCAGATTTCTACATCCTCATACTGCCCCTGATATCTAAATGGAATAAAGTCTCTTCAGAACCAGATGGATCTCGCTCAAGCTTGAAGATTGCATGTATGTTTATTCTCAGTCTCTATTAACAGACTGTTTTCTCAAAACATTTCTTAAATGCAACGGAATGAAAACTGTTCGCTTACGCGATGATATGAAAAAAGAAGGCTTAAGCGCCTTCTTTTTTATATTTCTACTATTATTTATCTAACTATGATATTGCCAATATTATAATCTTTCTCTTATTATATTTTTAAAAATTACCACTTTACCCCCTATATTAAAGTTATACCTTCCATCTTCCCATAGATTATTAAGCCTTCTAATTCATTAATTGCACCAATATCTTCAATAGTCCTTATCTTCCCATTCAACTTCAGATAACTGTTTACAATTTTCATGTTTAAGGTAAAAAGGTAAATACTACTTTAAAACAAAAAAACGATTATGATTAACTTGAAATTTTTCTGAATTTTCAAACCTATCTATTTCGGGCTTTATAAGCCTCTTTTTCATAAATTAAATTCCTCTATATTTTAGTTTCTAATGAATACACTATAATGATTTATTTCTGCTCAATCCTCACTTTTGCACCTAAAGAAATAAAGTATTCAGCTAAAACTAAAATATTTTCTCCATATCCCGCAGCTATTAGAAATCCTTTATTATTTAAACCGTTTCGTATCTCATCAAGTGATAATCCTGTTTCTTTTTTTAATGCTAGTATCACTTTTGATTTATTTTCACCTGGATTATCCAGATACACATAATTCTTTTTTGCTTTTTCTATAATCCGTTGCTCAATTGGAGCAAAATTATCTTTTGATTTTACAATAGGAAGAAATCCGCATAAAACCCTAATTTCCTCCTCACTTAACTTAACTTTCCACTCTTTCTCCATTAAATCATAAAAATCAGATTGATATTCACCTCTTTTATAGTATCTATCATCGTGTTTATCAAGCCAAACAGATAGAAAATAGTCGAATTTTTCTAGTGAATCCACTAGTAGTTTTGGTGAAAAATCTTCTCCAACATAATCGTAATAAATTGGAGTTTCTGCTTTACTTATATCGGCAATCACTGGATTTCCACTCCAACTGGAAATAATAATCCAATTTTCACGCCATTTCATTGTCTTTGAAATATCTATCCAACCTTTATCATCTCTTATAAACCTGTAACCTACTAACGCAACTGTTAGATTTTCTATACCAAATATATAGAAATCGTTAGTCCAATAAAACATTATATCTTTGGATTTTGGTAAATCACTGTACCATTTCAAAAGCGCTTGGCTTAAAATTGGAAGTTTGAAAACTTTTCCTAACTCCCGTTTAGTTTCTGTAGATGTTCCTAAACATTTTATCTTATTGGCATTTTCTTGCTTAGAAATTGAACGAGCTAGATACTTCATCGTTTTTTACAGCTCCTTTCACTGTTATATCTATATATCATTGCTTGGCGATCAATTAGTCTACCAGTAGTTGCATTAGTATAACTTCCTCTATGACCTCTCTCACCATATAAATGTTCATTATATCCTCCAACATGTTTAGCATTAGGTAAAAATCTAATATTTCTTGGATCTCCCTTCCAAGCATTCCCTAAAGCCCCGTTCTTATGATTAGTAATATGATGTCCTGTATAACCACTCACTTTTCCCCGGCTTTTTAGTTCTTCTATTTCAGCTTCATCCCAAAGATGAGATCCACTCCCTGTTTTTTCAACCAATTCTTTTTCTAATTCCCAAGCACGTTCTATACCTTGATAATACGATCCATTTATTGGTGTTACTTTTGTTGGTTTATACATAATTAAGTTCAATTCTGATAAATCTACACCAGGAAGCATTGGAGATTTAGGGGCTAGACCAAATATATCCAATGAATTATTTGGGTTCCCGACATAACCATACAAAGTAGGATTCCCACCCGCAAGTCCAATCGGGTCAATTTGAGTATAATTCCCTTGCTCTGGGTCGTAGTATCGGAATCGGTTATAATACAATCCTGTTTCTACATCTTCATACTGCCCTTGATAACGGAATGGAATAAAGTCTTTCTCACCAGTGAACTCTTTCACTCTACCGTAGATATCAAGTCCAGTTGACCAAACCCTATTCCCTTTTTCATCATAGGCTTCAACAGGCGTTCCGAGATAATCGGTTATAATACAATCCTATTTCCACATCTTCATACTGCCCTTGATAACACTCTTTCACTCGTCCATAAATATCAAGCTGAGCATACCAAACCCTATTACCCTCTTCGTCAAAAGCTTCTACCCTTCACTCGTAATCTTTGTAGAAGGGACAAACCTTTCATTAAATACTCATGTAACTAGATTGTTCTGTAATTCATGCTTGTTTTGTGACTCAACTAAGTTTTCTCGTTCAACTGTATCATTCTGCGTGAAACACTCATCGAGAATCTTATTCCATATTTCTTGAAATCACTGTAATTTGAAAAGGGGCAAAAATCCCTTTAGTGTGATTTATTGCCCCTCAGAATTGATACTTAGGTATCTCTCCTATACTATTTTAATCTATCTTTGCCACATTAAAGTTATATCTTTCATCTTCCCGTGGATCATTAAAACCTTCAAATTCGTTTACTTTTTTTAGAGAAAACAAAAAACCAAAGTTTGAATTTGGATAATCTAATTTCTTCTTACGCGCAAATCCTTTTATAGATACCGAATATTTACCAGAAGAAACACTGTATCTAAATCCGGAATATAGTGTTTTACCATCTAAAGTTTCATAAGATACTTCATCATTTCCTAAAAATTCATTTTTATCAAATTCATAAAATGAACCAATATCTGCAATCCACAATGAATCTTTAACTTCAATATTAAAGTCATGATAAACGAATTTTTCTTCCCATTCATCGTCAAATGACTGATTACAATTTTCAAGTTTGATTATATACTCTATGGAATTTATAGGCAAAAAAGGTATCCAAATACCATTTTTAAGTGAAGCTAAATAACGATTATGATTATCCTGAAAATTTTTTAAAATTTTTTTTGTCCTAACTTTTTCTTTCTTTAAAAAGTCTTGCAGGACGTCTATTGAAAATAAACAAATTCCGTAACTCCCAGTATCTAAAATTCTATCCATTATAACATCTCCTTTTTTTCTATTTACAAGGGATTTTTCCATTAGAATGTAATTCTTTTAATTTCTCTAAAGCTTCTGCAGGAGTTAAATCTTTGAATAACTTTTCTTTTGTGTATGGGATTTTTAAAAAACCTTTAACGTCAATGTCTTTGTAAGCTTTAGCAGCTTTTTCAAAAAATTCATCTGTTGTACCAGTAAATTTTGAACCATGATAAGGTATTCCATCTTCTATAAGCTTTCTATGCAATTTTTTGTGAAGTTCTGCCGTTCCCGCTCCTTCATCTGGATACCAAGAAATTGAATGAATTTGACTTAACTCTGAAATGTCTAAAGCCTTTGCTATTGATCTCGGCATCAAATGATGTCCCATACCAGTATCCAATAAATCTGAATATAAACCAAATTTATCAATATTGTTATTTGTATCCCGGACATATCCATATAAGGTAGGATTCCCACCCGCAAGTCCAATCGGGTCAATTTGAGTATAATTCCCTTGTTCTGGGTCGTAGTATCGGAATCGGTTATAATACAATCCTGTTTCTACATCTTCATACTGCCCTTGATAACGGAATGGAATAAAGTCTTTCTCACCAGTGAACTCTTTCACTCGTCCATAAATATCAAGCTGAGCAGACCAAACTCTATTACCCTCATCATCATAGGCTTCAACAGACGTTCCGAGATAATCACTAATAATACTGTAATGACCTTCACTCGTAATCTTTGCAGAAGGGACGAAGCTATCATTGAACACCCATGTAACAAGATTATCTGCAATAGCAGTATCGGTTTGTGAAGTATTTAGATTATCTAAAGTATCTGCAGCATTCTGCGTGGAATACTTATGTAGAATCGTATTGCCATGCATACAAAATGAGTTGCCTTATCCTTTATTAATACAATTATAAAAAAATTGTTTTTTACTTTTTGTATGTTACAAGTATTATTTTGTTATTTTACCAAAAAGCCAGATATAAGTTTTCAAATAACACAAAAACATATGTAAAGTAAAATCTAATTCATTTACTTTACATATGTCTCGTTTAAATCAGTAATAGTATTTTTCTTAATTTAATATTACTCTTATTTATTAAACTTTTTAATATTTCCGTTCTTCCTCTTCCTCATCTAGTAAGTAATTAAAAAAGTCAGAAAAGTCCTCCCATACATCTGGTTTAGAAATAAAATCCTGCATTTCTAATTTAGTTACTTCTACAGAATCAAGCCACATAATTGATGGTTTTTTTTCAGTATCCATAACAATAATACTTTCAGCTTCTTCAGCAATTACAATAAATCTGTTCGGCAAACCAACTGCTTCTCGGATTCTTATAGTTTCGCTTATAAAATTAGTTGGCTCAGAAAATAGAAAAGAATGGATATCTATCCCACCAACAATACCTCCACTGTAAAAGCCAGATATTTCACGGAAATCACTAGGTAGCTTTATTTGAAGTTCATTTTCAATTTTATCTAAATCCTCTTTAGAAACTCCATCAATATCATATAAAGCTTTATATTTATTTCGTAATTCATTCATATCTTTCATATTTTATTTACCTCCAAAATTCTATTTTTTACATCGTGTTTTAAAATATTCTCTAGTATCAACATTAAATTGAGGTCTATTTATTGGATAAATAGGATGTGGCTTGTTTCTTCCAAATTGGCTATGCAATATATCCTGCCCATATTTTCCTACTCCATGATATCGAGTACTTGCCTCTACTAATGCTCCCCTCGAATCTTGACCTAAGTGATGTAAAGTTACAAAGCTACCATCAGCAAGTTGAGGTGCTAATCCATATTTATTCGCCGCATCTCTATTTGTCATTCCTCTCCCCTTTGCACTACCAAGTGTTCTTACTTTATCCCAGTCGATATCATCCCTTTGATATACATCATATGTTTGTTTAGTACCCTTTGGTCGAGTAGCAGTCCAACTAATTTTTTTCCAATTTATCAACCCAAATGGATCAATATCCATAAGCGGATCTCTAACATACCCATACAACGTTGGGTTATTCCCTGCAAGCCCAATCGGGTCTGGCTGAGTATACATCCCCACATCTGAGTCGTAGTATCGGAATCGGTTATAATACAATCCTATTTCCACATCTTCATACTGCCCTTGATAACGGAATGGAATGAAGTCTTTCTCACCTGTAACTTCTTTCACTCGTCCATAAACATCAAGTTCAGCTGTCCAAACCCTATTCCCTTTTTCATCATAGGCTTCAACAGGCGTTCCAAGATAATCACTAATAATGCTATAATGACCTTCACTCGTAATCTTTGCAGAAGGGACGAAGCCGTCATTGAACACCCATGTAACAAGATCATCTGCTATATCGGTATCAGTCTGTAAAGATTTCAGATTGTCTAAAGTATCTGCAACATTCTGTGTGGAGTACTCATGCAGAATCGTATTGCCATCCCATACAAAATGCGTTGCCTTATCCTCAGAACGCTTCTCTATTCGCCTACCTAATGAATCATACTTGAAAGTAACTTCCGTATGATCTGGCTTAATGACCTTCGACAACATGCCATTGCCATAGTACTCATACTTCCACGTATCACCATTCTTTTCGACTTTCTCTACGAGATTTCCTTCTTCATCATAAGAGAATTGGGCATCTTGTGATTCTAGTAATCTACTGCCAGCACCATAAACACGATCTTTTTTGTCTTTTGTTTCATATAGATTGCCGACATCATCGACGCTACGGTATAAGAAATCAAATTTACTGTCTTGATTGGCCCAGACGAGGTTACTGAATTCGTCGTAACCATACGTTACTTTTACACCAGTTAGCTCATTGACCATGCTGCGTAATTGGTGATTCACATCCCAATTATACACACGTCTTCGCGTATTTCGGCTTTGACTACTTACGCGATGGTGTGTTGGTCTACCTGTGATGTCATATTGCCATTTACTGATGACATCCCCTGGCAGGATTCGCTCAATCTCTTGCCCGAGTTCATTGTATTGCATCGAGGCTGTCCACTGGGCTTGCTCGGAGCGAGAGGCAGTCATTTGTAAGATATTGCCCAGCTCATTACGCATGACATCGATTTTGGCACCGAGGCTGCTTGTTATTTGGGAGCGATTGCCTAACTCGTCATAGCTACTGGCAATCCACTGGTCATTTTGCCACTCCTTGATGACTTGGCCGGATGGGTCTCGTTCTAGTTTGACGGTTACATGGTCGTTTTCCGTTTCTTTTAGCGAGCCGTTTTTGTCATAGGCAAACGTTTCCCATGTGCCATCATAGTAGTCTGATCGTATGACATTCCCTAGATCATCATGCTGATACGCTGTCCAACGATTTCCTGGACGTTGGATGCGCTGAACCAATCCTGCTGGACTTCGCTCATACGTTTTTTCCATATCATCAAAGCCGATTTCCTTGATGATATGGCCTTTCGTATCACGTTCAAACGTATATGCTTCGCCTCTTTCATTGATCACAGCGGTTAATTGCTCCTCTGTATCATAAGTGAATTGTACTTTCTTACCACCTTGTTTTCGAGACGTTAGGCTACCAAGAATCGTGTAATCAAAGGCAACTTGCGTATGGTTATCTTTCGCAAAAATAATATCGTCATAGGCATTGTACTGTAATTGCACATCGTTACCATCTGAAAGATTTGCGCGAACAAGGCGATTCAAGTGATCGTAACGGAACTTCTCTGTCGCCCCTAATGGATTGGTTGTACTAATGCAGTTACCTCGGCGGTCATATGTCCAAGTGGAGCTTGTCCCGTCTGGTAATGTCACTTGGCTCAAGTTCAAATCTGCATCATACGCTAAGCTTACCATATGACCTTGCGCATTTGTCACTGTGTCAATTAAACGATACTCATTATAGGAAAATTCAGTCTTTGTACCGTCTTCTAACATAATTGCCTGCAATGTACCGTCTTCATTATAGATCCACTGACGACTTCCGCCCTCTGCGTTAACTGCTTGAATGAGCCTATCCTTAGTATCATACTGTGAGGATAATGTACTGCCATCTGCAAGAGTGATGGTTACCGGATTTGCCCATTCATCATAGCTGAATGTTGTTGTGCGGCCATCTTCATCTACTTCTTGGAGTAATTCAAAGTCCTCATTATATTGATAGCTGACTTCACTGCCATCTGGATAGACAATTTTCGTACACAAGTTATCTTCATTAAAATAGTAATAGCTTGTATGTCCTAAACTATTAGTGATTTCATTATAGCCGTCGAAATAGGCAAGCTCACCTGCTAGAACATTGCCATCTCCCCATGTTCTGATTACTCGTGCCCCTGTTGTTGGGCCATCGTAGCGCCAGAAGAAGCTATTTTTATTGCGGTCGATTTTTTGCATCATTAAGTGATTCACATAGGTTATATGCGTGCTCTGACCTAATGCATCCTGAATTTCGATTAGATCCTGAACATCATTATAAACATAGCGCACCAATACTTCACGATTGTTCTGATTACGTAAGGCAACTTCTGTCATTCTTCCTGCCTCATTGGTCGTAACATCTAGAATTCTGCCAACGCTATCTGTTACTTGAGATAGGAAACCTTTATTGTTATAGGCGAATTGAAGATGGTGCTCTTGCTCATTTTTTACTTCTTTTAATCGGTATGTTGAGGTTGTTACTTGTTCGAATGCATAAATTAATCGTGTATCATGCTCAAACAAATGATACTCTTCCCCTGTATTCATCAGGGTCATTCTTTCTTTTTTATTAAAATATGGCAAATTTATTGGTAAAATTGGAAACCCAACTGCACGACCATCTGTTACTACAATCCCAATCAGGTCTTCTTCCTCAAATATCTCTAAGGCAAGATCGTAGATAAAGTGCATACCATGACCTGACAAGCCAACCCTGCTACTATCACTGTACCAAGCTCGTTCCCATGAAAGAGGGATTGGTCCAGGTAGCTCAAAGTCTACACCTTCATATATCATTCGTCCTGTAATTAAATCAACAGGTTCAAAGCCTTTTTTACAGAATTTATCACTTAACCCTTTTGTACAATTAAATTTCTTTAATACCCCATGGTTAAATTTCGTTAGCTCTGTTTTGGCCATTGCTTTCATACCGTCTACTGCCTTCGAAACAGCTAGCACTTCGTCCATGGAGGCGATGACTTTATCTGCTGCTGTCTTGACGCTCTTTGAGCCCTTGTTGGCTACCGCTGATACGGTATCTAGCGTCTTGGATACTTTTGTGTAAGCTGCTTTCATCCCTTTAACTGCTTTTGAAGCATCAACTGCCTTATCCGCAGCCTTTGCCGTTTTACTCGCTGCCTCTGCCACTTTTGCTGCTTTCTTGGCCTTGTATGCTGTTTTTGCTGCATCACCAACTATTGGAACCGCCCCCACTAAGTTCATGGCTGCGCCCATATAGTCTCCCCGAGCTAAACTAATACCTGCATTCGCAATATCTGCAATTGTCCCTATACCAGGAATGAATCCAGCTACATCCAGTGCCAAACTTACACCATCTAATAAACTACTAAAAAAGCCTTTTTTCTCTTTTTTCACCTCTGCCTTTTGGGGGAAAATGACGTCAACTTTCGACGTAGCTTCGATTGCTTCTTCATTTAACTTCGGAGGTTGGCTTTTCTTCTCTGTACCTTCCTGATCAATAAGTGTACTAATTAACTGTGTGTCAGCAGCAAGGATTACATGACTTTGCTCCTTTGCTGAAATGGCAATCCACTCTTCCGCCTCTACAGATAGCTCTTTCATACCGCTAATGTCAAGTGTTTCGTCCGCTGCAAGCATGATGGTACTGTTACTAAGAAATGTTACACCTTCTCCATCATCCATCTTTAAGTCCAATACCCCATCTACTGCACTAAAGGTAATATCCCCAACACCTAATGTCACATCTTTCCCAGCATTGGTCGCTAATGATTTAACGGTCGTGTCCGCCATTTTCTTCGTCTGCTTTTGACCACCCTCAGGTGTGACTGGGTCAACCCGGACAGAGCTAATAACGATAGCCTCTTCTTCCACTGCACTCGGAAAATGTAATTGGGCACGTGCTCCTATTTGAGGCATTAAATACATAACCCCATTCGCATCGGCAGAATAAGCAAACCAATGGGCCTTTGCTTTATCCTGTTTTTTATCGATATCCAAATGAATTTTCACCGTGTTCTGTGTGACATCGATGATCTTTCCTGTAAAAGCTGCCCCAATAAGATCTAAATTGCGTACCAATCGCTGGCGAATACTTTTCTCTGGTTGGGCAGTATAGTGAAACGTTAAGACACCACCCTCAAGACAGACTTCCCGAGCCGTAATAACATAGGATCTTCCTTTTAATTGGACTGTAGTGCCTAGCTCATAGGCCTCTGTGCTTTCAAACTCACAAAAAGTATAATCGATTTCGCTTACATCAGTGCCATCGTTTTCAGTAATCAGCCGATACGTATCGAAATCCATTCGTAATGTGGAAGGTAAATGGTCGATTGATATGCTTTTCCTACTTTGCGGTGTACCCAACCAAAATCGCGGCCCTTTTCCTTTTAAATCTGGGAAAACAACCGCATTTAGATTTGAGGCCATTCTTTTAATAAATGCCCAATCTGTTTCTAAGTATTGAATGGAAATATGACCAATGGCTTGGCTATTAGAAGCATGGTCGATGTAATCACCATGAGGGTAGGCTCCCACAATATGATTCATTAACTCTACATACGTCATATTCGCATCTTGGAAAGAACGGGAGCGTTTCTCAATATCCATGTTTGCTGTAAACGATACCGCTTCAACTAAGACATAATGCACACCTTGAACAGCCTGTAACTCTGCATTTTCGATTCGTCCTGAAAACAAAATACCTTGCTCTCGTCCAAATTTCACAACCACTTCATCAGTATGACTGACCCTTTGAATATACTTTTGTGCTTGCTCTTCAGCAATCATTCCTGTAAAGTACAATCTCGCATGGTCATTGCCTTTATGTTTAATGGTTAGTTTATCTAAATGAATAAGAGGATAAGGCCATTCAAGCACAAGATCCTCATACGTACTAATCATGTGGACTTCTTTTTTTTCTAGCGTTGTCATTGCTTACCTCCTTTCAAGCAATTTATTTTTTAAAAACCTTGTTTTGGTATTTCCAAATCCTCTTGTCCATCATGAACTATATCGATTTTGCCTCCGCCTGCAGAGCATTGCGTATGACAACGGTTTAATAGCGCTTGCTTCCCCTCGATATTGACATTTTCCATCCCTTCCATCCAGTCGATGGAACATGCTGGCGTACACGGCTTTTTTAATTTCAAGCAAACACCAAAGGTTGGGATATTTTCAGGGTTTCGATCGCCTACATTCATAACGGCTTTGCCTTTTATATAAACGCCATGATCCTGTGGTAAATTTAAATAATTCAGATGGCTACCATGCTCACAGGAAATGATTGCTCCATGTACCACATAACTAAATTGCTCTTGTCCCGAACCCTCTGTCTCCAAATTTTCTACAACTTGAGCCATTTGCTATCCTTCCCTTCAGATTATTTGTGATCATTTTCGCGTTTACACTGTAGCTACAGTGTTTCATAATTTATCGTTTCTCTAGCTTTACTCGCTGTAGCTGAATTCCAAAAAATGATCGCCTTAAGAGACTTTCTGCCACATCCAAATTAACGATGGTAAAAGATTCCCTTTTGCCATCAACCTGAAAAATACAATCCAATTCCACACTTTTGGGGTTAATCACAAGCTCCTTTATGCGTCCGTCTGGATAATACGTCGTTTCATGTGAAATACAATGCTTTTTCACAATGTCCAAAAGCCAATAGATGCGCTGTGTTCCTTTCATAACATCCGTAAAAACAATGGCCGTAAATGCTAAGTTATCCTCGTATTTTACTAATAACTTTTTTAATTGTTCAGACACGATTCTCCGAGGCTTTTCTAAATAATCCAAATAGAGTGCATTCTCTTTTTCTATCACTTCTCCAAAAACAGACGAACAGACAAAATCATCATCGAGGTCTGTCTTCATAGGAATAATTGGATTAGTAATACTTTGATCTTGCCGAAGAATAAAATACTCCATCTTTTCCTCCTGTAACCACCATTGCTTCCCTTCATCACTTTTGTACAAAGTTAATGAATCCAATGAATGTCTTTTATCTGTTCTGGGCTGAATAGATACTTTTCTTGATCGCGTTTAAAGAAGGTTGCACCTTTTAGATTGGCACCTGTAAAATTGGCACCTGCCATCTGCGCAAACTCAAATCTTGCATTTTCTAAATTCGCATTACTGAAATCTGTGCCAAGATAGCTCGCAACTTCATAATTGGAAAGCCTTAGCGTTTTTCCCTGCGCATGAGTAAAATTCGCGCCTGCTAAATTAGCCTGTCGAAAATCAGCATCTTGAATGGCTGCATATGAAAAATCAGCATTGGCTAATCTACACTGTTGAAAACTAGTACCAATGCATACACTGTGTTTCCATGAGGAGCCTTCTAAATTACTCTCTTTGAAATTCGCATAGGAGAAGTCCAGCTGATTGAAATCTTTCTGCTGTAAGGGAAGGTTCGAGAAGTTTTCAAACGTATACGATTGGTCGGTCTCTTTGTTCTCTAACCATAAAAGAAGGTTCTTCTCCTCACGTTCCCGTTCGTCGATGATTGCAACATCTTCACTGAACCCTTTATATTCACCGACACGAAAACGTAAGCACGCTGTTCGTTGAAAATTGATTTTTGGTACGCATTCTTTTTGATAGCGAAAGAGATAGCGTATCAATTGAATGATAAAGTGATGAAATAGGATAACTGTCTGCTGAATAATGACCCGAACGTCCGCTGCTTGAATGCTGAGATAGGGTTTTCTTTCTTTTTCAAGTATTGTTTGTAACTCTGTAATTGCCTCACTCAGCCAATCCGCTTCATACTGTGCCGTGCATTCTGTCCATTCGTAATACCAAGCTTCTCCATAGGCTTCTAGCAAATACGTAAACTTGTTTTCTAGCAAAGACGTTCTTAGCAATGAAAAATGAATAAAAGCAACAGATGCTAATCTTCCCTGCCTTTGCTGCTCTCTAATATTCGCAAACAACTGTTCAAGGGAGTGAATGATTGGCTGTAGCAAAAGTTCCTTGTTTTGGCGAAACCGTCGAACAACTTTCTCTTGCAATCGGCTGACATGAACTGACACGTATTCATCCATAAAATGCTGTAATGCTTCTTCTCGTTTCATGCATCCACTTCCTCACTAATTTGCTCGTACTTCCGTTCCCTTAATTTCCATTTTGTCTTCCATCTTGATGGAATTATCTTTACACGTCATCTCAATTTTCTCATTTGCATTAATCATAATTTGCTTCGCATTGATGACGACTTTATCTGTTGCTTTTAAGTTAATATTTTTATCACTTATGATTGAAATACCATTATCATCCATAAGTGAAATCATTAATCCCCCACCAGAAATGACAATCCGATCAGGAGCTAGTAGAATTTGTTTCCCATGCTTCGTTCTCAGTGTTTTCACATCTGGGTCAGCCATTCGCATCGGGTCTTGGCGACTATCTTCTGGCGCTGTAGCACCTGATTGCCCACCACCATCTTGACTAGTAGGATTCGTTGCTGCTAACATTGCTCCAGATTGGGGAGGTGCTTTTGATACGGAGCTAATGGCAATCCCTTCATCCTCACGATTGCTTGGGAAATAAATTCTAACGTTGTCAGATAGCTCAGGCATAAAATACCATCCTGTATTATCTTCCGATGCATAGATTGTTGAATATGGAAACCAATAGGCCGTGTCCTTTTCTTGCCCCTCATCAAAATTGACATGAATACGAATTTTGTCCCCAGCCACATCAATTACTTTTCCTTGAATAGAGGCACCAATAATAGCTTGATTGTAAGTCGTGTGAACACTAAAGCCATTTTGTGGTGTTAACGTATAGATATGCTTTAATAAACCATTTTTTAGCTTTGAGACAATTTTATAAACATACAATTTCATTGATTGGAAAGTAACTTCATTACCTATTTTGAATGATTGAGTCGACTCCACCTCATAGTACATGTAGTCACTATCCGTAATGCTATCGAGATGATTTTTACTAGAGATTAGGAAGTTGCCGATTGCTTTTTTAACTCGGTAATTAAGGGCATCCATTTTTGGTGTGTTACCCGGTTGAAACGGTACACCGAAGTAGAACTTTGCCGCCCCATGAATGGTATCTGGCACCAAGCCTGTATGAAATCTCGATGCCATTCGCTTAAGAAATTCCCAATCGGTCTCTAAATATTGCATCGTGAAGCTACCAAGACTAGCCCCCTTTGTGACATGGTCCATAAAATCCGCGCCTGGTTGATCGGCAATACATACATTGATTAATTCACTATAGGGCATGCTTGCATTTTGATATGTTTGATTTTTCTTCTTCACATCTAACTTATACGTATGTGAAACGGCTTTAACCTCCAAATAATACGTACCCATAACCATTTTCACTTGGACATCTAACGCAAGCCCATTAAATATAGGTGTGGATTGTCCATTGCTACCAATTTGTAATACTTCAATGGCTGTTTCTGCATCTGTCATATAGACGTAGGAATCTTCAAGTTCATCTGGAATCACGCCTGTTAAACGCAATGTTGCATGCTCGTTCATTTGTTGTGTAATTTCGATTTCACTAACGCGGATATTATAGGGCATCACAACCATATCTTTATACGTTAAAGCTGTTTCCTTATTTACTCGCTCCATCAAACAACACCTTCTCCATCTAATGATTTGTTTTCGATTGAGATTGATTCCATCATGCCGTATGCAATGGGTTGCCAAATAGGTATTTCTGATTTCAAGCAATTGACCGAGCCTGTTGCTACATTATCGCCTACCATAAACAAAAACATTAAATTGTAAATTTTAGAATCTAGAGCCTTCGTAATGAAATCAAAATAGCCGATTTGACGACCATCCACTTCTTTTATGCCAATATCTAACATATCAGCATCTGGCTGTAATTTTCGAAGGATATTCATCATCGTATGTGTGAAATCTTCTAATTCCTCTTCTTGAATCTGTTGCTCCATCATTTTCATCGTGATGTTAATAGATGTACTTTCACTTGTGTAGATATAATCGGGTCTACGGCTTGATGGATATTTAATATCCATTAATTCAGGTTCCATCTCTTCAAAAGCTGTAGGGATAAACATCCGAATTTGGTCCTCATAAAAACTACTCTCTGCAAATTCAATCATTTCATCTTCAATCGTTAGCTGGCCTTCTTTAATGGCTTGAACGATGTCAGTATGTAACAATTGGTTTTCAATGTTCTCCAGTCGTTTCTTCTGCCTTGCATGCTTCGTCATCTCAATGACTTCTTCATCCATGAAATTCATTTTTTCCCCTCCTTTGTTATTCGTATTTCTTATCTTCCTCTAACTAGCCAACCTCTTAATTCACTAGTAGACTATTAATCAACTATCATGCGCTTAGGTCGCCCTTGACCGACCCCTTTCATCCGACTACTGCCCTTAGATTCCAACAAAATGCGATTTAAATATTTATGAATTTGGCTATTAGATAAAGATTGATAGTCCAACTCTAGCCGGTTGCAAATATAGAAATCAATTACATCTCGTTGCACTCTCTCCTGATTTAAGCACTCTAAGGCAAAGGCAATATCATACGGATTAGTGGGTCGATTTTTTAAAAGCTCTCGCGAAAAGTATTGCAAAATGAGTGGATGGTAGGTGCTTTTTTCCAGCCCTGCATACTGACAATGAAGATAATTAACAGTATTATATTCTGTCGCAAAGTCGAAAAAATCGGTATGCTGTGAGCGTAATTTGGCACCTAATTTTAATTTAAAGCGCGCTAATTCTAGTTCATTATGAGCAAGCTCTAACGAATCGTCTAAGACAATCTCTGTTCTGTAATTGCTAAAGTCTAAGTCATTTGCTTCTTCAGCAAATCGCACTTTTAAAATCGTTTCACTTCCTGTAGCTTCATAAGGAAGCTCATAGCTACTATCTAGCATATAGAGCCTTCCTTTATGCTTAATAATGCCTTTTGTAATGATAAGACGTGTATCCGCTACAATAATATGGACACCAGCAATGATGCCGTTTGAATAATCTTGAAAATATAAATCTAAAAAATCTCTTGGGTAATCTCGCAAATTCTCCAGCATTTCTCGCTTTAAAATGCGACCTTTATGAAAATGTGGATATTGATTAGCAAACAAGCTGTCACCCACCTCTTTTCTTTTTTATCACGTGAGCTTGCTCTACTTTAATCCGTCAAAGAAATCTAGTTCCGATAAATCAGCTTCAAAGGCGAAGAATTCCTTCTTTCCAATAAACAGCTGTTCGTCTTTTCGTGCTACTGGCACCACATGAAAGCCCCAATGATCTTCGCCTGCAAAAACAAAGAATTTCACTTCGCCATTCATGATAGAATCCGTCTCGTCTTGTGGAATTTTATCGTAATAGTTTGCCGCAATATTTTCATAAAGAACAGGCTTAAAATTCTCAGGACGATTAAAGTAAGTGTATTTATAGGATGACTGATTGTCACTGCCAGTTAGGAAAAACTCCACCTCTGTTACACCCCATGGACGGGAAATAGTACCATGAATTTGGTTTAGCCTTTCTAAGCTACTAATAAGTAATTTTTCCTGGCGATTATGTGTAAAGGCACTTACAGCATAAGGTACAACAGGAGCATGATTTGTCACTTTTGTTTCAATCATGCCTATCTTTTTCGCATTTAAATAACGCAGTGCTCCTCTAAGGCAAGCAAGCTTTAATTCTGGCACTTTACCAATATTTTCAGCTTTTTGCCTAAATTCAATGCTTCGTCCGGGTACAAATTCTTTTAAGGCCTCACGAAATGCATCAATCTTACAGGACTGTCCAGTTAATTTAATAATAGAGTATTCGCCCAAAAGACCACTCTCATAAAATTCCTCTAAAAACTCACGCACAATATCATAAATATCAGCCTTTATAAGATGATTAATTTCTTTTATGTTGAAAAAGACATTTGGATAATCATAAACTTCCTTAAATTGATTGTTTTCAAGCAGAGATAGGCACCATCGATCTACTGCTGTCACATTTAAATCGCTATCGTGCTGCATATCACTGTCCGAATAAAAGCGGCTTCTTAAAATGCCTGTTTTACGGAAAAATTCCTTCTTCATTTCCTCTGCCATTTCCCATAAGAAATAATAATTATTTCTGACACGTAAGTATTCATCACGTGTGCGATTTTCATATTCCTTAAAGCGAGTTGGAATGATATACTCAGCATCTGAAAAGGCTTTTTCAAATTGTTTGTATACCTCGTCAACCCCATGATCGTCTACATATCGATAAATATCCTTGCCTGGAATATCAATGAGTGCATCAATATCATAAGCACTTTTTCCCCGACTATAGTAATTGGCAAAGACAATCTTCATAAATTGGAAAATACGATAGGTAATATTGTTGCCACCAAAATTGGTATCTCCATTTTCATAGGTTGTATGAATATCAATTTTGTATGAAATATGTCCATCCTCTATTCGAAACTTACAGGAGGAAAGGTCGGTTGTTCCACCACCACAATCAATGACCAGTGCCTTATATTCCTTCCCATCCAAGAAGCTATTATTCTCTATTTGATTGGCGATTGTATTATAAAGAACCGCCATCCCTTCATCGAGAGCATGTTCTGTTTCGATGTTGTATTCAGGTAAAATTGTCTGAAACATATCTAAAAATTGATTTTTCAACTTTACAGGACTGGAAATATGTAAATGCTTGAAGCGACATTTAAATTGATGTTCTGCCATTTGAATAATATAAAGCATAAACTCTCTTAATATCTGACTTCGCGGAACAAGTGCTGTATTTCCGTTCGCATCCATTATCTCTTCCAATTTGGCATAATTACTAACCCAGCGTTTAATGCCTTGGAATTTCGTTGCCAATGAAGTGTAGCTATTTTTTTTCATCATTTTTAACGCTTCATAGCCATAGTAATAGCTCACTTGATCTTGATTTGAGCAATCTGCCACTGTCATGACTGTCGGCACTACTTCGATCCATTCATTTTGGTGAAGCGGATCTGGAAACTGGACAAAATTAATGCTATTTAGCTGAATTCTGTCATTTAATAGGTCATGGCTACAAGGAGAAGAGACATAATCACTTTCTAAGTAAACACCAGCCGTTGTATTGGTAGTTCCAAAATCAATGGCAAGAATCGCATCGGTTGTTTCCAGCTGTTTAATCTCTAAATCTGGTATTGGAACCTTATAGTAGTGAAGGTTTGTAGGCGGAAGTGGGGTCTCCTGATAGTAAGTCTTATAGATATACTCAGAATCTTGCTTTCGTAAAAATATAAAGCTGTAGTTTTTATTGTTAGTCTTTCGAATTTCTAGTGCCTCATCTGCCGCAAAATAGTACTTGTTTGGCTGCTGATCGTCTTTTATAACATGAAGGATGCCGCAAAGATCTAGCTGCTCATTGACTAGCAGTACATTGGATTCAACTAGAAATCCTCCTGTTTCTACGAAATACTGGTCTGGCTTATCAATTTTCATACCGCTATATAAGCTCATTTTGGCAGGAATTTTTATCTCACCATTGTCAGACAGTGGTGTTTTTAAATACTGCTGCACAGCCGCTTCTACTCTTTCGAACCCCCCATCCTTACTTTCTTTAATTAGAGGGTTTTCTTCAGCGCCACGATATCGTAAAATTTTGTCGATTAACTCGTCTCTGGTTAATGTATTAATAAGCCCTGTCACAAGTTTTTCCTTATAACAAATATTCCTCAGCTGGAAGGTTGTCATTTCCATTAATTCTACTCGTGTATAGGTCATAAACTTTTTTTCTGTATAACGCTTATTCGCATACAGTTTATATGAATATTTAGTCGTCATTACGAATCCCTCCTCTGCCCTGTTTAGTAAAGAGCTATTCGATCTAGCTTCATTGTTTCCTCTGCATCGATTATGCCGAAGTGATATTGCCAATAAACCTCTATATGGAAGCTGATAGGCAAAAATATTTCCTGTATGAGCTGTACCTTTTGCTCATTCTGCTCTGTCTTCTTCTGACGTATATATAAAAGCAGCTCATCTTGCTCCTCTGATTTTACATAGATGAAACAACCTTTAAAGAGCCTTTTTAGCGTATCCTTTAATAAGTAAATTTCATCCCCGGTCTGGTACAGTCTCAGCATGTTCAGGACCACGATTTCTTGTTCCTTTTTTGAAAACGAACAAATATTATGACGTACTACATTGCCAAATACATTGGCTTCGATATCTTTTAAAATAAAGCGAATAAAAAACTCTTTTTTATTCATCCCCTGCATACGATCAATGTCAGCTAAGAAATGCAGTACGATGTCAAAAAAATATTCCCTAAACGCTCTATCAGATGTATTATCCGGGTGAAAAAGATTGTTAAAAATATCAAAGTAGCGATAGTACGGATTTACTTCGACGTGCTGCTCAACCAACTGTGTATTTAAAAACTGTGGACTAAGCTCCATATAGGGCGAATATGTCTCGGCAAGGTGAAAATTTATATCCTTTTTAGAAAGTCCTTCATCCTCGGCTTTAATGAGCAAATCCCAAATATAATTCATAGCCACACACCTACACATTTATATTCAAAGAAATGTCGCTGTACCTCGGATACTAAAAAGCTCAAAATATCATTTGCTATAAAATCTTTTTTCTCTTTTGCCTTAAACTTTAGTAGCATCGTTTTTTTATGACTATTTTCTCCTATCATTTCTGTTAAGAAAGGGTTTACTGAATGCGTAAAACCTGCTCTTGAAAAAGAGTCCACTATCTCCACATCTACTAGCTCAACGCTAACAGCTACCTCGAAGGAGTTAATCATCCTAGTAATCTCCCCCTTCGTTTTAACATTTGCAGTATACTTACTAGCAAATTTGTGCATAAAATGCTCTATTCGTCGATTGGAAACAAGCTCATAATGAAGCTTTCCAATTTTTTCATCTTCCATTTTTGCAATTTTGATTAACTGCCAAACTCCTGATTTGTCTTGTGGTGAAACAATGGTTAATTCATTATCTGAACGTTTAACGTAGCGAACATTCTCCTCATCCGCTTCAACAAGATACCCATGCTCGTTGCCAATTTTGCGGATTGAAAGGACATGCTCATAATTGACCTTATCGATAGCAGGAATGGGGAAGCCCACATTCTTGACCTCATGTCGCTCAATATTCCATAGTGGAACCATGTCCACTCTCTTTTTTGGCTCGTATTCCTCTAAATCAACTATTATCTCAATGATTTCAGTATCTTCATTGAAAGGTGGACAATCCACTAAATGTACATCCAAAAATTTATAGGCGTATGGGTGATTAATGGTTTTCCATGGCAATCCATTAATTTGGAATATCGGATATAGCTGATCGATTTCTTGCAAATAGTCTGAATTTCTTGAAAGGCTTACCTTTATCTCTAGTTGTCCTTCTGTTGTGATGAGAGTTCCGTTAAAGCGTCGTTTCTCAACTAATAACTGCTGAATTTGTATCGAGTCACACTCTAGAAATAAAGTACACAGGACGGCTTGTTCTTTGTTTTTTAACGATTGAAGTAATTTGGCTGTATCGATTGCTTTCGTTTCTAAATCAGCTGGTCGCATCGGAAATAAACATTGATGAATCGGGTCAACATCCTCCTTTGCACTAAGCGTGACATAAATGTCAAACCTATTCTCAACATCTTCCATTTCGTTAAATACTCGCTCTTCAAGCTTTCTATTCATTTCATCCTGATAGTCAATTAAATTTACAAAAACGCCACTGACAATATCTTTTAGCAGTTGACGTTGCTCTAAATCCTCTATTTTGCGTAACCGTTCAAACATGAGCTCTTTTATCACTTTACTTTCCCTCTTTCATCACTTCAGCATCAGATGACTCATTAGCAGCTGCTCCTTCTTCAAATGGTATTGCCGCTTCGTAAGATGGGTCTATATCAGTAGCCGGTGCCTGAGGAGGTGGATTTAATTTATCATTGGCGTTCATAACCTTTCGCTCAAGACCTAAAACCTTTGACAGTAGCTCTGTCTCCTGATAAATTTCCTGTGCAAGTGTATAATATTCAATCGCTTTTCCGTACTCTTGACGTGCATAGCTCTGATCTCCACTTTTTTCTAAACCTTCTGCCTTCAATTCCTTCTGGGCCTTTTTCAATTCAGCAATTTTAGCCTCTGTCTCTTCTATTTTTGTCTTTATTTGAGGCTCGCCAGTATAGGAGATGGTGAGGGCCTTTTTCCTTGCCTTTTCATATGTTTCAAGTGCCCCATTGTAATCTTCTGCTTCAAATCGAAAATCTCCATCCTTCACAGCTTCAGCAATTTGAACAATCGTATCCATATTCGCTATTCTTTGCTCAGTAGCTTCCTTTCCAAAGTTCTTAATGAGCTTTCCTTCTTTTTTAGCCTTTTCATATTGCTCAAGAGCATCTGTAAATTTTCCTGCTTCAGCTGATTTATCTCCATTTAAGATGAGATCAGTAATTCTTAACTTTTTAGCCAGTAAATTTCTATGTATTGGATCCTTCAATTTTTTGGCTGCATTTCTGCCCTCACTATATTCCAGAAGCGCTTTTTCATAATTTCCATCTTGAAAATAAAGATTTCCGCTCTTTTCATGGTCCTTCATTTCAACGGTTAATTCTGCCATTTTTTTGGCTTGCTTCGCTTGATAAAAAATAGTACTGCCCCCAACGACTAACGCTACGATTAATGCGGCAGCAATCATTTTAATGTACTTCATTTTTTTCTTATTTGTTTCCTGATAAACCTTATTAGCAAATATAGTGGCAATTGTATAATTATTTACAACCTTCCTTTGCCTACTTAGAAGCACCTCTTCCAATAAATCCGTGTATTGCTCAGGGTCTTTCGTGTCCTCCAGTGCGTCGGCCATTTCAATCTCATTAACATCCTCCCAAAAGCCCGCCGTACAAAGCACTAACACATCTCCATCCAATAACTTCATTTTCTTAGACACAAAGGGCTTAAAATCTTCAGGTTTACCAAGATAATTTAGTAGGTTGCTTCTTTCCTCGTGCTGGCTTATATCCAGTGAACGATTTCTGCTGTTTACGATCTCCTGCGCTAAGCTTTGATCAGTAGTTTTATACGATAAAGTACCATTTCGAAAATGATATAGCCTCGAATTTCCCGCGACTGCAACAATCATTTTTGAGTAATCTGATATGACGATAACAATACTTGCCTTTAATCTCACCCTTAAGCTTTGAGCCTGAAGTATAGCTTGCGCATTTTTTAGATATTTTTTAATACTTCTCCTGGACATAGATGGTTTTTCCATAAACTTTTCCAAAATTGCCTTCACAGCAAGTTCTGCGCTACTTATTTCCTGATCAGAATCTAACCCTTTTACAGCTACCCAGCAGGCTACATCGTCGAGCTCTGTATAGGCAAAGTAATCTTTGTTCTGCAAAAATGAACCAGCTTCAGATAGAAAACTAGTTTTAAAGTCGCTGTTTTCTTTTCTCATGATTACTCCTCCTTAACATGTAAAATGTTTACCATGTTTTTTCTAGAATAACGATGGTTGCATTATCTTGATTTTTTAAGCGTTTTTGTTCAACAGCTTTAATAATGTCTTGAGCAATATCATAGGGAGGAGTTGGCTGTGAGAGAATTTTTTCCATTTCAACCTCTGTTAACGTATCATAGACTCCATCGCTAAATAGACAGACCTTATCGCCCCTATTTAGCTGAATAGGGCTCTTCCCTATATCTAAATTTTTAAAGCCTTCATACCCTAAATAATTGATAAGTCTCTTTTTCAGAGGATTTTCTTGCACCTCAAGCTGAGTTATTTCACCAGAAATATATCGCTCTGTTAATACTGATTCAAAAATATGCTTTTGGTTAACCGCTATAAATTCGCCATTTCTAAAAATTTTGATAACACTATCTCCTACAGCCCCCCAATGGAGTAAACCTTCCTTGTCGATAATGGCCGTGACTAGGGTAGTTCCTCCGTTCGAGCCATTTAAATTTTCTAAAATCATATGATTACTTGCTATGGCTGCTTCCTTAAAATAGTTAGGTAGATTTTTTAAGGTAGTAAGCTTTTTAAATTCTTCTATAAATGTCGTTACAGCGATAGTACTGGCCATACGACCATTGGCTAAACCACTTATACCATCTGCAAGCACTGCAATTGTGCCATGCGTTGTTTCGGTTGTGGAGAAATAATCATCCTGTTCATCACGTCTTCCAATCGTTTGACCATTCCCAATATAAATTTTCCCTTTATCCATTTTTTGAGCTAGAATAAATCTGATAATTAGCAAAACGATGAGTATAATGATGAAAATTAAGGCAATTATGTAAGGCACTAAATTTTGGTCCATATATCATCATTCCTCACTTTGATTGTTTTCCCATTCAAAGTGAACGCCACATAATGGAATAAATAAAAACATACTTCTCCCTAACTGAATAACATCATAAGCTGCTAATTCAGTTGGGGTATAAACGGCTTCATTATTCAGATAAGCTAATCCCGAGGCATCACCTGGTAATAAATAAAAATTACGCTTTTTCGGATCATATACAATGACAGCATGATTACGATTCGAGATGGAATTATCTCCTGCTATCCGGATATGCATGTCTTCTGCTCTACCTATAAAATTCTTTTCAGTTAAGATGCGATAATCTCTCCCCATTTGAGGGCCTTCAATACAAACCAACCAACCTGTTACTGGATCAATTCCATCCATTTCTCCTAAATAGGGCAATGTTTTATCTTCTGATTCAACGACAGGAGCTGTTGGGCTATTTTGTCTGTGCTCTTGCTCCACCATCACGTTACAATATGGACAAATATTGCGATGTCTCCTTGAACTAAACATGTGACCATTTGTACATCTTATCAAACTCATTTCGTTATCCCCCATCTATGTTCCGAATTTCTTTCTCTATTTCACCAAAATTCGCGTATTTGCTATGTATATCGTGTCACCATTACCTAATGGGTAAGGGATCTCTTGTTTTAATCTATTTTTAACGCGCTTATTAGCTTTTTTTAAGCCAACACCATTTACTGAATCAATATCCTCTATATACCAAATACCAGCTACACAATTTAATACAGCATGCTCATAATTCACAAGAGATTCATATTCCGTTCCACATAAATCAATATCTGCCTTATGTTCAGCTGTACTTTTCCCGATAAGCAATGAAATTTGATCACCAAGCTCCCATTCATCTACTTTCATCCCGCGTTCATTAAGTAGTACAAGCTTTGAAATGTCGTTGTTTGTTTTCGCTTGAGTGAGTGATTTTGCCTCGTATTTGAGAGAACCATAAATAATGGCAAGTATCACCATTACGGTTCCGATAACAAATTTTAAAAGGACTTCCTGATTCATAACAAAAACATATAGGATAAAAAAGAAGGCAATTGTGATAATAATAATATCGATGAGTCTTATAAACATTTTTTTCCTTGCATTGTTACTATAATCTTTACTTGAATATGGTTCCTGCATATAATCACACTCCCTCTTGCCATTTTGAATTATTTATTAAAGAAACGTTCGAATAAATCTGTAGTATCAAGAGGATTCTTCTTATTTTTCTTATGTAACGTTGAGGACGTTTCCTTTGTTTTAGGATTAAAGCCAAAGAAATGTTCAAAGTTTTTTTCAATATTGTTCATATTAAAATCTGGCCTTTTTGCAGTCGATTGTTGACTTGTCGATTGCTTGTTAGCTGAGTGTTCATGATTCCAGCTTTGCGCAGCGCCATCTAGTCGAGCATCATATGCCTTCCTAGCCGCTTCATCCTTCAAAACTTTATATGCCTCTGTTACTTCTAAGAAAATTTTTTCAGACTCTTTGTTTCCTCCGCTTACATCAGGATGATGCTTTTTTGAAAGCTTTCGATAAGCGAGCTTTATTTGATCTTGTGTCGCGTCTTTACTAATACCTAATGTGTCATAATGTGTTTTCATTTTTTCATCCCCAGTACTAGGATTATTCAAAAATTATCTAAGGAGCTATATTAAGCCCCTTAGATAATTTTTAGTGTGCTATCTCACTCTTAGACAGCGTAGCCGCCTTCGATTTTTGCCAAATCTGTTTTGTCTTTCTTTTGTTTAACAAATAAGAAGAATTCACCAATACCTTCTGTGTCACCATATCTTTCTGTATAATCCACCACAAAAGCATTTGGGAAATGAATTTTTCTTACTACTTGATCTGCTGAAACAACCTCTAATGTCACTTTACGGTAACAGTCAGCCTTTTCAGCTGGTACTAATGACCATAAACCTAATTTCATCGTATCATCAGAATTATCACCATCAGTTGCTGTAAGAATTTTACCTCTTACTTTTAAAGTGGCTCCAACATCTGTAGAACGTGCGTTAGAATCATTTGGCGTATCTGTTTCATATTCAACAGACATAATGCTTTCTAACCCTAGTTCAATTGCCTCTGATCCTTCTACTTTTAATACAAAACCCATTCTAATTCCCTCCTAATATTTTTTGAATCTCCTGTTCATAAGATGAAAGTTTTTAACACTTGCTGTTTTCATTTCTCAATAAAACATCGAGAAATATGTAACACTCCACCTTAATGAAGATTCTTATTTATGTTAAAAGATTTAAAAAATCTTAAACATACGACTGAAAAATTGAATAATTGTATGTTTAAACTTGTTAGGCTTTAACAGCACTTGTCCCTTTTGTAATCATTACTTCTAAATTCTTCACATTGCCATTAAACACAAGGTCAATTTGACACGTGCTCGTTTTCTCATCGATAATGTAGCCGATATCATCTCCATCATGGATAATGGAGTTGACATAGCCTTTATCATTCAGCCATTTACTTTTTTGACTGCTTGGATTATTACTGAAGAACCTAACAATATTTTCATGCTTAAAGTCACCTGATTGGAATCGCAGTATTCTTTCAATATACGTACTCACCTGTGTTTTGTAGATAGAATCGAATCCATCCTCTTCCATCGCTAAGCTTCTAGCTTTATAGACAGTAATACGTTTAATATCTTTATCTTGGAGCTGGGCATTTTCTGACGAGAACACAAAGCCAAAGCTTCTGCTGTTAATCGCATCTTTAATATTATTCGTAAAGCCTGAGATTTCCTTTGCCATTGTTGTAACAGCTCTAAGCGAGTTTTCACCGGCTTCAATATCGAATCGTACGCCAGGATAATTACGTTTTACATTTCTGAAGGACTCCTTTAAATACTCAGGGCATTGGTAGGCGGAAACAATGCCTGCGGCTACATAGCTAGCCCCGACATAGACCCCTTCGATCCATAGCTTTAAAATATCTTCCTTTTCTTTAGATAAACGGGCGCCATTTTCCGTCGTGTACATTCTCGCATCAATAACGACACCTGATTTATCCTTTGGAATTATGGTGAAGTTCGGTAAGCACGGTATCGCAAACTCACTATAGTCTTTTCGAACAAGCACGGCGCATTTATCAATCAGACGATCTATCCCTGCGGTTGCAATCCCATTGAATGTTGTTTCTTCCTCCGCCATGAAGTTAAAGAAAACCTGCACTTTGTAATCTTTTATCGTATCTAGAAGAATCGATAGGGATTCCATTGTATTGCCTTCTTGCTTGGCAACCTTTTCATTCCCTTTAAATCTAGATCGGCTGACCTTCATTTTTCCAGTAGCCTCTAGCTCCAGTGCAGGAACAATGCCGTACCACACCGTATCCGTAAAGTCATTTTTAGAGTTTACAGTATTTAAATACGTCCGTAATCGTGGTAGGTTATTACTTTTCACGAGCATATCGAGCTTAGTGTTTGTCACAAGCAATGATGGCTGCATCCCTTTATTTTTCGTTGTGTACTGATCAAAGTACATTTTAATGCCTAGGAGCTTTTCCACTAGAGGCTTGACCGTTTTTACAAATTCATCCTTCGCATTCTTATAGAACTCAAGGTATGTATTGTAATTTTGAACCTCTGTTTCCACATCAAATTCCGCCTTCACAGCTGGTAGAGGAGAGAACGTTCTTACAACTAAATCTTTTACATAGGAAGAAGGAGACTCTGTAATGGCCTCATAATCTTCTTCAAAAACAGTACTTAAACCATAGTTACTATTTTCTTCAATCACCATCAGTTCCGAGCTATTGTTTTGAGGTGCCTCAATAATTTTCAACTCGCCATTATCACCAATAGAAAGGGTCCCAATTTGTAATTTTTCGGATTCTCCTTCATCCTGATTAACGCCTAACAATAATCTAGTTTTAATATCTTCGATTGCTAAAGGTAGCATGGCCATGACATTGTTGTAATTTTTACTGGCTACTTCAAACATCAGATTCAGCTTGTCACCAGTATCTAATTTTTTCGGATCACCCTCATCTAGCTTCTCATATTCACCGTAAAGGTAATGAATTTCCTTACGAACTTGGCGAATGTCGTCCATGACTTTCTTAGGAGAGATCATATCAAGTAGATTTTCGAATTTAAAATCTACATTTGTGATGCCCTGGCTTCTTTTGGTATCAATGAGGGTGAAGAGCATCTTTAAAAAATCATTATTTTGATCGATTGCTATTTCAGAAATACAATCATCTTGAATACCTTCAGGTTTCTTCAGGGTATACATTACCTTTTGATTAGCGGCATTGTAGAATGAATAAACCGTTGGAGAAAACTTATCTAAAAATTCGTCAAAGCTTTTGACAAGAAGATATTGATGAATTTCTTTAATCTTTTCATCACTTAGACTGTCGATCCCCTTTACATCTCCAACAAGCGTAATTAAGTCCATCTTTTCAGGATTAATTTCTTCAAATAGCATGGTTCTGTTTGTTTGACTAATAATATCCATTCATTCGGCTGTATTATTATACAGCCATCCCTCCTTTTTACATCGGATTTCGAGTAAGCACAATCATCTGCGAGCGGTAACTTAAAATTAACTTTTTAGTTATAAAATTCCATTTAAAGAAAAAGAAACTGCAGTTTAGCTAAACTGAAGTTAAAATTTTATAACCATTTTATCTACATCACAAATGACATTATGTATCACAACGTAACTATACAATATCTTATTTTATTGTCAATATTTACATTGTAATATTTTGTTAATTAAAATGTAAATTGATAGTTTAATAGGAAAAATTAAACATACCTAATTTTATGATATTTTTTTTAAAAAAAATGTGTTTTTCCACTTTTTTTAATAAAAAAAGACAGCCTAGGGTGAATTTTTTAATCCTCTTAGGCTGTACAGAGCGCTGATCTTACACTACAAAATGATAAGAATGGATTACTTTTTCTAGATAATTGGTCATTTAGAATTATTTACCTTTAAATAGTTCCTTATCCTATTGACAAATTCTTCAACTGTTATTACCCACTTCATGATTTGTAGGGAAGGACACCGTTTTTTTACTTGTACTGCCAACCCCCACATAATGATGTAGGATAAGAGAAGACTTACACTATTATTATGTTCTTTTACTTGTTCAATTTTATCCTCAATAAGCCGCTGGGAAACATCAGGAGGAATACTATCTGTCATTGAAAAGTAAAATGTTGCAGCAAAACTATATACATCAGTATATACACCTTGCGCGGACTTATTAGAATATTGCTCAAGAGGAGAGTAACCTGAGCTTGTAAAAATTTGATTATCTTTAGCTGTTTTATAAAAAATTGCTGACCCAAAATCTAGTAAAAATGGATTACCTTCTGAATCTATCAAAATATTACTTGGCTTAATGTCACGATGGAGAATCCCCAGTTTATGTACATAGCACAGTGCATCTATTAAAGGAAGAAAGATACTTTTGTATAAATGGTCTCGATCCTGGACAGGAAAATCCTTTAGATATTGATCTAATAGTTTTCCTTCATAATAATCCATAATGATATAAATCGATCCATTTTCCTCAAAATGATCAGTATATTTGACTATATTACGATGATTTATTTGCTGCATAATAAATGCTTCATTTAGAAAAATTCCTTTTAGATCCTTGAATTTTTGCTTTGTTGAAGGCAAACGATTGATGATTGTTCTATTATCTAAATCCCGTATAGCCATTTCTTTTGGAAAGAATTCTTTAACAATTAGTTGCTCTGCATTGTTAATATTTTCCGCAAGGTAGACGATGGATAATTTACTAGTAGCAACAACTTCTTTTATTTTATATGTATTATTCAGAACACTATTTATCGGTAAGCTCAATTCACATTGAGTTGCTTGCATTTTTGCTCCTTCCCCCTTATAAGCTTTGAAAACCTGTATGCAAATATAGATCAAATTATCTACCTTTTAACTAAAATACAAATTAATGTAAGTATACCAATTTATATCTTTTTATTAAATAGTGATCTTCTTTCCATTTGAGGTTTGATACATCTATTTGACATTTTGATTTTTTATCCATCTCTCGTTAAGAATTTCTTATTATATTAGAAAGTCGAATTAACACTAACCTTTATTCATAAAAAAAGCTTAAATCACATTTAAATAGGTGATTCAAGCAGTTGATTTCAAAAGATAATCTAGCCATATATTTTTGTGAGATATTTATTTTATGTAGATTCTATATATTTATAAAAAAACAGATTCCTCTTTACATGAATCCAGTCCTAAAAGGTCTTGATGTGTTTTATCATAAACTTCCCAATATGTATTTGAAAAAAAAGAACTTTTATTTATTAAGTTTATAACGTTGTAGGGTGATTTCTTTATTGATTGTACGACACCTTTTATATCACATAACCTCTAAATCTATGAGTAACCAAAAACTCCTTCTTATACCCTAACAAATATGTTTACCTGTTAATGAATCTATTGAGTATATTTCCTTCTACTCTCATGAGTAGCTAAATCTGCATAACGTGTCGTAATTGGTAATCGACTATTTTTTTCTACAAAATGTAGAGTTATTTTTATTGAAGTCTCTAAATCGATCCAGTTACCGCATGAAATAAAAATGGGCTTTACATCCTTTCTCGTTCTCAATACTGCTCCATATACTTCTCCATCAACCTTAATATAAGTAAAATTTCCTGTTTCATTTTTTGGCATTTGAAAATCCGTGTCTTTTATCTTTAAGTAGCTTTTTGCAACGCCTATTGTGGGTTTCTTCAAATAAAATGAGGCATGTGTTGCGATTCCCATATGCCTATAATGTAAATAACCATTTCCATCAAACATATAAAGATCTGGTTCACATTGCAGCTTTTTCACTGCTTCTATCACCATCGGAAGTTCCCTAAAAGCAAGATATCCTGGAATATATGGCACATCTATTTGACCCCAATATTCTACTTCTTCGATAATTTGTTTGGTAATATAATCGATTACGACAATACAACAAACCCCATAATCTTGCTTCCCCTCTGTCCAATATGCAATGTCAATTCCAGCTACCCGACGAATAGCTGCTAACTGAAAATTGTTTTCTAATGAAATCTTAGAAATCCATTTTTCTTGTTCAATCTTAAACAATTCTTCCCTTTTCATTTTCCACCATTCATCCATTCTTTCACTTTTTTTACTTGTCTTTTATGCTTTTCTTTCTTTGCCCATTAAAATAGCTAACTATATCTAATTCTCTCTCGTTTTAAAAAATTTTCAAACCTTTTCATTATATCTTCATGCGTAGTTGGAAGTTCTTGGGGCATATAATTAACCAATATTGTGCTTTCTTCATTTAATTGAGGAAAATAATTAGTTCTTATAGCTAACATGAGTTTATCTAAATCTTCACTAGATATTCCCCAAGCAAGTTCATGAACAAATTCACTTTCGTCACCAATTTCCATCAATTCTACTGCATAATGAGAGATAATCCCTTTATTAAAATATTTCCCGTAAACCAAATGTTGCGCATCTTATCTGCTCTACCTTTGGCTCCAGACCAAATGCCATCTACTGCACCTAGAGTTAGATAATTTGCAAAATCATATGGAGAATCGAGTGCTTTATCTACTCACCACTTTTGAACTCTTTGCCGATTTCTTTGAAGCTATTAAGTGACTTGACAACTGGTTTTTTGATGTCCTTTATCACCACTTTTGCAGCTGAACTCGTTTTGATGGCTAGTTCCTTCGTTGTTTGTTTTACTTCCTTTACTGCTTGCTTTGTCTGGTTATAAACGGCTTTCGTTTTGTTTACTGCTTGTTTATAGGTTTTCTTTCCCGCTAGGACAGCTCTTTTTACTACTTTTTTAAATTGCTTTGCTATTTTACTTTTGCTTAGTTTATTATAGAGCTTCCGTGCCTTGGTAAAGAATTTACCCCACTTCTTCTTTTTCTTCTTGCGTTTTTTCTTCTTTTTATTGGATTTTCTTTGTTTTTTCTTCGTAGAGCTCTTCTTTTTGGAGGATTTCTTAGTGCTCTTTCCTTTTGACCCGCCGCTCTTTCCTTTTTTCTTTCCACCTGGGGAGCCTACTTTCGGAATCATCCCTAGTAAGCTTCCTGCTAATCCTAATAGACCCATTAGGCATCACCCCCACCAACAGGGATCATCCCCATGACGTCTAGGGCTGCCTCCAGGTCTGCTTCCTCTTCTTGCGCAGCGATGGAAACAGGGGCTTTAATGGAGCCATCCATCGTCACTACTTGTCCCTGAATATCGGTATTGCCATCAAACACTAGACTGCTTGAGCCGCATGTGAAACGCATCGACTCCGCTGCACTCATGGACACACGTTTTCCGGCAAAGGTGATCGTGTCGTTGGCTTTGACCAGCAAGGAGGGCTTACTATGCACAGTGATGCCGCTATCCTGATGGAGCTGTAGAAAGACGGCACCCTCCTTGGAGGTAAATGTCACTCATCAATGCTGAGATGGATTCTTACCTGATCCTTTTTGACAAAGTAACTATATATTTTATATATTTTATATATTTATAAGTATTTACAATAAAAATAAACAGCTCACAACCACATTTAAAATGGCACCTGAGCTGTTAAGTTAAATATAACATCTAATAATTTTAAACACTTTGGTTACATACTTTTTACTAGTTTCAGCTTAAATATATTATTTCTAAGAATATTCTCATAAGGCTGTTAAATTAGGGTAAGTTTGTATCAAAATCTGAAACATTATTTAACATTTGTGCATTTGCACTTATTCTAAAAATCAATATTTCACCAATCTATCTCACTATATAATTTTAATATCATTCCTTGCTCAAAATCATCAAGTTTTTGATAAGTAGGGATAACTTCTAGATTAAATCCAATTTTTTTTAACGTCACCATAGCTAAATCACCAATTTTATAATATCCTATCAACTTATCTTTAGACTCTCTTTTAAAGGACAATTCATTTAGTGTTTTAATTATATCTTCATTGAATATCTCATATTTACCAATAGCAATCATTGCATAATATAATATTATTGGATTCTTTTCATCAAGTAGTTCTATCAACTCTTCAACTGCACAATTTCCATTATCGATTTTCTCTAAAATATTCAAATATATCAACTTACTTCTTTTATCATTTTAAGTAATTCGTCAACAATCTCTCTTGAATGTAATTTTCAAAAAGCATATTCACAATATCTCTACGTCCAATCTTTTCTGCAAATTCTACTTCTCTCATAATTGTAATTATTCCCTACTTATTGGAGAGTAAGCCATATTGCCATCTTAATAAACTATCTCGACACCTTGAGATTCTATTTATTAATTACCCCATTCTGCATATTGGATTTGTTAGCTAAATCAACATTCCATAATCAATTATTGGTCGATAAATTTTCTTATTTAAAGGTGCCATCAAAAAATTATACTTTAATCCATGTAAATATAACCTTTAAATTTTATCCATAATATTCGTATTCCTAATTAAATCGGGTTATTTGGATATTCTTCTAAATACCTTTCAATCAATTTTTTTTGCTTTTCATCTATTGGTATAATTCCTAAATACTTATACTCCCATATCACCATTTGTTCATTAAATCCATAATCTGTCTCAAACCAATTAGTATAATCATAATGGATCTTAAATTTTCCACTTTGTTCAAGCGATAATGTAAAAGAGTGCCACAGTTCCTGTCCATGATAAATAAAAACTTCTCTTAATTTTTCGCTTAAACTAAATAGTTTTCTTTTTAAAATATTAAACTCATTTTTATCAATATTAAAATATGATGATATATCTAAACTATAAATAAATTCTTCTTTTTTATATGGGGTATTATAGAAAAAATAAGTCCCTCCCCCTGTCTCTGAAACTTGCGCATAACAATAAAAACTTTCCCATTTTTCTGGAATCATCTCATTCACAATTTCTGCAATTTCATGGTAGATTCTATTCATTTCTTGTTCCATACTCAAATAAATCAGCCTCCTGCTTGGTTTTTAATTGTCTTTTCTACTTGTCTTTGTCCTTCTATATGATAAATTACTTCGAATGCATCTGGTCTCATTGAATCTCCAGAATACGTCGGATTAATTTGTACAGTAACTTTTTTCGGAGGTGTTTCTTTCAATGCATTTGCCCACTCAGTCTCCATATTGAACCATTCACCACCAGAACGGTTAATTTGGCTATTTTGTGGAACTAGGTTATCGATATCCTTTGGCCCTTTAAACTGTGCTCCTATTAAGTGTCCACCGTCGTCATCAGGTAATCTATCTTTTCCTCCCACAGTTCTCTGTGTGTATGCGTTTCGTTCTGCAGTGCCTAGAATAAGCGTTCCTTCACATTCAGTAATACGTCCATTGTTATCCGTACGGTAAGTATAACCATCTGGAG